>JALWOP010000338.1 GCA_027083445.1 Planctomycetota bacterium | reverse complement strand
CGGGGGAAGTCTGGGGGGCCCGAGACGGGGCCGGGGCGACCTCGGGCTCGAGCGCGAAGGGGTTGTCGTCCGCAGCGCCCTCGGGGGGGCCGAGAACCGGCTGATAGGTGTCGCTCTGGGGCTGGGCGCCCGCTTTCTTCATCTCATCGAGGAGGCTCATGTTTCTCTCCATGCTGGCGCAAGACCACGCCCGCACGGCGTCGCGCTGTTGATCTCAATCTCCCTCAGCTACTTGCCGAGGGGCGGGCCCTGCTGGTGTTTCTCTGCTCCGGGTCGGTTCGTGTTGGTGTGAGTGTTGGTGTGAGTGTTGGTTCGTGTTGATGTCGGAGGATCATCCGGCGGCACGCGCGACGAGCCACCAGGGGGGCTCGATGACGCCGCGCTCCACAGCTTCGAGGGTGTCGCGGTGCTTTGCGCGGGACGCGGCCCGTACCTGCGCTCGAGGGACCGACCCGTACTGCACCTCGTGGTAGCCCGTGAGAACCACGGCGCGGGCCTCCTCGTCGATGGAGATCCTCTTGAGGCTGCGCAGGGTCGCGAGCGCCTGGGCGACTCGCTCGGAGTCGGGACAACCGACGGCCACGGCCACGGCGACCTCCACGCGCCCGTCGTCGCCGAAGGCCACGACGCCAGCGCGATCTGCGTGAACCCACAGGGTCAGCAGGAGGGCCCGCTCGAACCAAGGGAGGCTCGAGCAGTCGGCCGGGACGGAGATTCGGGGTGGTGCGTCCACGGGGCAAGGTGTACAACAGTCTCCCCCAGGAGTCAAACGTGCACAACTTGTGCACGAAAGTCTCATTTTTGAGACCTTTGTCCCCCCTAACCCGAGGTGCTGCCCAGGTGATGACCGCGCGCGATCTGCCCTTCTCCACGTTCTCTCAGCTCCACGACCCGCGCCCGACGCTCTGCCGAGGCTGGAGCGCCCTGGTGGAGGCCCTCTCCGAGATCAAGGTCACCAGCAGCAAGCGAGACGTCGGGCTGTACAGCCCGGCGGTGTTTGCCGAGGGCTCCCCGCGGAGCAAAGAGGCGGTGATGTCGGTGTCGTTCGGCGTGCTCGATATCGACAAGGCCTCGAAGGACCAGGTCGTCCAGGCTGTGCAGACGCTCGCGCAGGACCTCGGCCTGGAGCTCGTCGTCCACTCGACGCACGGGCATGGCGCCGGCCTCGAGGCTGGCAAGTACAAGTGCCGCGTGGTCGTGCCGTTCTCGCGCGCTGTGGAGCCCGACGAGTGGGATCGGGTGTGGCACGGCCTCAACGAACTGACCGGGTGGATCGCGGACCCGGCGTGCCTTGACGCGAGCCACATTTACTTCCTGCCGTCGACGCCTCCGGCCTACCGCTCCGTCGCGTTCACGCGTCACGTCAACCCCACAGGTAAAGCGCTGAACATCGACCTCCTCCTGCGCCATGCGAAGGTACCTGAGAGCGCCCCGAGGTTCGTGCCGCAAGTCGATAGCGCTGTCCTTGACGCGATCCCTGTGGACGAACGCTTGCGCATGTGCGAGGAGTTCCTCGGATCCTATCCGCCAGCTGTCGAAGGCCGCGGTGGGGACGCTCGAACCCTCCGGGCTGCGATGGTCGGCGGCGACTTCGGCCTTGACGCGGACACCTTCTGGCCCGTGCTCCTCGCGTACAACCAGCGCTGCGCGCCCCCGTGGTCGGAAGGGGACCTGCGCAAGAAGCTGGCCAACGCCGAGCGCTACCGCAAGCTGCCCCGAGGCTGGCGCGTAGCGTCGCGAGGCAAAACCGACGTCGTCACGGTCAAGCACCTCAAGGACCTAGCCCGCGCACTCGGGAAGAAGCGCGACGCAGGGCCCGCGGGACGCTGGCTCGAGCGCGCTATCGAAGGCGAGGCGATCAGCGTGAACCCGGAGCAGGTCTACACGGAGATCGCCCGGGCCTGTGCTCGGGCGTTCCCGTCGGTGCACCCGCAACAGCTCGCCGACCTGCTGGGCCCGAGCCTCGCCTCCACCTGCAAAGCAGGCCACCGCGACGTGACGCGCGACTGGTTCGCCCAGACCTTCAAGCACGAGCAGTCCCTCGAGCTCAAGCGCAGGGCCCGAGCCAAGATGGACCAGCGGGAGGGCGAGCGCATGAAGATCTACGACGCTTTCCGCATGGTGGGGATCCAAAGGGACACACCGTACACCCAGGAGGAGATCGCGGAGTTCTGCAAGGAGGCTGGCGTCGGGCGCGAGGAGTTCCGCAAGCGGTGGGTCGTCCAGTACCACCGGAACTTCTACTACTTCGTGGCAGGCCGCTACACGCGGCCGCACGGGGAATCCGAGGCCCTCAACGCCGCGCGGATCTGCTTGGCCCCCGCCCAGCTCGACCTGACTCGCACCACGAAGTCCGGAGAGGTGGTGCCGCTGACTGCTCGCGAGATCGCCGAGCGCTATGGGACCATCGCGCGGCACGTCGAGATCAACTTGACCGTCCAGCACTCGCAGTTCGACCAGGTGGCCCATGTCCTGGTCGAGGCGCCCCGGCACCCGCTACGCCAGGACCTCCGGCCCGAGTACCATCCCCACGTCGAGGCGTGGCTGCGCTCGCTCACACCGGATCCGATGCTCCAAGAGAAGATCCTCGACTGGGTCGCGTGCTGCTCCAAGATCGAAGACCCCTGCGCAGCGCTGGTGCTGTATGGGCAGCCCCAGTCGGGCAAGAGCTTTATGGCGGATGCCCTGGCTCGCCTGTGGATCCCGGGAGGCGGCGCCACGCCGCTTGAGGACGTCGCTGAGAAGTGGAACAGCCTGATCGTCGAGGACGGGTGTCCGCTGCTCCTGGCGGACGAGCAGGTGCCGCAAGACCGCCGCGGGAACCCCGACACCGCCGCGCTGCGCTCGATGCTCGCGCGCCGCTCCACCACGCTCAAGCGCAAGACGATTCCTGACGCCACGGTGAAGGGCTGCGTGCGCCTGGTCGTCGCGCTCAACGACCTGCACGGCGCGCTGGTGCCCGACTCCGCCGACCTCACGAACGACGCGATCAGCGCCCTCGTAGAGCGGTTCCTGTGCATCCGGGTCCCCTCCTCCTACGCCGAGCCGCGAAAGGTCCTCGCGGAGATCCGCAGCAACCCCCGACTCGCCCAGTCGTTCTTCAAGGGTGACGACGTGGCCGAGTTCTCGCTGTACCTCGCCCGCAACCGGGAGGTGACCCCGGGGGGGCGCTTCCTCGTGGAGGGTCTGCAGGACTCCGAGCTGACGCTCTCCCTCATGGCGGGCACCGGTCTGCGCAGCCTCGTGAGCGAGTGGATCGCCAGGTGGCTTCTCGAGACCCCTCCCCACGACCTGCCCGCTGGGGGCCCTGTCGTGGACGTCGCCCGCGACGGGTCCTCCCGCGTGCTCCTCACCGCGGCCCAGATCCACAACCTCTGGGACCGCTACCAGGATGCCAAGCGGATCCCGGCCATCGGCTCCGTGGAAAAGGCCCTCGGCGGGATCTGCCCCCGCCGCGCCCGCAAGGTCGTGGGGGGCCACAACCAGTGGTACCGCGTCGTCGACCTGCACAAGATCAAGTACTTCGCGGTGGCCCACGGGATCTGCTCGTCCGAGGAGCTGTTCGACGCACGCTGCGCCGAGCTTGGGCTCCACGACGTGCCCGCGCTCAACATCATGGCGTAGGAGCCGACGCCCGAGCCCTCCTACGCAAGGAGGGCTCCGTCGTGCGCTCCGTCCTCGGGGTCAAGCCCCACGCACAGGCAGAGGGCCTGCACGAGCGCGACGATATGTTCGGGTGCGAGTTCGGCGTGGACCTCCCGGTCTCCCGCCGCCAGGGTGAGCGCGGTGCGTCTGCCGCCATCATGGGGCGTCAGCTGGATCGTCCCGTCGCGAAGCGCCACATGGTGGGGGGAGGGGGTGGTCGTCTTGGGG
>JALWOP010000337.1 GCA_027083445.1 Planctomycetota bacterium | reverse complement strand
CCTGAAAGAGCCGCCGCCCCCTCGCCGGAGACTGATCCGCACTGGGGCACGGATGCCGCCTGGGTCGAGGCCTACGTCCCCGCCCGCGAGGGCCCCGGTGGCGTGGGTCTCTGGCGTCATGACGACCTCACCCTGGGCGGGGATGCAGCCCTCTTGTTCGCCATTCGACGTGCCCACTCCGAGGGGCGTCGCGTCGCCGTGCAGGTCAACCTGCTCGCCTCCCCCTCGGGCACCTTCGACGCCGACCGAGTGCTCACCACCGCAGGCGAGTGGCGCGAACACTTCGAAGCCTTGACGAAAGCGGTGCGCGAGGTGGGGCGCCTGGCGCAGGCCGGGCAGGCGGATCTCTTCGTCATCGGAGAGGCCTCTCCGCGGGCCGCCGCGACCCTCTGGAAGGGAGAAGGAGAGGAGGACCCCGGCGGTGCCGAGCGTCGCGCCGCCCGCGCCGAAGGTTGGGCGGCGGTGATCGCCGCGGCGCGCGAGTGCTTCGACGGTCCAATCGGCTTGGCCCTGCCCCAGGGTCCGCGGCTGGAGACGGTCGGCTTCTGGGACCAGCTCGACGTAGCCCTGCTGGAACCGGTGCCGCCGCCCTCCGCCGACCCCGATAGCCTGCGATCGCGACTGCGGGGCGCCCTGACCCGGGCCCGCGCCTGGGGCCGGGAGGAGGGGCTACCCGTGCTGCTCCTAGCCCGCGGCTTCGACCCACCTCGCCGCGAGGCACTGGTACGGGCCTTCCTGGCCCTCGACGATCCTCCGGCGGGGATCCTTCTGCCGTGACGACCCTGGTGCTCTTCGACGAGGGGGCTCCCGCCGAGTGTTCCTGGGCCCTGCGCATCGCGCTGGCGGCGGGGCAGCCGGTCATGCTCGTCGGTTCGGAGGAGGCGGCGGGGGAGGAGGATCTGCCCGAGGGCGTCGAGAGGGGTCGACTCGAGGGCAAGGATCCGATTCGCGCCGTCCTGGAGTTGGCCCACCGCGAGGACTGCGGTCTGCTCGTCTTCGTACAGCAGCGCCGGGGAGACGATCGGGCGGCGGAGCGCCGCCGTCGCTTGATGCGGGATGCTCCCTGCGTCTTCATCGCACTCTTCGGTGCCGAGCAGCCTGAAGAAGCCGAGCAGCTTGAAGAAGAACGGCAGGAGGAGCGCGGGGATGCTCACGCGCAAGAGGAAGGGCAGGTGGAGGGCGGCGTTCTGGTCGCGGTCGCCTCCGGTCCCCACGCGCGCACGGCGCTGCGGGTGGGGCTCGACCTGGTCCGGGCCGGGGTCGAGCCGGTCGACGCCCTCTACATCGAACCCCCCGTCGGGTGGGAGGCGGAGCGCATCGGTCGCCGCATCCTCGATCGGCATGTGCGCCACGCCCTGGGGGATGAGCGTGATCGGATAGGGCGTGCGGTGGTCGTCGCCGAGCACCGTGCTCCCGCCGTTGCCGAATTGGCCCGGAAGCGGGGCACGGAGCTGGTGTTGCTGGGGGCGGCCAAGCGCAGCGCCATCGGCCTGCGCTTCGGCAGAACGGTCGGCCAGAGGGTCCTGCGGCAGTGCACCACGGCCACGGTCGGCCTGTGTCGCGCGCCCCTGCCCCTGGGTAGCCGCTTTGGGCGCCGCGTCGAAGCGATCCTGCAGCGCACTGTTCCGCAACTCCATCGGGAGGAACGGCTCGGTCTGGTCGAGCGGGTGCAGTCGAGCTCGTCCTGGAACTTCGATTTCGTGGCCCTGATGAGTCTGGCGACCCTCATCGCCGCCCTGGGTTTGGTCCAGAACTCCTCGGCGGTCATCATCGGCGCCATGCTCGTCGCGCCGCTCATGACGCCGATCCTGGGGCTTGGCCTGGCGCTGGTGCAGGGCAACGACCACCTGGCGCGGCGCGCCCTGCGCACGGTCGTGCTCGGAGTGGTGACCGCCTTTCTGATCGGCTTGGTCACCGGCTTGGTGCACACCGCCTTCGCCGGGGCGACACCCGAGATGTCCGCTCGCGGCTGGCCCGATCTGACCGACCTGGCGATCGCCTTCGTCGCCGGGCTGGCGGCGGCCTACGCCTCCTCGCGGCCGGGCCTGGTCGCCGCCCTACCGGGGGTGGCCATCGCCGCGGCTCTGGTGCCGCCGATCGCCACTTCGGGACTGGCCCTCGCGGTGGGGGAGTACTCGCTCGCGGGGGGGGCGGCGCTCCTGTTCCTGGTCAACGCGGTCGCCATCGTGCTCGCCGGTGCGGTCAGCCTTTGGGCGGTGGGGCTGCGCCACCTTTCAACCGGTTCCAAGCTGGCCCGACGCGTCGGCTGGAGCTCGCTCCTGCTTCTGCTTGCCTTGGGGATGCTGCTCGCCTTCTGAGCGCCTGCCCGTGGGCGTTGCGGACTGACCGAGCTTGAATCGAGTCAGTCTTCGAGGGGGAAGACCTCGATCTCGTAGAGGTTCGGCCAGTACTTGCCGGTGATGAAGATGCGCCCGGTCTCGGGGTCATAGGCGATCCCGTTCAAGACGTCTTGACGCGGGTCGCTCACTCCCTGCTTGGCGAGCAGGCCGCTGAAGTCGATGTAGCCGGTTACATGGCCGCTCTCGAGATCGATGCGGGCGATCAGTTCACTCTGATAGATGTTTGCCCACACCTCGCCGTCGATGTACTCGAGCTCATTCAGGTCGGGAACCGAGACCCAGCGCTTGTCCCGGGCGAAGTAGGCCTGCACATCGATACGTGGACGGTCGGCGAGCAGTTCGAAGGTCCGTGGATCGCGGAGTTGAAGCTGACTGGAGCCGTCGCTCATGACGAGCTTGTCGTCAACGGTGACGAGCCCCCAGCCTTCCCCTTCGTATTCGAAGCGGTAGAGTTCCGAGAAGGTCTTGGCGTCCCAGGCGATCGCCTGGCCGTCCTTCCAGGTCAGTTGCAGGTAGATCCCCTTCCACTTGGCCAGTCCCTCGCCAAACTCCGCTCCAGGGAGCTTGGTGGAGCGCACGACCCTGCCCGTCTCGAGCTCGACCTTGCGCAGAAAGGACTCCCCCGTACGACCGGTGGTCTCGATCAGGTAGCCGTCATCCCACAGGAGGCCTTGGGTATAGGCCTTGGTGTCGTGGGGATAGGTGTGGAGGATGCGGTAGCCGTAGCGCCGGGGGGAAAGATCGGCGGGCGCCGGATCGTCCTGGGAAGCGGGGGACTCGGCGGCTGGGTTCGAGCCCACCGCATCCCCGTTGGGCGAATCGCCCGGCGAGGGTGCGCAGGCCCCGGCGGTGATGGCGAGCAGGAGCGTGAGGGTGCTGGATCGAAGCGGAGCGGTCATCGGCGGGGGCCTTCCAGGGGGGATCTTACGTCCTGGTCGAGCTGCGCGAAGTGCCGATAGGCGACATCCAGGCTTGCCGGCTCGGGGGCACGCAGATCGAGGATGCTGCCTCGGTTGGCGGGCTGGAGCAGGGCATGCACCGCCCCGCGGTGCGCTTCCAAGCTCCCATCCTCCGCCGCGTGAACCTCATCCGCCCACTCCTCGAGTGCTGCCTGCAGCTCAGGGACCCCCTGGGAGAGGTGCAGGTAGCGGCGCGTCTCCCCCTGACCGCAGCTTCGGATGCTGAGGGCCAAGAGTAGGTTCACGAGCAGGAGTCCCGCGAGGAAGCCGACGATGGTGCGCACCGGGAAAGGATAACTCTCCGCCCCATGGAGACAGGCCCCTGGTCCGGCATGGCGGGACCAGGGGCTCTCGTGGGGCGGGAGGCACCTACGGCGGGTGCGCGTGCGGGGCTCCATCCGTGACGTTGTCCCCCGGGGATGCGACCGAGGCGGCACCCCAAGCGAGGGCGCCGAGGGCCAGCCCCGCACCCAGGAGCAGGGTGCGCTTGATGACGCGAGCACCGTCATCGGCCATCGTCTCCAGCATCTGGCCTGTCGAAGGCCCCATCGGCCGGGGGGGGCCGTGGGGG
>JALWOP010000336.1 GCA_027083445.1 Planctomycetota bacterium | reverse complement strand
GGGTGCTCGCCGCGCCGCCCCCCCTGGCCACCGACCAGCGGGAGGATCCGCAGCTCTCGAAGACCTGCTGCGCCCTGCTCGGAGGTGACCCGCGGGGACGCGCCCGCCTCGCCGCCTATCTCGGGGAGGGGATCGAGCGCAGGGCTCGCATCGAGGCGGCGATCCAGATCCTCGAGGCGCGCGATCCGGCCGCGGCGCTCGCCGACGCCGAGGCGCTCCTCGTGCAGGACCTGGAGGGCTGTGATCCCCAACTGGGCGCCCGCGTGCTGCGCGCCCTCGGCCGGGGGAGCCGCCCCGGCGGGGCGCGACTCCTCGCGCAGGTACTCGGGGACGCCGGCCGCGGTCTCGACCAACGTCTGGCCGCCCTGGAGGGACTCGTGCAGCGCGAGGATTGGGCCCGTCTGCGTTCGGCCTTCGAAGAGTGCACAGATCCCGACCTCGCGGCCGTCCTGGCGGGTGCACTGGCAAGCTCCGGCGATCCGGAGGGGATCGCCCTCTTGCAGCGGGCTTGGGGGGAATGCGAGCGGGAGCTCGCCGCCCCTGGAGCGGATGCGAATCTCGAGCAACGGCTCGGCGAACTGACCCTGGCTCTGATGCGGGCCGAGGCGCTCGAGCCCTCCCGGGCGGCGCGGGCGATCCTCGGCCGGGCGGTGGGGCGAGCGGAGAAGGGACTGGAGGCGCGCTTTCGGGGCGAGAAGCCAAAGGACGCGGGACCGCCACGCCGGCTCGCGCTCGAGGCCTGCGCCCTCGCCGCCCGCCGGGGAGAACTCCCGCTCTGGCTCGAGAGCGTCGGTCCCTGGTGGCGGCTCGACGGTGAGTGGCTCGCTGCGTTGGAACGGCTGGCCGAGGAGGCGCCCGAGCTCGAGCTGGCGGCGCGGCTCGCGGTCGCGGCCGAGGTCGCCTTCGGTGGCGAGGCGCGCACGCGGGAGGGGGACCGGCGGCGTATCGCGCTCCAGGCCCGTGCCCTGCGTCTGGCGGCTCGGCGGGAAGACCTCGCCGAGATTCGCGCCCGCGCCGCTTTCCTGTGGGGCGAGGTGCGGCTGGCCACCCATGGACGCTCGGCCTTGGAAGAGGCCCTGGGGCACTTCGACCGTCCCTCGGGTAGCGATCCCGCGGCGGAGCTGGATGCGGCTCGCCTGCAGGGCGCGGCGCGCCTCGCCCTCGCGGCGGGCGAGCGGGAACGAGCACGTGCGCTGGCGCAGCGTGCCGCCACCCGACTGGGCGCTTCCCGGGCCGCCCACTGGGAGCAGCGTTCCCTCGAAGCCGCCTTGGAACGGTGAAGGGCCGACCGGGGCGCGCTCGGGCAGGCGTTCCCGCTCGGCGCGGGCTAGGATGGGCCCATGACCTTGGTTGATCTCAGCCGGCCCGCAGGGTCGATCGAAACCCTCGGGGACGGGATCGGATTCCTGGCTCTGGTCGATCGCATGCGGGAGGACCCGGCCCTCAAAGTCGTCAATGCCGCGCGCATCTCCTACGACAAGCAGCGCGAGGGGTTCGACGAGCGGGACCGCAAGTTGTGCCGCTTCCTGTGGACCCACGGCCACACCTCGCCCTACCGCCACTCCTTCTTCACCTTCCACTGGAAGGCGCCCCTGTTCGTCTTCCGCCAAGCCTTCAAGTATCAGGTTGGCAGCGGCTGGCGCACCTACGAAGTCGATGGCGAGGCGGTCCGCCTGGAGGTGTTCGACATGATGTTCGACACCGACAAGGGCTGCTCGTGGAACGAGGTCTCGGGCCGCTACGTCAAGTGGGCGCCGGAGTTCTACGTTCCGACCGTGATGCGCGCCAATCCCGTGCACGGCAACAAGCAGGCCTCCGCCCCCCTGCCGGAGGATTTCGACCACGCCGGTGAACGCGAGCGCATGCTCGCCGAGTGCCGCCGGGCCTTCGAGCTCTACGAGGCACGCATCGAACGCGGTGTGGCCAAGGAGATCGCGCGCATGTGCCTGCCCCAAAACCTCTATACCCAGGCCTACTGGACCGTCTCGCTACAGGGCCTCCTGCATTTCCTCGACCAGCGGTTGAAACGGGATGCCCAGTTCGAGATTCGCGCCTACGCCGAGGCGGTCGCCACGCTGGTGGGGGAGACCCTGCAGAAGATCGGTGTCGACATCGAAGCCCTGCGCGATCCCACAGGAGGAGAGCCGGCATGAACCTCTCCCGCCGCCGGGCGTTGTTTCCAGGAGCCTTGGGCCTTCTGTTCCCCCTCCCATTCCTGCTCTCGACCGGCGTCGCTCCGCGCTCGGGGGGCGCTTCCGTGCCAGGGATCGAAGGGGGCATCGAAGCAGCGCCGGAGCAGCAGGATCCAGCCCTGCAGAGCCTTGCCGAGGGGTTTGCCAAGCTCGGCGTCTACCTCGACCTGGATGCCGAGGTCTGCGCGATTCCGGCTTCGATTCGCATCCGCGACGACCTGCTCGAGTACCTGGCCACCATGCCCCATGGAGCCGCCCACGAGGCGCTCTTCCTCGTCGGCGAAAAGGCCGCCAACGCAGAGGATGCACAGGTCTGGGCCCAGGCCTTGAACACCGCCCTGCTCACCCTCGGAGTCCAGCCCGGCAAGAACGCCGAGCGGGTCGAGAAGGATCCCGCGCCCACTCTCGAGGAGCAACGTGCCGGCGCCAGTCGCTGGGACGTACGCCCGCCCGAGGGGGACGGCTTCTACCTCTATGCGGCCTGGAAAGAGGGTTCGGAACTGTTTCTCTACCGCGTCGAGGACCTGATTCGCGACCTCGATTCCTCGCGGGCCATGCGCCGCCAGCGCTGGGTCTTCCTCGGATCCCGCATGCTCGAACGTCCGGGAGGGGAGGTGGGCTTCGCCGCCGGCGTCGAGGGCAACCTGGTCAACATCTCCTTCTTCCCCCAGGGCAACACCCTGATCACCGCCTCTCTGCCCGAGTGCTTGAACCAGACCACCTGGCTACCCAACGCCTGGCTCCTGCCCCCCGAGGGGAGTCCGGTGCTCCTCGTCTTCTCCAGGAGACGTCTGTCCGAGCTGCCCGAGGGGCTGATGGAGAAGCTGCCCGACCTGGGAGCCCGATGAGTCGGCGGGACGGTGTTCGCCCCCTCGTACGCCGCGCGTGGCACGCGGTGGGCATGGCGCGCACCGGCGAGGCCCTGCTGATCGCCCTGGCCGCGGGGCTCTTCGCCGCCGCGGCGGCGCTGCGCTCGGGGGTCGACAGCCGGGGAGTACTCTGGGCGGTGGCCCTACTCGCGGCCCTGCCGATGGGGGCGGCCTGGCTCCTGGAGCAAAGGCCCGTTCCGGTCGCGGTGGCGCGCAGGATCGATCGCCGCCTGCGCCTGCGGGGCGCCCTGGTCAGCGCCTGGGAAGTCGAGGAGCGCGGTGGGGGGCAGCTCGGCCTCCTCCTCGGAGCGGAGCTGCGCCGACGCCTGCGGCTGCGGCAGGTGCTCGCCGCCGCCCTGCCCAATTCGATCGCTCTGCTCGCCCTGCCTCTCTTGGGGATGGTCCTTTTGGTGTTGGCCCTCGAGGCTCGGCCGGGGCCCCAGGATCCTCTGGTCGCCTTGAGCGGCACCCTCTCCGCCCTCTCATCCGTCCTCGGAGAGGAACTCCCCGCCGCTCTGGGGGAGCTCGATTCCGGCGCCCTCTCCCCCCTCGAGCGCGAAGAGGTGCGACGCCTGGAGATCGAGGCCGATCGGCTCGCGGGCCGCGCCCGCAGCGGCCTCCTGGAGGATGACGCCCAGCGCGAGGGGCTCCTCGATGCGGTCGAGCGGCTGCGCGGCGAGCTGGACCGAACCGCCGCGAAGTTCGAGAACCATCCACGCCTCTGTGAGGCCTTGGAGGCCGGCCTGGCGCTCCTCGACGGTCTCGAGGAGCCCCCCGCGGGCCGCGGCGCTCCCACGACGCCGGCGGAGGGGGAGGGGGCTTGGGGCGATACCGCGGCCACCGATAGCCCACCCGATCGTCCCGGTG
>JALWOP010000335.1 GCA_027083445.1 Planctomycetota bacterium | reverse complement strand
GTGCTGGGGAGGGGGTGGGGAATCTTGGAAGGCTTCACGGCTCGGGCGGGATCGGTGTGGCTGGGTCGCGAGTCGCCACCTTCGACGACCTCGCTTGGGACCCTGGAGACCGCGGCCGGTCCGGGGGAGTTGCACCTCTTTTCTCGTCTTCGCGGATCCTGTATTCCAACCCCTCCGGGGGGTCATGAACGGTTGTTCTCAGTCCGGGGCCTCTGTACTTTCACCCCCATGGAGAATGACGGAACGAAGCCGAAACCGACCCCGGAAGAGGAGATGGCTCCCGAGGAGCTTCGGCCGAATCGGCGGCAGCTCCTGGCTGTGACGGCAGGTGCGTCGCTGGGAGCCTTGGGGTCTGCCCCGGATGGCTCGCAGGCAGGGAAGCTGGAGGGGCTCTTCCTACCCGAGGAGCAGTGGCGCGAACGCATGCAGGCCCCCGAGGACGGAAAGCGCTACGGATGGATCGTCGACGTGCGTCGCTGCTTTGGTTGCCATGGCTGCGAGGTGGCTTGCAAGGCGGAGAACGACGTGCCCCTGGGCCACTACATCCGCCAGACGATCTACCACGACACCACCCGGGAGGGGGGGGGCGTGGCGCGCATCATGGTGCCCATGTCCTGCCAGCACTGCGAGGACGCCCCCTGTATCAAGGCCTGCCCCTGCGGAGCGATGCACAAGGGGCCGGGCGGCTCGGTCCAGGTCGATTACGACCTCTGCTCGGGCCATGGAGCCTGCAAGGAGGTCTGCCCCTACGGCGCGATCTACATCGACCCGGTCGCAAACCAAGCGATCAAGTGTCACAACTGCACCCACCGCATCGAGGCCGACATGGAGCCGGCCTGTGTGGAAACCTGTCCCAGCGGGGCTCTCTATTTCGGTGATCTGAACGACCCCGATTCGAAGATTGCGCGAACCGCCGCCCGCCTCGAAAAGGAAGACGCCCTGCGGGTCCTGCGCCCCGAGAAGGAGACCCAGCCGCGGGTTCGTTTTGCGGTCGATGCGAACCACTCCATGGAGGTCTGGGAGAAGCGCATCCCCCGCGAAGGCGAGAGCTATGACCCCGAGGCGTATAGCGTCTATGCGTGGGGCGAGCCGGGCTTTGACGGCGAAGAGCAAGGGGGAGAGGACCTATGAGCGCTTGCAGGGAGAACACCGTCGATCGTCGCTCCCTCGTGCGCCTGGGAGCAGCCCTTCTGGGAACCGGAGGCCTCGCGGCGTGTGCGTCCCAGGGGAGCGCCGGCGAGGGAAAGAGTGCCTCGGATAGCCCCCGGGTGCGCGGCCGCTCCGCGACGCCGGACGAGAGCGCCCGCGTCTGGAAACGCGGCGCGGGCAAGCCCTATGACCTGGACGGGGGCCACGCCCCCGGGGTTTGCTCCCTGCCGGGGCCCAACCGCAAGGTGCGCTTTCCCGACCCGGACAAGTACAAGGAGACCGAGCGCGTGCCCGGCATGTGCCAACTCTGCTCGACGGTCTGCGGCACGATCGCGCACGTCAAGGATGGGCGCGTGATCAAGATCGACGGAAACCCCGCCGATCCCAACTCGCGTGGCAAGCTCTGCGCCCGGGGGCAGGCGGGACTCAACCACCAGTATCACCCCGAGCGGCTGCTCTACCCCCTGCGGCGGGTGGGGGAGCGTGGAAGCGGGAAGTGGCGTCGCATCACCTGGGACGAGGCCTACGACGAACTCGCTCGGCGTCTGAACGCCTGTCGTGAGAAGGATCCGACCCGCTTCGCCTTCCACCAGGGACGTAGCCGCTCCAAGGATCCGGTCTCGGCTTTCCTGAACGCCTTCGGGACCAAGACGCAGCTCAATCACCGCGGCCTCTGCTCCGCGGCCCGGCGCGCGGCGAACTTGACCTACCTCTTCGAGTCCGACTGGGACTTGGGGGACTACAGTCACTCCAAGTACATCCTGAACTTCGGCTCGAACATGTTCGAGGCCCACCAGGGCCATGTGGCCGGGGCTCAGCGCATCCAGGAGGGGCGGTTCGAGAACGGTGCCAAGCTGGTCACCTTCGATGTGCGCATGTCGAACACCGCCGGCAATTCCGACGAGTTTTTCATGCCGCGTCCGGGGACCGATGGGGCGATCGCCCTTGCGATGGGGCATGTCATCGTCAAGGAGGGTCTGGCAGACGAGGAGTGGTTCGCCAAGTGGGCCAACGTCAGCCTGGATGAGGTGTGGAAAAACGTGCTCGAGGAGGCGACTCCCGAGTGGGCCGAAGAGATCAGCACGGTACCCGCGGCCGATATAGCACGCATCGCGCGGGAGTTTGCCGCTGCCGCCCCCCGGGCGACGACCCTCTGCAATCGCGGTTCGTCGGCTCACATCAAAGGCTACTACAACGACCGTTGCATCATCCTGCTCAATGGTCTGGTGGGCAGCGTGGGCAGGCGCGGGGGATGGTGTTGGATGTGGACCGGCGGCATGGATAAGAAACGCTTCAAGCTGCCGCCCCAGCCGGCCAAGACCCGGGCGACCTCCCTCCTGGCCGATCCGCCGGAGTTCGTGTTGGCCAATACCTGGAACACGATGCGGGTGGGTGAGGTCGTCTATTGGTATCTCGCCCAGGAGCGCGCCAAGATCGAGGTCTACATGAGCTACAACCTCGATTCGCCCATGACCTGGCCCGAGATGGATGTCACGCGTGCGGTGCTGCGGGACGAGGAGAAAATCGGTTTCCACGTCTGTATCAACCCCTTCTACAGCGAGACAGCGCACTTCGCTGACATGGTCCTGCCCTGGACGACCTATCTCGAGCGCTGGGAGCTCGACGCGCGCGGGGCCTACAACCTCAAGCCCTATGTCGGAGTGCGCTGGCCGATCGGTCCCGCTCTGGGTGAGGCCAAGGACCTGCGCGAGATCCTGCCTGAGCTGGCCCGCCGCATGGGGGGCGACATGGCAGAGCAGTGGTTCGCCCGCCACGACCAGGCTGAGTACATGGCGGAGTGGAGCAAGGCGATCCCCTACGATCCAAAGAAGTACTCCAGTCCCCTGGAGTTTCTGCGGGCGGAGGGTTCCTTCGAGGATCCCGACGAGCGTCCCTACTTCGAGCCTTACCTGCAGCCCCTGACCCCCGAGGAACTGGCGGGTTCGACCACCGACGAGGACTCCGGCATCATCACCAAGGACGGCAAGGGCATCGGGATCCTCGTTGACGGCGTCGCGGTGCGCGGCTTCAAGACTCCCAGCCGCAAGTTCGAGGTCTACTCGGAGTTCGTGGTCAAGACCGGCCGCAACGAAGACACGAGCGAGCTGACGCGCATCGCCAACTCCAAGGGCAAGAACCGCGCCCCCTCCCACCGAGGGCACGAGTACGAGCTCTCCCCCTAGCCGAAGTTCGAGCTGCCCGAGGAGCACCGTCATCTGGACGACGATCAGCTCGTGATGACCTCTTTCAAGTGGTGTGTCCACAACCATGGACGGACCGCCAACCTGAAGTGGTGCTCGGAGATCGTCCACTCCAACCCTGCGTGGATGCACCCCGACACGGCAGCGCGTTTTGGTCTGAAGTCGGGGGACTGGATCGAAATCACCGGGTACCGCTCGACGAGTCTCCATCGTGCCATGCCGGGATTGGGTTTGGGTGATGGTGCGATCGAGCAGAAGCTCGAGCTTCCGATCGTCGTAACCAAGGGCATCCACCCGGATGCCATCGCTATCTCCAACTCCCTCGGTCACGACCATTACACGCGGGTGGCGCGGGCGCGGCGGGACGACCCGGTCGGATCGCAGAAGGCCGGCATGGAGCTCGAAGCTCTGCGTGACGAGGATTGGGAGCGCAACATGTGGTGGCAGGACGATTCGAAGGGACACCACTCCCGTTGGATCCGTAACACGGGCAACGGCTGGGCTCAAAACCGGGTCTTGCCGATCGCCCCGGATTTCATCTCGGGCCAGCAGGCTTTCAACAGCACCGTCGTGCGCATCAAGAAGCTCTCATGAGCGCCTCGCCCCAGGTACCTGAGGATGCAGCACCCGAGGGCGCTTTGCGCGAGCGGCAAGCTCTGCGGGCGAGTGCTGAGTTTCTGGCGCGTCTCTTGCTCGTGGAAGTGGACGAGAGAACGCTCGACACCGCCCGGGATCCGACGATTCGCACGGCCCTGGGCGAGCTTGGAATCGAGTTCCCCGCGCGGGAGGAGCAGCAGGCCTGGCTCGAGGAGCGAGCGGCGGAATTCCACGAACTGTTTTTGCGACCCGCTTCGGGCCCCTTGGTTCAGTCGATTTGGGAACAGGGCCGTTATGGGGGTGACGCCTGGGTGCGCGTGCGCCACCTCGCCAGGCGAGCGGGTTTCGAATTCCAGGGGGAGGCTGCCCGCGGAGCCGCCCACGACCACCTGGGCAGCCTCCTGCTCCTGTGGGTTGCATGCGACTCGGAGGCGCAGGAGGTAGCCGGGGAGATCACCCGGGCCCATTTCGCCTGGGCTCTGGCCCCCCTGGCCCGCATCCAATCCACGGGTGGTTTCTACGGCGCGGTGGCCGGCGCGGTGAGGGCCCTGCTGGATGAGTTGGGGGTCCCGTCGCGGCCAGGTGAGAGGGACCCTTTCACCTAGCAGCCATCACCGGGGGGCCGGTCCATCGCCCCGGTCTCCGTATGCCCCGGGGCCGAAACGATGGGGATTCGCCCGGTGGCGCCGCCTCGCCGGATCTCGCTCCAACGCATACCGGTAGGTTCGCTTCAGTGCCAGACACGCCAAGGGCGGGTGTCATCATCGGAGGTAGCGGGAACCGCCGCGACCTCGTCCTCCTCCAGCAGGCGAGCTGCCAGGATGGAGAGGGTAACGGTCCGTCGTTTGCCGGAGGTGGAGGGGCCGTAGTAGCGGGTGGTCGTAATCCGGCTCGGGCGCCAGATACCTGGGGCGTAGGAGCGGCACGAGTGGTAGGTCGTGCTGGAGAAGATGTGGCCATCCGGTGTGTAGACGGTGTGGCGGGTGGGGTGGAGATGGCCGAAGGTGCTGGGGACGCGATACTCCTCTCCGACAAACGATCCGTTCGACCATTGGAAGGAGCGGGTGATGGCGAGTTCTCCCGTGGTTGGATCGCGTTGTTCTTGAACCTCGAGATCGTCGAAGAGGGGCAGGTCGAGGGGGTCGTAGACCCAGCGGAAGAGGGGTTCGAGGTCGGCGTAGTGAGCCAATCTGAGGGCTTCGAGTTGGGTCGAGGAACCGTCGAAGAGGTCCCCCGCCTCCCCCTCCGGTGTTTGGACGCGAAAGACCTTTCCGTCGAAGGTGATGCGCCGCGAAGCGGGGTAGGTGAGATCGGTTTCCGGACTCTTGGGAAAGGTCGTCTCTACCACGTCGAGGCGTTCGTCTGAAGTGATGCGTCCTTCGATTCGATAGGTGCGGTGATGGGTGGGTATGGATCCTTCTCCTTCGAAGTGCTCGACCGTCACTTCGGTTTCGAGGTAGAAACCTCGGGCCCTCGCGTGGGCGAGGGCGATGGCCCGTAGTCCTCCCGTTAGCTGCGCGGGATCCGCGTTTTGGGCCTTATCGAAGGGGGTGAGGAAGGGGGACCAGGGAGCGCTCTGCTCCGCAAGCTCCGACGTTAGGTGATCCTGGAGTTCGTATTGCGGCGAGGATGGAGGAGTCGATTCCTGTCCCCGCGCGATGGAGGGTGAGAGTAGAGTGAATAGACCCCATGCGGTGGAGGCTAGCCGAATGTGATAGGGGATGGATCCAGGAGGCACGGCATGCGGATGCTAGCGCCGAGGGGGAAGCAACACAAGAATCGGGTCTGGGTGGTCTCCAGGACGGATGCGCGGGTCGCGGTCGGAGGCAGACATCTCAGGGCCAACCTGGCTCCGGTCTTGCATTATCACGTCCCGTCAGGCGGCCCCAGAACGTTCCCAGAGGCACGGCGGTCGGGCGAGTCAACTGGGTTTCCCGCGCACCACGGTTACCACCGGTTGCGTTCCGGGGCTTGCTTGCACGCCCGGTCATAGGCCCTCTCGGACCCTACGCGTGGGCTCTTGCGGTCCAACGTAATGTCGGGCTCGACCTGCCTCAGCGGGGTGAAGGGGCACGGCGCAGCCCTGTCACGCCGTAAGCCCTGCAGGTAGTACGGGAAGCGAAGATGGAGAGCGGCCTGCCGTCGACTGCGGAGGAACCGCTACAGATCCAGGGCTGAGTACGATCGCACACGATGGAATGTGGCCGCCGATCAGCGGAACGAAGCCCGCACGCCGTTCGTAAAGTTTGAGGTAGCTCCAGGGTTATGATCCCGGAACCAGGCTTGGAAATACCAGACCTGACCTGGGGCAACTGTGACGGGTGGGCTGAAGGGTAAGGCCTCGAGATCCACATCAAGGGTCATGGCACCGGCGGCGCCGGTGTTCTGTACCTCATCCGCGAAGCGTGCGATCATTCCACCGAGGCACAGCGTTCCCTGGCTCCCCGGGGGCTGAATAGAGTTCATCGCGTCTGCAACAAGGAACATCCCGAAGGTTTGTGTTGGAAGCTGCGTCGCTTCGAGCCGGAATGGTTGCGCGCCGGCGAGGAGTGTACCGGACGCGGTGAGTTCTCCTCCTACTCCCGTCGAGTTCGGAGCTGCCGGGCCACAGTAGCTCTCCCAGTTGCCTCCGAACTCGATCAACCGCAATCCGTCGCCCTCGAAGGATGCAGGTAGGACGAGGCGGCCGAGGGTAGTAGAAACGGCTACACTATGGGTGCCCTCTTCAGGCAGTTGAATGGTCTCGAGCAGCGAACTCGATGCACCTGCCATGGATGTACGCCAGAGGTATGCCCCTCCACTCGTGCGAACGATTAGGAGTTGATCTGCCACGGGAATGAGCCAGTGGGGGAAGAAATGATCCTCCGAGAGGGTGCCCGTGAGAGGCACCTCGGTAGCCACCCCGAGGGTCGTGATGTCGATAACTCGGAGGGTAAGGTCGACCGAGGAGCTCTTCAGAAGGATGTAGGCGAACTGAGCGCTTTCGTCGAAAGCGACGCCGGCCACGGGTGACGAGCCCGGCAGTACCTGTACGCTAGAGTTCGCACCGTCGATCTTCGCGATGGCCAGGTCCCCGACTCCCAGAGCCCAGGCCAGGTGCGTGCTGTCGGCGGACCAAACCGGGGGCCCGAGGATAGCACCGGTCGTCTGCAGGTTGGCGACGATGGATTCGCTGGCGACGTCGACGAGCATCACGCTCCCGCCCACCTCCGCGAGTGCGAGAATCGTGCCGTCGGGAGCGAGCGCCATGCTTTGCAGCCAGGTGCCGGAGAAGGTGAGTTCACTGCTAACCATGCTTCCTGCGCCTGAGATATCGATAAACGCCAGAGCGCTCTGTAGCCCGTCATTGATGAGCACGAAGGCGCGGGCCCCATCTGGCGACAGAACGACCTTGCGAGCCCGCCCGCTCACGGTCAACTCGGCAAGGGTTTGCCCGCTGGCGATGTCGATAACCGCGACACGCCCTGCCTCTTCCAAGGCGGCGACGACGAAGTTGCCCTTCGGGTCCACGGCGAAGGAGTGTGAGGGCGCGCTCGTCGGGATTGTTCTCAGCTGCTGGCGCGAGTCGATGTCTACCCGCACCAGGTTGTTGCTTACGGGGCAGGCCACCACGGCTTCGCGCCCGTCGGCCATCAGTTCGACTGCGTAAGGGCCATCGATTTCCACTGGGACCCCCAGTGGCGTCGACCACGAGAGTTGCGAGGCTGTGCCGGCGGTCGAGAAGGCCACGAGGCGTTCATCAAAGGATGGGCTCAGCGCGACCGCGTGGTGGGCCGAGGGACTAACTGCGACCATCTGCATGGCCGAGGCTGGAATGCGGCTAACCACCGTCATGCTTGCGAGGTCGACGATCACGGCGTCCCAGAAGGCGGCAATCGCGTAAGCATCGTCATGGGTGAACTCGATCGACCCTAGTGCGAATCCGCCCGGTAGCGAACCGACCGTATTGCCGGTCGCAACGTCGATCACGTCGACGCCTGTGTACGTTCCGATGAGGATTGAAGCCTCGTCGGGGGTGATCCGCAGCACGGAGAGGTATACCCCTGTTCCGATTCCGAGCGAACTCTGCGTGAGTGATCCGAGGTCGATCGCAACGACTTGTCCGTGGTTCCCGCCGAGAGAATCCATGCAGCTCACGGCGGCAAAGGAGCCCGAGCGGGAAATGTCGACCTGCCCCGGGATGAGCGTGCCGACGCCAAAGGTCTTGACGAGCCCGCCTGTCGCGGTGTCGTAGAGACGGATCGAGCTCCCCCAAGCGTCGGCGAAGACGATCGTGGTACTGTCGGGCGTCACGTCGAAGTCGGGGTAGTAGTCGAACCGCACCCCCGACCAGGGCGCCAAGGTATAGGCGATTGGACCCTGATACGGGGTCGAGAACGTGTGTGTTAGCTGTCCAGAGGCAAGGTCGAGGATGGCGAAGCGACCGACGTTTCCTCCTGTATCGCAGCCTACGATGAGACGCGTACCGTCGGGTGTGGCGACGATACGATGGGGATGTCCCGGGACGGAATAAGTATGGATCACCTGGCGTGTGGCGACGTCGATGACCACCACGTTGTCGTCCGCACTGCATGCGACGAACGCGAGCTGTCCATCCACAGAGAGTGCAACGTCAAGTGGACGCTCGCCTACGGGTGTGTGATCGAGTCGTGCACCGGATAGGGCATCGTACCATTCGATCGTGTCGGTATCTCGACAGACGACAATTGCCGTCAGCCCGTCGAGAGTCAAGGTGACGTCGCGTGGCATGTCGCCTTCGATCCCTTCGCCCAGCGGAAGGAAGGTCGACGTGGAAGCTACAGGCTCATCGGTACTCGGCCCAGCCAGCATGTGGAGGGACAGCGGTCCGCGGGGAGTAGGGAAGGTGCGGATGAGGGATGGGCGTTGGGCCTGGGCGGTGAGTGCAAGGGTGAGTGTAGCAAGGGCATAGAATCTCATCAGACCTTCGGTTGGCGTGGATTGGGGTTGGGTCGGGCGCTGAGCCGGGGGGGCTGCGCGTGTTTGGGAAGGGGCCTTGCAAACGGTATTCCACGAAGGATCCGAGATTGGGACGTCGAGGGATACGCCTTGGAATCACATGGGTAATGGGCTGCTCTTTTCGGGGGATCGTGAGTGCACGGGAATCGCACGCCCCGGACGGGCGCTCCCGCTCATCCCCCGGTGCCCTGTCCCTGTGCGTTCGACATCTCGGGGATAGGGGGGTGCACCGGGGGAATCCGCATCCAGGGTTGCAGCACCGGCGTGGACGGCACCCTGCGCATCGAAGGGCTCCTGGGCAGAAGGCCTGGTCTTTGGAAATCAGCGGTTTGGCCGTGCGCTGGACAAGGATCGTGCCTCGCAAGGGCAGCAGGGTGTGCGCAGGGATGTAGACGGCCTCCTGAAGGGATGTTAGCGGGAATGTGCGCCCCGCGACCCCGTCGGTTTGGATCGAGCAGGTCGGTAGTGACGAGGGCCGGGCGGCTCCTCTGCTTGGCCGCCAAGGGGAGAACAATCCCTTGACACAACCGGGGTATCCCCATACGGTCGCGTTGTCCTTGGTAGCAGGAATCCTGCTGCTGACAATCGGTACATAGAGGCCCGCCTGCAGCTTGCCACAATGAATCGACCCTTTTCTCCGCATGCGCGGTCACGAGAAGATCCTCTCTGGAAGAGGGGGGGAGGAAAGATCGAGGATGCAGCGGAACTCTTCTGCCTCTTCCAGGAAGCGGGTCTCCAGGATGGGGGGAGAGCGGATCTCGGCGAGGATCCGGCGCGGAAGCGAGCAGAGCTTGCGAGTCATCTCGTCGATGGGGATCGGCTCGATCTCCTGGAGCGCGGGGTCCGGTGGATGACCAAGCGCTGCTATCTCCTGGACGTGACGCAACTCGCCTATCAGAGCATCGAGGCGGTGCTCGCGGCGGCCGACGATCTGCGGCCGGAGCACGAGCTGGACGAGTGGTTGGAGCAGCGCATCGAAGTTGCCGGGGGGATTCTGATCGAGGAGGATGCTGATCTGGCTCGCCGGAACGTGGTGGCGGAAGAGCCGCTGGAGCCGCGATTGCAGTTCTTGATCGAGGCTCTTCGCTTCAGTCCGGCGAATGTGCGCCGGGCGGTGGCGGCTGCGAACGACCTTTCCAACGCTGAACGTCATGTCTTCTTCCATTGCTTTGTGCTTGGCAATGGGTTTGGACGCTACGGGGAGCAGGCGGGCGTGGACGGGGAGCACGTGCGCACGCTCTTCTTGCAGGCCATCGACAAGTTGAGTGACGCGGTGGGGGATACGGAATGACGACTACGATCGAACTCCCCGAGGAGCTGCGTGCTCTGATCGGCGAGGTGGCCCGGGACCCGAGGTCGAGGCTCTTCCGCTTCACGCCTCCGACCTGCGTCACGGCCCCGCTCATCGGCCGCGAGTCCTTGAGTGCTCGCAGCGCCGGCTGGACCCTCGCCGAGCGCCACCTTCTGGCGACCTACCGGGAGGAGCTCGCCCAGGCCCTGGCCCGGGTCTTCCACTACCTTTCCCTGAGTCGACCCGGAATCAAGGACATGCTGGAGGGGGGGCGGAACTGTGGGCCGGAGTCCCTCGGACGTTTGGAGAGGCTCTGCGGTTCATCTCTAAGCCGCAGGTTGGAACCCGACCTCGGCAAGGAGCTGGCAGCCCTCGTCGAACAGCTCCTGGGCGAGTGGGATCAGCCCCTCAACCGGATCACGGCATTCGGCGTGACTCTCTTGAACGACCACCGCGCCGCCAACCGCCACGGCTACGCGCTCTTGCTCGATGGCGAGCCCGGGAAAGCCATCGAGGTTCTCCAGAAGGTTTACAAGGATGCTTCGCGGGCACATGTCCGTGTCTACGCGGCGATGAACGTCGCCCATGGGAACTCCTTCGTCGGAACACCAGCCGAGGAGTGCCTGGATTCCTTTCTACTGGCAGTGCGAGAGGATGCCGGGCTGCTTCCTCTTGCCCCTGCCCTGGTCTTGGCAGGGGTAGTAGGCCGACTATCGATAGTTGCGGATCTCGGCCAGCGCCTCAACGACGCTGCGCTGTACCAGGTTCAGTTGGCAAATGAGATCGTGAGGGTCTATGAGGCGCAAAGCTTCAGCAGTGTCGAAGTCGCTGCACTACGCTCTGTACAGGATCGTGTTGAAGGAGTCGCCGCGAGGGTCATCCAGGCGGCGATGGCTACTGGGGGCCATTGTGGATCTGATGCTCAATCTGAGTCGTAGATTGCTTTTTTCGGGAGGGCGGCCCCGGCGTGCGTCGATCGTTGTGGTTGTCGTCGGGTTGGTGATTCTTATTGCCTCCTCCGGTACGGCGAAAGCTGTCTCCCTCGGTGGAAGCGTTGGGGCTGCACCTCCCGCAATGAGTAGAACAGCCGACGCCTACCCCTGATCATGTCCGGTCGTAGGCTTGCATTGGGCGCCGCGGGAGCGGCGCTGGCTCTGGCGGTGTGGTTTTTCTCCGACAGGTTCCCATCCGGGTGGCTCGGAGGATCGCAGCCGTCCAATGCCCAGGGTGTGGCCGCGGGGAACGCAGAGCGGGGGGGCCCAGTCGCCGAATCGACCGAGCAGGGGGATGACGTCGAGCCGACTCAGGAAAATGCCGATGAGTTGATCGAGGCTGCGCCTCAGACTCCGGCCGCCGCGCCGGACAAGCGCGAGCAGGTGGGCCGGTGGGGACGCGTGACGGCCGAGGGGGGCGCGGGGCTTGCGCCCTCTCCATTGGTGGCCGTTCAGGCCCTGAGGGACCCCGCCCTGATCGAGGAGCCCGCCTCCGGTAACTGGGGGGCCGAACTCGGTGAGCCGCTGACCGTGGAAGGGGGGCGCTATCGGATCGACGATACCCTGGCCGGATTCCCAGAGGCGGTCGTCATCGCCTCCCACCCCAGCCACTTCCCCGCGGCGGCGCTCTTGCCCGATGAGGGGGCGGCGCCCGACCTGGTGCTCGCGAGTGCACCTGCGCTCACCGCCCGGGTAGTCGATGGTAGGGGAGAGGCGGTGGAGGGAGCCACCGTCGAATGCTGGGGAACGGTCACCCTTCCGAACGGACGGCGATGCGTCCATGGACGCCGCGACGTCGTCGATGCGCAGGGTCGCCTCGCCCTGCACCCCATGCGGGGAGTTTTCCAAGTGCGCGCGTTTACTGAGCGGGGTAGCGCCTCCCCGATCTGGACCGGCACTGTCGAGGATGCAGGGGGCGAAATCGACCTAGTGCTCTCGGCCGGGTTCACCCTGATCGGGCGGGTTCTCGATCCCCCCGACCCCGAGTACGGCGGCTACCGCGTCCTCGTACGTTCACCGGACGACCATTGGGAGACCCGCCTGGCCGAAACGCCGGTCGAGGCGGACGGGACCTTCGAGATTCCATCCGTGCCGATCGACGGACGCAAGGAGTGTCTCGTGCGCCTCGAAGGCTCGGGGCTCTGTCCTGTCGAAGAGCGCATCTGGATCCCTGCCCCCGGGGAACGGGTTTCCGTGGACCTCACCTGTAGGGAGGGCATCGCGATCGGCATGCGCATGGTTTGCGATGGCGAACCGGTGGGGGGGGTCAAGACGGTTGCCTACTGGTGGGAAGGGGATGCGTGGGTACCCGGTCCCGTCGCCTTCTCCGACGAGAACGGCGAAGTCGTTTGCGGAGGGTTGCGGCCGGGTGGCCTGAGAGTCCGGGCTTCCAAGCCGGGCTATCAGGACGCGGTCTATGGACCCTGGGACGTTCTCAACGACGACCTGCGCATGGTCGAGTTTCCGCTTCCCCGTGCCCGCGCCCTGGCGGGTGTGGTGAAGCAGGATGGCGAGCCCGTGACGGAGTTCGACGTCCGCTTCTGGGTCGAAGGGGAGCATTCGACCGTGAGGCACTTCACCCACAGGGATGACGGGACCTTCGAGTTGAACACTGTCCCCGCCGGGCGGGTTTGGGTCGAAGCCTCGACCCTCGACCTCCCTCCCTGCAAGCCGATCGCCGTCGATGTCCCCGAGGATCCGGACGAGAAGCCTGAGCCGGTGGAACTCTCCCTGGAGAGCGGATGGCGGCTCAGCGGCCACGTCATCGATGCACGTAGCGGACTGCCGATCGAGGGGGCGAAGCTCCAGGTGTTTGCAACGACCCCCGCGATGGCCACCCTGGGACCCTGGGGACAACCGATGCTCACCGATGCCGACGGTCGCTTCAGCGCCCTGCCCGCTCCGACCGATGCCTTTCGTCTGACCGCACAGGCCCCCGGCTACGAACTGGTCCTGGTCGATCACATCGAGCCCCAGGGTCCCAATGGGGACATCGGTAGCGTCGCCCTTTCGCGAACGGGTGACCTGACAGTTCGTCTAGAGGCGGCTCCAGGGACCGATTTCAGTCTCTTCAAGGTGCGCGTCCAGGACCCCGCGCCCTCTCCCCTTATCCCCTTCCCCGCCTCGGGGGAGGTGGTGGTTCATGACGTGGCGACTGGCCATGTGACCGTGAGCGTCTTTCCCCCCGACATCAACCGGGTCGATGTGGCAATGCTCCTGCGGCCGGGTGCGAAGTGGTCGGTCACGATTCCGATCCGTCACGGCACGCCGATCGAGGCTAAGTTGGCTCTCGCTCCAGGGGTGGAGTTGCCTGACGACGTGGCACTCTGGCTGCGCGGGCGATTGAAGACCCCCAGCGGCCACCACTACATCGCCCACGCCCGTTTCGACGATCAACTGCGGGCCGTACTGGAGAGCGGGACCCCCGGCCCCACTGCCTTGGAGGTGGTGACCGGGGGGGGTGAGGTGCTGGCCTCGCAGGTCGTCATCGTCGGTGAAGGATTGGAGCAGGTGACGATCCCCATCACTGGCGAGGAGTTGGTCCTGCGCCTGGTGGACGGTAAGGGCGAGCCGCTCCCCGGGGTGGTGCTCTTGATCGCCGACGCGGACCGAGAGGGGGCGGCGCGTTGGGACGTACGCACCGATGGCGAGGGCCAGGTGACTCTGCGAGACCTCGTCGCCAATCGCATCAGCGTCCAGATCGGCACGACTCTCTCCTCAGGGGCTCTGCATATCATCGACCTCAGCTCCCGTTCGGAGTCCGACGGACCGATCGAGATTGTCTTCGACCCCAAGGCATCCTTGAATCTGCGCCTGGTCGAGGGAGATCAACCGGCGGCCGACGTGCGCCTGGGGATGCACCTGGCGGAGACTCCGACGGTCGTCCGCCATGGGGTCAGCGATGGGGGAGGCGGGGTGCGCTTCGACTCCTGCGAGGAAGGCTCGTACGTGGTCACCGTCGAGGGAGGAGGTTGGTTCCCCGACGTCTTCACCCTGGAAGCCCAGGTCGATCCCCCTCCCCACGACCTAGCCGTCCGGCGCCGGGGAGTGCTTTCGCTCTCTGCCAGCCAGGAGGGCCTGCCGGTGGCGGGGGCACAGGTCCAGCTCACCTCGCTGCAGGAGGGGGACGATCTCCTCGCCTGGCAGGAGGAGGGAGTCATCGGCGTCGAACCCAAGGGATGGTCGACCGGCGCGGACGGCACCCTGCGCATCGAAGGGCTCCCGAGCGGACCCTATACCTTCACCGTCGTCGCCCCCGGCGGCCACAGCGTCCAGGGAGAGGCACTCGTCAAGGGGGGCGTGGTCACCCAGGCCCAGGCGGTGTTCGTCGAATGAGCCCCCTACCCCCGTGGCGCGGGGGTCAAGTGAGGAGTGTGGGCCACAATCTCGGCTCGGCGTCGGCTCGGTGTCGGCACTCCTCCCATCCCAAACGTCTGACGGGAGCCAGCCCAAGGGGTCCCGCCTCCGAACATCCCCCCCGGTAGGATCTCACTGCCCAGGAAAAAACACGCCGGGGGGGTGCGGGCCTGCCGATCCGCAACCTCCCGGCGTGCGGGGATTCGATTCCGGTGGGGGGTCCACAGAACTCTCCTCCGGCACCATGGGGACTGCCCGGGCACCGGCTGGGTTTCAGGGCGCGCACTTTTTTCTGCGATTTCCGGATGCCGGTCCTAGGGGCCGGAATCGCACCCTCGTTCCTTCCAAGGGGTCAAGCCGGCTCGAACCTCCCATCGGCCGCCGCCCGCTCCAGGGCATGGGG
>JALWOP010000334.1 GCA_027083445.1 Planctomycetota bacterium | reverse complement strand
ACCTACGACAACGCGCCGCGACCGTGAGGAAACGGTTTCCTCCTCCCCTCGTGGGACGGGCTTCCAGCCCGTCTCTCTCATCTCCTTTCTCTCGGTGGGATGGGCTTCCAGCCCGTCTCTTTCTTCTCTCCTCATCCCCAAAAAGAGGCCCGAGCGGAAGCGAGGGCTCCCCCCCCAAACCAAACACCCCATCGCGGTGCCACGATCCAGCTCCGCCGGGTCGTACCTCTTCACCATACAGACGCCGACGCTGAGCATGCGAAGCGTCGGATCTCCGCGGTGAAAACTCTCCCCTCACCCACCCAACGCCCCCAGATCCAGCGGCGGCACCTCCGCCAGCGGGTTCTCCCCACCCGGCGACCCTACCGCCGACGGAAGATCGAACCCCAGCCCGTGGTCCCCGATCCGACGCACGATCTGCTCGATCGTCTCACGCACATTCGCACGACGCGCGAACGCCACGATCGCCACATCCAGCCGCGTCCCCGTCGGCTCCCCGATGATCCGCTTGATCTCCGGCATCAGGTCGAACGTCCCCGAAGGCAGCAACGCCCGACCCTTCAAAACCCGGTGCCGCTCCGAGATCTCCTGCATCAGCCCGTGGATCAGATACGCGTCGTCCAGCAGCCCCGCCAGCCCGATCGAATCCGGGATGAAATCCCCCTCCTCCGCCATATAAGAAAACGCCGTCTCGAAGATCGGCCGCACCCGGTCCTCGATCCCCGCCTCACGCGACGCCTGCATCGTCGCCTCCAGCACCGCCGGCGCCGACGCGATAAAACCTCGCAACGCATCCACCGCGCCATCCACCACCCGCCCCGGCTCCGCCAACCCGGGCGCCCCACGCTCGACCGCACCCCGAATAAGTGCCCGCAGCCCCCCCGTTTGGCTGTCCTCCGCCAACGCCGCCTCGATCTCGCCGCGAATCCCCGATACGTCCACGAGCCCCTCCAGACCCAGACACTTTACCACATCATCTGTCAAGCCTCCCGCCCGCACCCGCCGAAATGCACTACGATGTCACTCACCAACGGAGACCCACCATGAAGATCCACGAATACCAGGCCCGCGACCTCCTCGCCTCCTACGGCATCCCCGTCCCCGCCGGACGTATGATCGAAAAAATCGACGACGCCCACACCGTCTACAAGCAGGTCACACAAGAAGCCGGCCTCTCCCTAGAAAACGGCCTCGCCGTCGTCAAGGCACAGGTCCACGCCGGCGGCCGCGGCAAGGCCGGCTTCGTCAAGCTCGTCCGCTCACCCCAAGAGGCCGAGGACGCCGCCCGATTCATGCTCTCCAACAAAATGGTCTCCGTCCAGACCGGCCCCGAAGGCCTCGAAGTCAAAAAACTCCTCATCGCCGCAGGCGTCGAGATCGCCCACGAGTACTACCTCGCCATCACCACAGACCGCGAGACCCGACGAAACACCCTCATCGCCTCCGCCGAGGGCGGCGTCGAGATCGAAAAGGTCGCCGCCGAAAAACCCGAAGCCATCCTCAAGCAGCCAATCCACCCCCTCATGGGCCTCCAGCCACACGAAGCACGACGCATCGCCTTCGAACTCGGCATGAAGGGCAAACAGGTCGGCCAGGCCGTCAAAATCATGCTCGCCCTCGCCCGCCTCTTCGTCGACAAAGACTGCTCCCTCGCCGAGATCAACCCCCTCATCGTCACACCCGCAAACGAATCCGCCCCCGACGGCAACGTCCTCGCCATCGACGCCAAGTTCAACTTCGACGACAACGGCCTCTCCCGACACAAAGACATCCAGGCACTCTTCGACCCAGCCGAGGAAAACCCGCAGGAACTCAAGGCCCACCGCTTCGGCCTCTCCTACATCAAACTCGACGGCAACATCGGCTGCCTCGTCAACGGCGCCGGACTCGCCATGGCAACAATGGACACCATCAAACACCACGGCGGCGAACCCGCAAACTTCCTCGACGTCGGCGGCTCCGCATCCGAAGAAGCCGTCACCGAGGCCTTCTCCATCATCCTCTCCGACCAAAACGTCAACGGCGTCCTCGTCAACATCTTCGGCGGCATCATGGACTGCGAAGTCATCGCCAAGGGCGTCGTCAACGCCGCCCGAAACTACAAAAACTCCGACGGCTCCACCGGCTTCAAAGTCCCCCTCGTCGTCCGGCTCGAAGGCAACAACTCCCAGAAAGGCCGCGCCCTCCTCGAATCCGCCTCGGACAACCTGCCGACACTGCAAGCCGCAACGGACCTCAACGACGGAGCAAGGAAGGTCGTGGCGGCGGTAGGATGAGATCGTGCTAAGCGAACAGGATTACGCCCAAACCGTTTACGAAGACGCAAAGAGCGAGATTAAGCATGCTCACGAATACGCCCGATGGGTTTACGACAACGTAGATAAGTGGCTACTCACTCTTTCAAGTGCAGGACTGGCCTTCACTGCTGCGGCCTCGACCATCACTGACAGGATCGTTACTTCGAGCCGTGCTTCGTTAGCAGTAACTTTTGTTTGCTTTACCTGTGGCCTTCTTATTACTGTAGCCGTCAAGTGCATTGCGTACGCAAGATCACGGAAAGATCCAGCACGAATACGAGAAGCGTATCAAAGCGGCGACTTCTACAAACAAATGGAGCAGATCCGCTCTGGTGAAGAAAACTGGACTATGGCATTGGATATTGTCTCAATCATTGCGGTACTGAGTTTTGCTGTAGGCGTAATCGCATTTGCCATATTTGCATACCAAAACGCTACAGGAGCGGACTGATGAAACTTTCGCATATGCCTCTATTCGAGCATCCCCCACGCCCCGCCCCGCTTCCGCCTCCCAACCGACCGCAACCGACCCGAAAAGCGCCACCGGATAGACCGCGCCCAATTCGTCCGCCTAGTCCGAACCCGCCAAATCAACCCTCGCCACAAGGCCCACCCAATAGGTGATTACCGAGTGCCCTGCGTGAAAAGGGTGCTACGGCTCACCGTCTTCGGTGCAGTCGTGTCTTCGTGAGGTTTCGGGGAACACCGTCGGCGGGTGGCACGAACTATTTCCTGTGCGGGCGGGTGGCACTGTCTGATTCCTGTGTGCCACTGGCTGCTTGTCAGCCAGTGCGGATGAAGCCCGGATGTCCAGTTTTGAATCCCCCGCAGCCACCACCCGCCGGGCACCCCGAGTGAAAAGCGTGCCACGACTCTCGCTCTTCGGCGCACTCGTGTCTTCGTAAAGTTCCAGGCAACACCGCCGCGTCGAGGACGGTTCCGTGACACGTCACAACCTGTCTTCTCACCGGACGCCGACGCTGAGTCCTCGAAGCGTCGGATTTTTCGCCCGATCCATCACCTCCGCGCCGACACCTTCCTCCCTCTCCCCGCTCTGCGGGGAGAGGGCCGGGGTGAGGGGCTTTTGATTCTCCTCTTCCTCCTCCATCTCGTGGGACGGGCTTCCAGCCCGTCACTTCATCTCCTTCATCTCGGTGGGACAGTGTCTCTCCATGATCTTCATCACCTCGGTGGGACGGGCCGGGTTTCAAGCAGCTCCTTGAGGGACCAACTTCCAGCTCCACCGGACCGTGCTTCTCAATCAACAAGCCCCCAACACCGAATCCTCAAAGCGTCGGATTTCCCGCCCGATCCATCACCTACGTGCCGACACCTTCCTCCCTCTCCCCGCTCTGCGGGGAGAGGGCCGGGGTGAGGGGCTCTTGATTCTCCTCTCCCTCCTCCATCTCGTGGGACGGGCATCTTGCCCGTCTCTCTTCATCTCCTCCACCTCGGTGGGACGCGCTTCCGGCCCGTCACTTCATCTCCTCCACCTCGGTGGGACAGGCTTGCCTCTCCATCTCTCTCCCCGCAAAAGAGCCCGTCGCTGACGGGCCTTTTGCATCATGCGGCGATTGGGAGCTTTCTTTTTCGTCGGTGTGCCGCGTCGATGAGGAGTTTTCCGATCACCCAGCGTTCGACGCGGCCCCGCCGGCGGACCCAGTT
>JALWOP010000333.1 GCA_027083445.1 Planctomycetota bacterium | reverse complement strand
GAGCGCCCGACATGACCGCGCGGCCCACCCGCTCCCTCGACAGGCTCTTCCATCTCGCCCTCGCCTGCTTCCTGGGTGCCTACCTCTTGCTCATCGCCGGCATGCTGGCCGCCGATGCGACCTTCACCAGCCTGGGGGCGATTCTGCGTGCCCTGGCCCGACCCGAGTTGCGCTACGCCTTCCATCTCTCCCTGGCCAGCGCCACTCTCTCGGCCATCGGGGCGGTCTGGTTCGCCGTGCCCATCGGCTATCTGCTCTCCCGTTCACGCCTCTTTGGGAAGGCTCTCATCGATGGACTGCTCGACATCCCCATCGCCCTGCCCCCCATGGTGGTCGGTCTCTCGCTCTTGATCCTCTTCCAGACGCCGCCCGGCCGCTGGATCGAGGCCCGGGTCGGCGTCACCTACCAGATCCCCGCCATCGTCCTGGCCCAGTTCACGATCGCCTGCGCCTTCGCCGTGCGCACTCTGCGGGTCACCTTCGATCAGCTCGACAGCTCCCGCGAGGAGGTCGCCTGGACCCTGGGTTGCTCACGCCGGCAGGCCTTCTGGCACGTGGCCCTGCCCGAGGCGGGGCGCGGAATCCTGAGCGCGGGTCTGCTCGCCTGGGCCCGGGCGATGGGCGAATTCGGCCCCGTGCTCGTCTTCGCCGGCGCCACGCGCATGAAGACCGAGGTCCTCCCGACGAGCATCTTCCTCGAACTCTCCGTGGGCAACCTCGAGTCCGCTGTGGCGGTTTCCCTCCTCCTCGTCACCACCGCCCTGGCGGTGCTGGTGATCGCTCGCCTGGCCGGAGTGGGGCTCGAGGGATGATCCTCCTCGATGAGGTCGACTTCCGTGCGGGAGAGTTCCACCTGCGGGGGATCTCCTTCGTGGTTCCGCGGGGCTCTTATGCCGTCCTGATGGGAGCGACCGGGACGGGCAAGTCCACTCTCCTGCGCGGGATCGCCGGCCTGCTGCCGGCCCTGGGCGGGGGGCGCGTGGAGCTGGCGGGCAGGGATGTGACCGACCTACCTCCGGGCGCCCGGGGCATCGGCTATGTCCCCCAGGATGGGGCCCTCTTCCCCCACATGAGCGTCGCCCGCCACCTGACCTTCGGCCCCCGCTTCCAGGGCTGGGACGCCCCGCGGCGGACCGAGCGCGCGCGGGAGCTCGCAGCGGAGCTGGGGATCGACCACCTACTCCAGCGCCGCCCGCGGGGCCTGTCGGGGGGGGAGCGGCAGCGGGTCGCGCTGGGTCGCGCCCTGGCCGCCCAGCCCCCGGTGTTGCTCCTGGACGAACCCCTTTCGGCCGTGGACGAGGCGATGCGCTCGGACCTCTGCGACCTGCTCGCCGCCCTCCCGGCGCGAACCGGCGCCACGGTCCTCCACGTCACCCACAGCCCGGCCGAGGCCGAGCGGCTGGCGGACCTGCGCCTCGAACTCGAGGCCGGAGAGGTGCGCAGGGTGGGAGACGAGGGGCCGTAATGCGCTCGGATCACTCCTTGGGACAGGTCTCGCTCCTGGGAGCCTCGCTCCTGTGGGCCTTCTCCTTCGGCCTGATCGCGCGCTACCTGACCGGGGTCGATGCCGCGGCCCTGGCCACCGTCCGACTGGGACTCTCGGCCCTCCTCTTCCTGCCCTTCCTACGCCCCGCGAGCATCCCACGCCCCCTGGCCCTGCGCCTCTTCCTCCTGGGGAGCGTGCAGTACGGGCTGATGTATGTCCTCTACATCCAGAGCTACGCCTACCTGGCCGGCCACGAGGTCGCCCTCCTGACCGCTCTGACACCGCTCTACGTCGTGCTCCTCTCCCCCCGCGGAAGCAAGGGAGCGTTGGCGCGACCCCTCTTCGCAGCGGGCCTGGCCATTGCGGGCGCCGGCTGGATCGTCTTGCGTCCCTGGGGCCAGGGGAGTCTCGTCGGCGCTCTCTACGTCCAGGGCGCCAACTTCTGTTTCGCCCTGGGGCAGGTGCTCTACGCCCGCTGGGCAGCTCCCGCCGGCTTCTCCCACCGGGGGGTCTTCGCCCTGCTCTACCTGGGGGGCTTTGCGTGCGCCCTACTCCTGGCCTGGGACCGGGGAGGATTCGATTCCCTCTGGGGGCTGGAAGCCTTGCCGCTCATCGTCCTGGCCTATCTGGGCCTGGTCGCATCGGGGCTGGGCTTTTTCCTGTGGAACGTCGGAGCGAGCCGTGTCAACGGGGCGCGCCTCGCGGTCTTCAACAACATCAAGGTTCCCCTGGCGGTGCTCGCCAGCCTGCTCGTCTTCGAGGAGAACGCCGACATACCGCGGCTAGTCGCCGGCAGCCTCTTGATCGGAGGCGCTCTTGCCCTCACTCTGGACCGCTTGCCTGCCCACGCCTCCTCCGCTTGAGCCTTCGCGACCACTTGCGCCCCGTCCTGCCCGCCCGCGTGCGTAGGACCGACCGATCCGGTGAAGTCGAATTCGTCGTCATCGACGCCGAAGGCGAGGACTTCGTGCGCGCCACGGTCCACGGGCACGAATCCCACGAGGTGAGCCTGCGCCTCGAATCCGCCGGGAGCTGGGCCGGAGCCTGCACCTGCCCCCTCTTCCGACGCAGCGGCGCCTGCCGGCATCTCTGGTCGGTGGTCCTCGAGTGCGACGAACGCGGACTGGACCTCGCGCGGCGGGACCATGGGAAGGAGGCCACCTTCCGTGCCCTGGATCCGCGTCGCGAGGTGTGGCAGTCACGTCTGGGGGCGGTCGCCCAGGCCCTCGCGGAAGAGGGCGGCGACCCCTGGCAAGGCCTGGTCAAGCGGCGCCCCTCTCCTGGAATCGAGCTTCTCTACGTGCTCGACCTCGACGACACCCGCAGCGGACGCGGGCTCGTGCTGCGTCCCTTCTGGCGCGAACGGTTCAAGAACCATCGCTGGAGCCGTCGGCGGGCCTACGACCCCGAGGACGAGGAGGCACCGCCCCCCGTCCTGCCCCTCGACCAACGCATCCTGCGTGCTCTCAGCGCTGCGCGCCGCTCCTCCTGGACCGCCTCCGCGGCACTTTCCAGCTACGGAGGCAGCGGCGCCTTCTGGCTCGACGATGCCGAGGCCGATCTGTTCCTGCCCCTACTCGCCGAGAGTGGCCGTGCCTTCCTGCACGTCGGCGGCCAGGACGAGAGCGAACCCCTGCGCCTCGACGGCGGAGCGCCCTACGAGCTGGGGATTCGCTACGAGGCCCAGGAGAGCGACACCCAGGGGGGTGGACGCGCACGGGTCCACGGGCTCCTGCTCCGAGGCGAGGAGCGGCTCGATCTGGACGAGCCCCACCTCGTCCTGCGCCACTGGGTCTTCCTGCCCTCCCGGGTCGCCCGCTTCGACCCCCGGGGTGCCTGGCCCCTGGCGGAATCCCTCCTGCGTGACGGTCCGATCGAAGCCCCCCCCGGAGATGCAGCCGCCCTGCGACGCCGCTTGCTCGACCTGCCGGGCCACCCACGTCTGGAGGGGGAGGGACTCGAGATTCGCGAAGATCTCATGCCCCGCCCGCACCTCGAAGTCGGTCCGGCGGACCACGGACCCCTGCCCTGTCGCATCCACTTTCGATACGGCGACCTCGAGGCGCCCCTCGGGGATCGCCGCGGCGTACTGGCCGCCGAGGATGGAGAAGCGGTGGTGCGCCGGCACTGGAAGGCCGAACGGGAGGCCCTGGCCGCTTTTCTGGCCGCTGGAGGCCAGCACGTCGAAGGGGAGGAACGGGGCGCGGTCGCCCCCGACGACGCCCTGCCGCTCGTCCTGCGGCTGGCCGAAGAGGGCTGGAGCACGACCTTCAAGGGGCGCGAGGTTCGCACGGCTCCCCTTCCGACCCTGCGCGTACGCTCGGGGGTGGATTGGTTCGACCTCGAGGGCAGCCTCGACTTCGGCGGCGTCGAGGCCGACCTCGGCGACTTCTTGGCTGCGGTGCGCCGGGGGGATGACGCCCTCGAGTTGGCGGACGGCTCCCTCGGTCTCCTGCCGGAGTCGATGCGGCGCGAATGGTCCCTGCTCTCGGGTCTGGGCGAGGCCGCCGGGGAAGGCCTTCGCTTCCGCACCAGCCAGAGCTGGCTCCTCGACCGACTGCTGGCCTCCAGGCCCGGAGTCGATGTCGACAAGGGCTTCCAGCGCATGCGCGCCAGCCTCGCTCGACGTGAGGCCCTCGAGGCGGAGGAGGAGCCGAGCGGCTTCGAGGGCGAGCTGCGGCCCTACCAGCGCGTCGGTGTGGGCTGGTTCCACTTTCTGCGCGATGTGGGCTTCGGCGGCTGCCTCGCCGATGACATGGGCCTGGGCAAGACCGTCCAGGTCCTGGCCCTCCTCCAGGCTCGAAAGAACGAGGGGGTGGGTCTCCCCTCCCTGGTCGTCGTACCACGCTCCCTGCTTTTCAACTGGCGCGCCGAGGCGGGGCACTTCGCGCCGGGGCTCACCGTTCACGAGCACCTGGGGACCGAGCGAGGCGAGCATCTGGCCGAGCTCGCCCAGGCCGACATCGTCTTGACCACCTACGGCATCCTGCGCCGGGACGCCCCCATCCTCTCGGAGATCCCCTTCGACTACGTCATCCTCGACGAGGCCCAGGCGATCAAGAATGCCCGCACCCACGGTGCCAAGGCGGTCCGCATCCTGCGTGCCGCCCATCGCCTCGCCCTGACCGGTACACCTGTCGAGAACCACCTGGGCGAGCTGTGGAGCCTATTCGAGTTCCTGAACCCCGGCATGCTCGGTCGCGCCCGCGCTTTCAAACGCCTCTTGGCGGCGCGGGGGGAGAGCGCCCTCGATGACGAGGGACGCTCGCTCTTGGCCAGCGCCCTGCGGCCCTTCTTCCTGCGGCGCACCAAGAGCGAGGTGCTCCCCGAGCTGCCCCCCAAGGTGGAGCAGACCCTGTGGTGCGAGCTCGAGGGGGAGCAGGGCGAGGCCTACGCGGCCCTCTTCCGCCACTACCGCGAGGCGATTCGCGGTGGGGACACGCGCCGTTTCCAGGTCTTGCGAGCGCTTCTACGCCTGCGCCAGGCGGCCTGTCACCCCGGCCTCGTGGAGCCCGAACGCCGCGGCGAGATGTCCGCCAAGCTCGAGGTCTTGCTGCCCCACCTGGAGGAGTTGGTCGAGAGCGGACACAAGGCGCTGGTCTTCAGCCAGTTCACCTCCCACCTGGCCGTGGTGCGCGAGCACCTCGAGCGGCTGGGGCTCACCTATGCCTACCTCGACGGCGCGACCCGCAACCGGGAAGCCGTCGTCGGTCGCTTCCGCCAGGAGAGCGACTGTCCCCTGCTCCTGATGTCCCTCAAGGCGGGCGGACTCGGTCTGAACCTGGTCGAGGCGGACTATGTCTTCCTCCTCGACCCCTGGTGGAATCCGGCAGCCGAGGCCCAGGCCATCGACCGGGCGCACCGCATCGGCCGCACGCGGCCGGTCATCGCCTATCGCCTCATCGCCCGCGGCACCGTCGAGGAGAAGGTGGTCGAGTTGCAGGCCAAGAAACGTGACCTGGCCGCCGCGGTCCTCTCCTCGGGAGACGCCGGTGGTAGTTTCTCCCTCGAGGATCTCGAGGCACTCTTCGTCTGAACCGCCCCCCGCGGTAGCAGGGCTCTAGCAGTGCGACTCTAACGGTAGAGCAGGATCGGCGCGCGTTCGGCTTCGAAGGAGCGGCAGTCGGCCTGCCACTCCTGCGCGAGTTCGAGTGGATCGGAGCTTGCCAAGAGCGCTTCCCAGACGCGGTGGCTCACGAGGCGCTGGTCGACGGCGGCGATGTCGAACTCGCTTGGGTGCAAGCGATTGAGCACCCAGGCGATCGCCAGGCCGGTCCGTACCGGCTGGAAGGCGGCGGGATCGGAGAGCGAGAGCTCGACACCATTGCACTCTTCGCCCGCGAAGCGGCTCTCCGATGGGGTGAAGTTCCGCGGGGCAAAGCGCACCCCCGGTAGGTGTAGGCCCTCTAGCCAGGCGGCGCAGGCCTCGGCGTCGAGCCAGGGGGCGCCGAACTGCTCGAAGGGGGCGCCCGTACCACGGCCCACCGAGAGCTGGGTCGCCTCGAGCAGGCCCAGGGCGGGATAGAGACGCGCCGCCCGGGGCGAACGCAGGTTGGGAGAGGGAACCGTCCAGCGCAGACCGGTGTCCTCCCATTGCATCTCGCGCCGCCACCCTTCGAGGGGCACCACCTCCAGGTCGCAGTCGACGCCGTAGACGTCGTGGAAGAGCCGTGCCAGCTCCCCCATCGTCAGCCCGTGCACGAGGGGAATCGGCCGGTAGGTGATGAAGGAGAGGCGCGAGGCGTCGGCCCGAGGCCCATCGACCCGGATCCCCCCCAGGGGGGAGGGCCGATCGAGGACCACGACGGAGATCCCCGCCTCGGCGGCAGCCTCCATGACGTATCCCAGGGTCGTGGCGTAGGTGTAGAAGCGCACCCCTGCCCCCTGGAGATCGAAGACCAGCGTGTCGATCCCCTCCAACATGGCCGCGGTCGGACGTCGGGTCCGGCCGTAGAGGCTGTAGAGCGGTAGTCCCGTGGCCTCATCGACCCCGCTCTCGACGACGCCCTCCACCCGGCCCCGAGGACCGTGCTCAGGGGTGAACAGGGCGACCAGATCGACGTCCGGCGCGTCGGCCAAGAGCTGGGCGGTGCTGCGACCATCCCGGGTACACCCCGTGTGGTTGCTGACCAGGCCCACGTGCCGCCCGGCCAGACGTGCACAGTTCTCCCGCGCGAGCCGATCGACTCCGGCCAGGACCGTCCCGCGCGGCGGGGGGGGGAGCAGTGCCGCCGCGACGGCATCCGCAACCGCCCGGCGCAGGCCGACGACGCTGGCTCCGCCCCCGGGGTGGAGGCGCGAGGTCAGCAGCACGACGAAGACCCCGCTCTCGGGATCGATCCAAAACGAGGTCCCCGTGAAGCCGGTGTGGCCGAAGCTGACCCCGCGGGGAAAGCCCCTCCCTCCTGCACCCGAGCCGCGTGCCGAGGCGTAGGGGCTGTCGATGTCGAGCCCCAGGCCCCGGCCCCCCGTTCCGTCCTCGAGCCAGTCGCCGCGGGTCATCGCCCCGGCGGCCTGGGGCGAGAGCAAGGGTCCACCGTGATGCAATAGCATGCGACACCAGCGGGCGACGTCGCGGGCATCGGCAAAGAGGCCCGCATGCCCGGCGACCCCCCCCAGGCTCCTGGCGCGCGGATCGTGAACCCGCCCCCGCAGCCAGTTCCCCTGCTCGTCGCGCTCCGTGGGAGCACAGCGCGCCGGATCCGCCCCGAAGCTGCTGTTTGCCATCCCCAGGGGGGTGGCGATCTCCTCCTGGAAGAATCGGTCCAGGCTGCGACCATCGACCAGCTCGACCAGACGTCCCAGGAGCAGAAAGCCGACGTCGCTATAGCGAAAGCGCCTCCCCGGGGGATCGATCGGTTCCTGGGCCAGGAGACGGCGCCAGGCCTCCTCGGGCCCCTCTGCATAGTCGTCGAGGGGGTTGTCCGCTACCAGGCCAGCGCGATGCAGGAGCAGGAGACGGGCGCTGATGGGTACCGCTTTCCCGTCCGCGCCAGAGAAGGACGGCCCCAAGCCGTCGAGGTAGCGGGAGAGGGGCGCATCGAGATCGATGCGCCCACGATCGGCCAGAATCATCACCGCCGTCGCGGTCGCGATCGGTTTGGTCAGCGAGGCCAGGTCGAAGAGGGTGTCGGTCGTCATCGGCTCCCGCTGCGGCTCCAACGCCCGCCAGCCGAAGGCACGCAGGAGCAGATCCTCATCCCCGCGACCGACCAGGAGGACCGCCCCGGGGATCTCCCCCGCGGAGATCGCCCCTTCGATGAGGGCACAGGCAGCCTCCAAGCCTGGGGTGGTCGGGGCTCCGGTCGCGCCGCCCCGATCCTGGACCGGGAGAGCTGGAACCGGCGAGGGCCGGGAAAAGTGGCCTAGGAGCAGCGCCCCAGCCATCCCCACCAGAGTCCCGCTTCGAGTCCCCCCCCTCGCCATCTTCGGTGCTCTGAGGCGGGCTACTTGGAACGCTCCTCGGCAGGCTTCTCTCCAGCGGGGACCCTCTTGCCGGTGAAGCTCGCACTCTCGCCGATCGTTCCGACCAGAGTGCCCTCCTTCAGGGTGGCGGTCACCGGGAGCCGCCCCGCGTGGGGGTAGTCGTACTCGAAACGCACCTCGTTCTTCTCGGAGTTCCACTGGCCGCCGTAGAGCGGACTGTCGGAACTCTGGGATTTGAACCAGCCCCGCAGGACCCCGTCCTCTCCCACGGCCAGGCGCAGGGTGGCGGTGGCATCGAAGTCCGGCAGGTAGAGGCTCCAGGTCCCATTGACCGGCGCATCCTGCAGGGGCAGGCGCTGGGCGCTGAAGGTGTGCTTCCCGCCGAGTTCGATCGTCCCCGTGAGTCTCTCCCCCTCGAGTTTGACCGCCATCTCGAGGGACCCCATGTCGCTGGTCGCCTTGAAGGTCGCGCTCCCCGTGGCAGCATCCCAGGATCCCTCCTTGATGCGCCCTTCACCGACCGGTGAGGAGAGCGTGCCGCGGACCCGACCGTCCTTGGCGACCTGCAGGTCGAGCAGGAAACCGATACCCCCGTCCGAGTCACCCGTCAGCGTTCCCTTCCAGGCTCCGGTCAGTCCACCGGAGAGGACCTGGAAGCTTGCGTCCACCGGGAGGGCCACCCCGCTGTCGGTCTCCTCGTTGCGCTCCTCGCGGGGCAGGAGTCCCTCGGCCTGGGCCAGGTTGTAGGCGACGACCGCGGAGCAAGTCGCCGACTGCACCAGGTATTCGGGCACCGCATAGCGGGTCGTGTCGTACTGGGTGTGGTGGACGAAGTTGTAGTTCTTCTCCTCACGCCCCCCCTTGCCCTTCTCGATCCAGAAGAAGCCGGGAATACCGGCGCGGTTGAAGGAGGCGTGGTCGCTGGCACCGCCGCGCGGCATGTGGTCCTGGACCGAGTTGGCGATGTCGTACTCGGGGAAGGCCGCCACCACCGGAGCGATGGCCTCATCGAGCATGGGGGCCATCGATTCGATGCAGACCAGCCCACCCTGGTAGTTCGTTCCGCCGTCATCGACCAGGCAGGCGGAGATCCCCGCCTTCTCCTCCTCGGAGAGACTTTCCACATAGGCCCGTGAGCCGTAGAGGCCCTGCTCCTCGCCGGTCCAAAGGCAGATTCGAATCGTGCGCTTGGGCCGTGCACCAGCCTCCATCAAGATCCGAGCCGCTTCGAGCATGACCGAGGTCCCCGTACCATTGTCCTGGGCTCCCTGGCTGCCGGGGCCGTCCCAGCTATCGAGGTGGCCGGAGAGGATGATCACCTCGTCGGGGCGCTCCGTTCCGGGAATCTCCCCCACGACGTTGTAGACCGGCACCGGCCCATCGCTGAAGAAGTGGACCAGATCGGCCTCGACACGGACCTCCTTGCCCTCGTCGAGGAGTTCCTCCATCGCCTCGTAGTCGCTGCGGCGCACCTGGATCTCCACGTCGGTGGGCAGATCGTCCATCGACAGATCGCGCCAGGAGCCACTGGTGATGACCAGGTCGTTACGACTGCCGCGAATCGTACCCAGGATGCCCGCCTCACGGACCCGCTGGGCGAGGGACTCCGCCAGCTCGCGAGCCGCCTTCTCTTCCTCGGTCTCATCGCGGCGCCCGCGGCGGCGGCGCCCCTTGGTCAAGATCCAGGAGCCGGGCAGGTCACCCGAGACGGCGGCATACTCCTCCTCGGTGGTGGGCATGCGTAGGACCCTTCCCGAGACGGGCCCGTCGGTCCCGGCGCTCCAGGCGCGGGTGGTGAACTCGAACTCTCGCTCGGTGGGAGCGATCATGCGTGCTCGACTCGCGCCGCGGTCGAAACGCACGGGGATCTCGCCCCACTTCTCGAGGTGACAGTTGTGGAGCCCGTAGCCACGCATCTCTTCCAGGGCCCACAGACAGGCACGCTCCAAGCGAGTCGATCCGGTCAAGCGGGGGCCGATCTCGTGGGCGAGGTACTCGAGGGTCTCCCAGGCCTGGCTGTGGTTCTTTCCCACATCGATGATGCGGGCCACGACATCCGGATCCCCCTGGGCCAGGGCGGGTCCGGCTGCGAGGGTGAAAAGGAGCAGGGAGGAGAGACGGCGCGGTCGCATGGGGAATCCTTGGTCTTGTGCGAAGGAGGCAGTATCCCGCAGGCGCCGGCACGGGCGCAAGGGAGCAGCCCACCGAAGGTCCTTGGTGCCGCAGCGTGAGCCATGGACGGCCGCCGGCCCCCGGTGCGCTTCGGGTGGTCGGGAAAGGCCCCTGAGAACGACCAGGACTGCGCAGAGAGAAACCGGGGAACGAAGCGGCCCCGCGTAAAAGCCTCGTCTCGACTTGGAGAAGGGCTCGATCTACCTTTCTTCTCCAGCCGGAGGCCATACCCCCGCGCCAGGAACCCGAACGTTCAGTCGGGCTGTCCCGCCGAGGGGCGTCTACCCCGGGGCATGCGCGCCTTGGGGGGACGCAGGCCCTGGGACTCGAGGTAGCCCGAGAGGATCCGGTGGGCGTCGGCGAGGGCATGTCGCAGCGCTCCGTTGCCCTCTTCCTTGGCCTCGTCCATTCCCTTGGCAATCGAGCGCAGGATCGAGATGGTCCGCTTCATGCAGGGGGACTCCTTCACGCTCTGGGCCTGCGCACGGGCCTTGACCTCTTCGATCTTGCGCTGGAGATCCGCGATCATCTCCTCGGGGGTGCGACGCTTGCGCCGGCTGCTCGCCTTCTTGGCCATGGCTGATCCTCCTGGGGGCGGCGGAGAATAGCGTGGCGGCGCTCGGAGTTCCAGCTATCGGCTCGCTGTTCATTCGACCCGACGCAGGATGAACCACCCCCGAGGGCTGGCATAGGGGTCGTATTCGACCAGACCAACCTGCCCCACCTCCAACTTGAAGGCCGTGTCGGCATAGCCGGTCTCCCCGATGTCTTCGCGGCGCTCCATGAAGAGAGCCTTCACCCGTGCCTGGCTCGCGGCCTCCGCCTCCTCCTGGCGACGGGTCAACTCCTCACTGGTGATCAAGCCGGAAGCGAGTTCCTGGCGCAGCTCGTTGCGCATTGCGCGCAGCTCGGCCCGGGCGTCGACCGCGGCCCGCTGGGCCTCGATGCGGCGAACTCCGTAGTTGCTGATGCGCCGCACGGGAAGGGGCTGGTCGGGGTCGGGATGGCTGTCGCTGTAGCGGCGCACGGCCTCCTCCCACTCGAGCTCCCCACTCTGGAGCCGCCCGAACACCTCCCGCGCCAACATCTCGGCCTCGAGACGGTTGCGCCGCACCCGAGAGGTCCCGGCTCGCTCGGTAAAGGTGATCCAGATCTCCTGAACGGTCACGACCTCGGGAGCCCCTCGCAGATCGACCGGCGGCCTCTGGATCGTCTCTCCCGTCGGTGCGGGACCGCGCACGACGCGCACCTCTTCGATCACCGGCTCGGTGAGGGGCGTACTCCGTTCCCCCGAGACCTTGCCGAAGGTCACCTCCAGATTGGCGATCTGCTCGAGGGTCGCCACCCCCTGGGTCAGATGTCCCAACCGGGAGATCGGCCGCTCATCGAGGGCCCACACCGCCGGCGAGTCTGCGCAGCAGATGAAGAACTGAAGGGAGGGCGGTTCGGTGAAGGAGAGCACTCCGTATCCGTGGCGATAGGCGGGGTCGACCGTCGCTTCGGGGGCCAGTTCTCCATAGGGACTGGCCCCCTGCCCCGTGTCCGTGGGATCTCCCCCCTGGATGACGAACTCACGCACCACCCGATGGAAGGTGGTGCCGTCATAGGTGCCCTCGGCGGCATGGCGTAGGAAGCGGCGTACCGCCCGAGGGGCCGCTTCGGGCCAGAGCCCGAAGACGAGCTCGCCGAGGGGCCGACCCTCGAGCGAGACCCGCATGACCACGTGAAACTCCCCGAGCTCTTCGTCGCGGATCGGCCCCCCGGGTGAGAAATCGAGATCCTGCTTCGCCGGAGCGGAAGTGCCACCCGGCTCGGCTCCACCGGCCGCGGAGGAACCTCCGCAGGCGCAGAGGGAGACGAGGATGGGCAGAAGGGCTAGGAGTCGCAGCATGGAACCGGAAGTGTAGCGCCCCTGCCTACCCCCAGCTCGAGGGGTGGCTACCTCCCATGCCCTCCCCTTCTGCCTTCCCTGATCGCGCCGGGATCGATTCAGTAGTGGGGAGGCCTCTCCAGGGCGGGGTCGCTGGGAGCTTCCTCGGGCCCCCCGGCGGCACTGCGTGCCGCTGCCAGAGCCTCCGAGCGCTCCAAGCGCCGGCGCAGAGCTTCGAGCTCCCGTCCCTGGTCGAGCACCACCGTCGAGAGGTCCTCGACGGTACGCTCCAGGAAAGCCAGCTTGGCTTCGATGTCGGCGATGCGCTCGCTCATACGCGACGGTCCCCCCCGAAACGGAAGCTCACTTCCAGGTGACGACCCGCGCACTGGTCAGGCGCCGCTGACTCCCGTCGCTGTAGAGGCTCTGGAAGAACCAGGTCTCGCCCGGCTGGGCCGCCTGCGTGCCACCGAAGATCGGCAGGGACCCCAGGTCGATCGGAAAGTCGATGCGCCCCGCTCCGTCCGCAGCTCCGGCGCTCTGCAGATCGCGGCCGAAGGGAACCCCGATGCAGAGGTCCCCCGCCCCGGAGAGCGGGTCGATGCTACCGCCCCCTCCCGGACTGACCAGGAGCAGGGCCGGGGCACCGGGGGGGAGCCCACTGGCGGTCAGCGTGACGTGGTTCTCGGCCAGGACCGCACTGCCGGTGGCGGTGAGCACACCACTCATTCCGGTCGAGTTGACCGGCGCGGGTGCGCAGCGTTCGCTGCCCAACTCCTCGTCCAGGCGCAGGATGAACAGCCCCTCCTCCCGGTCGGAGAGCAGCACGATGCCACTCGGCAGGTAGGGATAGACGCTCCAGGTACCTCCGAAGTCGTTCGTGTCATCCCCCGGCTGGGTGTCGAACCAGGCGATCTCGGGGGGATTCAACGCGCTCACGTTCAAATCGAAAACCCGCAGCCCCGAGCGGTAGTTGGCCTGGTAGAGGAGTCCACCGTGGGTGTACATGTTGTGCCCGATCGACTGGGAGGTCGTGCTGTCGAAAGCGCCGAGGTAGGTGGCGTTATCGGGATCGCCCACCGAGAAGACGTGGGTCCGGGTCGCCATCGTGTTGTAGTACTCGTCGAGTTCATCCCCGAGGTAGAAATACTGGCGATCCTCGGAGAGCCAGCCCTGGTGGGAGTACTGCCCGCCCGGATAGTAGAGCTGGCTGACGACGAACATGTTCTGCTTGTCGGTCACATCGACGATGGTCAACCCGGTGTCGCTCCAGCCCGAGTTCAACCCCCCGCAGCAAAAGGCGAGTTCCCGCCCGTCACTCCAGGTAACGATCTGGGCATCGTGCACATAACGCGCATCCCAGCTCCCGGCGTAGGTGGGATTGGCCGGGTTGGAGAGGTCGTAGACCCGCAGCCCGTGATAGGCACCGCCGCAGCGGTAGAGGTAGCCGCTCTCTTCGTTGATGGCGACGTTGTGGGTGGCGCCGGTATCGGTGCCCTCGATGGTCCCGACATAGGTGACCACCCCCTGATCGATCTGGGTCAGGTCGATGATCTGGATCCCGACACCATTGGTCTCGTGCACCGAGTAGGCGTACTCCCCATAGACCTTGGCATCGCGCCAGACACCGGCCGGGCCGGCAATCGAGCCGACGACGACGGGGCTCTGGGGGTCGGTCACCTCGACGAAGACCGTCGAGTCCTCGGTGCACTGGATCGCGTACTGCCGGCCCGAGGGGGAGACATAACCCCAGTTGTCGGCGCAGAGCATGGTCGTCCCCAGGTCCGCCGGGGTGAGCTGGGCGAGGAGTTGAACCCCGTTCACCTCGAAGGCGCCGGCGGCGCCGCTCGTGGGCCCTGCGACTCCGGCCGGGACCAGGGCCGAGACCTGGCGCAGCTTGGGATCATCATCGTGGGCCAGGGCGAGGGACGCACCGAGAAGAGTGGTCAGGACGAGAAGCGATCGCATGGAAACCTCCTGGAGAGATCTCCAGGGTAGCGCCCTGCGCCCCGAAGCGGCGCAAAACTCCCCCATTCCCCTCCTGCGGGCCCCTCCTAGCCCAGCAGGGCCGGGTTCTGGGAGTAGGTACCCGTCAGGGAAGCGCGGGCGAGGACATGCCCTTCAAGCGCACCCCGCAGGGCCGCTAGATCGAAGTCATCGGGCAGCTCCTCCAGGCGTTCGACGTCGAGGGCCAGGAGTTCGAAGTGATAGTGGTGCAAGCGCTCGTCGTTCCAGGGGGGCGCCGGGCCGTCGTAGCCCCGGTAGGTGCCCCCCATCTCGGGATCGCCCGCGAACCAACCGGTGTAGTCGTTGATCCCTTGGCGTGAACCGGCGGGGCCGGGGGGGTCGACCTTGCCGCCGGGGGTGACCCCGTCGCTACAAGCCCCTTCGTCCAGGTGTCGCACCCCGGCGGGCAGGTCGACCAAGAGCCAGTGGGTGAACTCGGTGCGTGGCAGGTCGGCGGGGACCGTGCGCCCCTCGACGTTGACGTCATCTCCGACGGTGGGGACATCGACGTCGATGCAGGTCACGACGAAGGAGCGGGTCCCATCGGGAACCTCCGACCAGGCGAGGTGGGGGCTGCGATTGGGGGCGAGGATCGCGTGCTGCACAGGATCGGGCTGGGCGAAGGCGCAACGGACCGGAATGGGGCCGTTCGCCTCGATGCTGTCGCTCGTGAGTTTCATGGGGCTTGCCTGCTGCGGGTCAGGCCGGATGCGGGTCGAAACAGGTCGGGGGATCAGTGGGAATCGTCAGCGGCCGCATCCGAGTTCGCCTCGTCCAGCCATTCAAAGGAGGTCAGGCGATCTCCGCGCGGCCCGTCATCGACCGTGAGTCGCATACGGAAGCGTCTGCGATGCTCGACGGTCCCGACGTCGAGGTAGCGTACCCAAGACTCGACCAGGAAGTGATCCTCCTCGTCTCCGGGAAGGATCCGGTGGCCATCGCTGGTAGCCCCCCCCTCGAAGCCGGATTCGATCCACTCTCCGACTCGATTGCGCAGGAAGGCCGCGGCCGCCCGTTCGACTCGCAGCTCGACGAGTGGAGCGGCGAAACCCTCCCGGGCCGCGAAGAGCGCGACGGCGCGAGCGCGCTCGATGGAACCACCCAGCCGGGTGACGAAGAAGGCGTGGTGACGACAGAAG
>JALWOP010000332.1 GCA_027083445.1 Planctomycetota bacterium | reverse complement strand
GGGATAGGAGCATGGGGATGGAGTGGATCGAGAACCTAGGGGTGGGAAGGGGAGAGGGTGCGCAGGCTGGAGAGGACCACCCGGCTCCCCTGCGCGGAGGTACTGCAAAGGGTCGTGCGTGCGAGGGCTTCCGTGCGTTCCTGCTGCTCCCGCAGGAGCGGGCCGGTGCGGGTTACCGAGACACGCCAGGAGAGGAGTCGGACTCCACCGTGGTGGCTGGAGTCCCCTGCGCCGATTCCCCTCACGGAGGGCTCCCTCATGGAGGGCTCCCTCACGGAGGGCTCCCGTACCGGAGAAGCCGAGCCGAGGCGGGTTGGTTCTCCTGGGTGGGATGAGGCTGCATGGGGAGAGGGGCCCAGGAGGAAAGCAAGACCCGCGGTGAGGAGCAGACCCGCCACCGCGGCGAGGCGGGGCAGGCCCCGGCGCGTGCGGGCGACCGGGGGAGGAGCGCCGCGGGAGTGCGCCAGGGGAGTTCGCTCACGCCCCCCCGCGCAGGCTTCGATCCTCTCCAGCACCGCCAAGACTTCCAGGAGCGGCTCGAGCTCGCCGGGCCTCTCGGCCAAGAGGGCCTGGAGCTCGGGGTCCGCGAGGGGATCCCGGCGCTCGTCCAGAGCCCGTTGAAGCACTCTCCAGGTCGCTTCACGCATGGCGGCCTCCCTCTGCCAGGTGCCTGCGGGCACGGTGTAAGAGGGAGCGTACGGTCCCCTCGGGTAGGGCCAGGTCGAGGCTGATCTCCCGGACCGATTCGCCCCTGCGGTGGAAGCGGTCGAGGAGCTGCGCCTCCCGAGCCGGCAGTCGAGCGAGGAGCCGCTCGACCTCCTCGTGCCGGGCCAGGGCGTCGAGGGGGGAGTCGGAGGAGGCCGCCTGCCGAGGCTCGGCCGGGAGGGGGGCCTCGCTGCGGCCGGCGCGCTGGTCGAGGAGGAGGTGCAGGGCGATACGCCTCAGCCAAGGCAGGAGCGGCCGGTCGGCCTGGTGGCCGGCGCGGTGGATCCACGCTCGCTTGAGGGTCTCTTGCACGATGTCGTCCGGGTCGGCCGGACCCCCGCCGGAGACCAGGAGCTTCACATAGCTCTGTAGGGGGCCCAAGGCCGCCTCCAGGCGGGTTGCAAAGGCCTCCCGATCCGTCGTTCCGGGGGTCACGCCTTCAATACCGACCGCAGCTCGGTGATGCTGCGGCCTTTTCGACAATCCGGCGCCACTCCTCCCGTCGCGCCCCTGGGGCGCGGATCCTAGACCTCGCGGCCGCTCGGGAGCCGCACCAGGCCGAGCAGGCGCGAGCCCGCTTCGATCACCGTGCCGTCGAGTACCATGGCGTGGGTCAGGTGCACATTCTCGCCGATCTTGCAGCCTTCACCGATGATCGCTCCATGGCCGAGGACCGTGCGGGGGCCGACGATCGATCCGGCGCCGACGGCGGCCTTGCCGATGATGCGCACACTCGGGTGGACCTCGGCCCCCTCACCGAGGAGCAGGTCCTGGCGCCACGTGCCCACCGGCGGGAAGGCCTGCAGGTCGTTCTCGAGGGCACGCTGGGCCGTTTCACGCAGGGCCACCGAGTGGTTGGTCGCGCGGAGAATCGGCGGCACCTGGGTGTACTCGTCGAGGGCCGGCTGGTCGAAGTCGATCTCGTCGGCGCTGTGTCCCGCGGGCAGGTAGATGATCTCGGCCCTGCGGCCCTCCTGGAGCGGCAGCGAGACCGGTGTGCGCTCGATCTTGCCACTCTCGTCGCCCCGTCGCTGCAGGCCGGCGAGGTCGGCCTCGAGCAGGCCGCCGACCGGCACGACCAGGGTGGCGATGTCCTCGGGGGAGGCGGCCATGGCATGGGCTGCCATGCGGGCCTTGAGGTTGTAGATCGGTCGCTCCTCGAAGAGGCGCAGGACCGCCTCACCGACGGGCCCCGGTTCCAGCACGAGCTCGGCAATGCTGAGGGAGAGCAGCACCTCGAGCGTGCGCTTGTACAGGGGCTCGCCGGCGATGGGGGCGGTCAGCCAAGCGTGGAAATCATCCTCCTCGAGGTCGGTCGGGGCCAGGTCGGCCAGACCACTGAGGCGGACGCGGATGGGCTTTTCGGAGGGGGTCGGGGAGGGCATGGGGATCACGGGCGCCGGGCGCCAGTGGCCACCCTATCACCCCGCGTTGCGGCCTCGAAGGTCGTAGCGGTCGATCTTGCGATAGAGGGTCGCACGCCCGATTCCCAGGCGCTGAGCGGCCTGCTTGACGTTCCAGCCCGTGCTGACCAGGGCATTGAGCAGGATACGGCGCTCGCACTCCTCGAAGGGGACGATCTCGCCGGGGCGGATCCAGGGCGGAGTGTCCTCCGCCGCCTGCTGGGCCTGGCTACGCCAGGCCTCCAGGGCCTGGCGGGCTTCGGCCTCGTCACGGGCGCTGCGCACCTCCATACCCTCGAGGAGGGGGGCGAGACGGAGATGCAGGGCGGGGTCACTGGGAAGGAGAAGTACCTTGGCTTTCATGGGGAGAACCTCACTGGGGATGGGTCTCGCATCGAGAAGATGGAGCCTCCGATCTGAGTCGAACTTCGGAATCTCTCCCACGAGCCTCTCCCCACCCCGGAAAGCCGAGTCCCCGAGCCCTCCCATGCACCCCCCCAGCCAACAGCGAGCCATTCTTTCCACGTCGCGGATCTTCGGGGAGGGGGCAGGAGTCTCGCCTGGGGAGGCCTCGCGTTGAGCGCCCGCTTCTGGTTGGGAACATCGAGCTGGGGGGAGCGGGCATGGGTCGGCTCCTTCTATCCGCCGGGCATGGCTGCCCGTGATTTCTTGGCCTATTACGCGACCCGGTTCAAGACCGTCGAGGCCGACAACACCTACTACGCGATCCCGCGGGCGGAGTTGGTCGCGGGATGGCGTCGCAGGACTCCGGAGGGGTTCCTCCTCGCGGCCAAGTTTCCCCGTTCGATCGTCCACGGAGGAGGGGGACCCCGCCCGGATGGAGCGCGTCTGCTCCTCCTCGATCGCTGCGCGCGGGAGCGAGACGCCTTCCTCGAAGTGATGGGGCGCCTGGGCGATCGCCTGGGTCCCCTCCTCTTGCAATTCCCCTATTTCCGGCGAGAGATCTTCAGTGGACCCGAGCCCTTCTTCGAGCGTCTGGAAGCCTTCCTCGACAGCCTCCCCCACGGTCTGCGCTACGCGGTCGAGATCCGCAACCGGGCCTGGTACGGGGAGCGGCTCCTCGAAATCCTGCGCTCCCGTGGAGTCGCCCTGGCGTGGGTCGAACTCGGCTATCTGCCACCTCCCTGGCGCCTCGCACCCGATCTGGACTGGGTCACCGCGGACTTCATCTATGCACGCCTCATCGGAGACCGTCGCCGGACCGAGGCGGTGGCGGAGCGGTTCGACCGCATCGTGCTCGACAAGTCCGAGAGCCTCGATCACTGGGCCGAACTTCTGTGGGATGCGCGCAGTCGAGTGCGCCACGTTTTCGCCTATGCCAACAACCACTACGCCGGACATGGACCGGCTACGATTCAGGATCTGGCGACACGTCTAGCGCGGCTTGGCTGGGATGGCGAGGGGAGCTGAACCACCCGAGGGCGGAATCCTCGGATTCCCAGGAACCCAGCCACAGGGCCCACCGTCCCTTGAGTGCTTGGTGGGCCGTCGACAAGTATGATGTCGGAACGGGGAGAACCACCCGGGGCGTGTGCCCCGGATCCATGCGGCCCACCAAGTACCTCTTTTTCCCGGTCTACCTTTCTTTCCGGGGGGGCGTTCGGAGGGCAGAGCCGACGGAGGGGGCCTCGGAAGGGCTTGGAGGCGGGGATGGGTCTCTCCGATCGATCGAGGGACCCGGCGGATGGGACCTCCTGCCTCAAGGCGCCTCCCGTTTCGCCACGATAGGAGCACAGTCCCCCAGGCCAGATCCAACGCTCGGCCGGGGTGGGCCGTATCCTCCGCCCCCACATGCCTACCCCGCGCTCTCCCCTGCTCTTCCTGGCCCTTTGGGCGTGGCCACTGTCTGCCTGCTCCCAGGGTGGGGCCTCCCAGGAGGTGGCCCCCCGCGACCCGGGCGAGTCCGAGGTCGTGACTCCTCCCCCCGGCCCCGCCGATTCCGAAGCGTCCGCTCTCCCCTCGACCCCGACTGCGACCCCAGGGGCCACATCCAGAGCCGGAGAGACGAGCCCGCCGCCCGCTGCGGGAGATGTCGAGAAGGGGGGAGAGGTCGAGGAGGCGCAGGTCTCCTGGGAGCGTCAGGCCGGGGACCCCCCCGACTGGACTCCGGTGCGTGAGATCGAGGGGGAGCCCGTCGTGACCCTGCGCGAGTATTTCCCCGGGGGCAAGCTGCGACGCATCGCCTGCTTCGAGGAGGGGCATCTGGGGGAGCCGGACCATCGCCACGGACCCGAGTGGACCTTCTTCCAGAACGGCTTCAAGAAGGAGACCCTCGAGTATCGCCACGGCGTCCCCGAGGGGCCCTTCTCCCGTGCCTGGCAGAACGGACAGATGCGCTACCAGGGCACGTTCGTAAACGGCAAGCGTCACGGAACCTACCGCCAGTGGTGGCCGACCGGTGACTTGCAGATGGAGTTCGAGTATGACCACGGCAAGCCGGTGGGCACCTGGCGGGAGTACTACGTCGGTGAGCAGCCCAAGCTGGTCGAACACTATGTCGACGGCCTCCTCGAGGGAGAGCGACGCACCTGGGACAAGCCCCGCGAAGACGAGAACGGGAATCACCTCGACGGGCTGCTGACTACGGTGGAGCACTACGTCGGCGGGAAGCTCGACGGTCCCTGGCAGGACTACGACATCACCACGGGCACCCCTCGCCTGAGCGGTAACTACTCGGACGGGCTGCGGGAGGGGCGTTGGATCCTCCAGTGGCGCAACGGTCAGGTGATCGAGGAGTCCCACTACCTGCACGGAGAGCTCCACGGTCTTCACCGTAAGTACACTTCCGAGGGGATCCTCATCGAGGAAGACACCTGGGAACACGGGGAGAAGACGGGCATCGCGCGCCAGTTCTATGCCGATGGGACCGTCCAGGTCGAGGGCTCCTACCGGAACGGACTGCGCGAGGGACCCTGGCGCTACTACACCAAAGCGGGCGAGTTGAATCGCAACTGGTCCGGGATCTTCGAGGACGACATAAGGGTCGGGGAACTCCCCGACGGCGAATAGTGATGCTCTCTCTCTCTGCGCTCCTGTATCTCAGTCTCTGCACGGCGCCCCCCGTCGATGACCTCCCCCAGACGGCCAGCGACGAAGGGGTCGTCATGGTTTTCCACCACCCCGACGGCAGCAAGGCGCGCGAGGGGCGCATTGCGCGAGGCCGACGGGTGGGGGTCTGGAAGGGATGGCATCCCGGAGGGGAACCCTTCTACCGCGGCGAATTCAAGGACTACCAGCGGGTCGGCCACTGGGTCTTCTGGCGCCCCAATGGCAACAAACGCTCCGAGGGCAGCTTCTTGAACGGCCTGCGGGACGGCCACTGGGTGATCTACTACCAAAAGAGCGGTACGAAGCAGGTGGAGGGGGATTGGAAGGCCGGCAAGCGCCATGGACTCTTCTCCAACTACAACCAGGACGGTGTCTGCGTGCAGGCCATCCCTTGGGTCGACGGTCAGAAGCAGGGTATCGCCAAGCTCTACCACAAGGACGGCAAGCTCTCCGAGGTGGGTCCCTACGTCGACGACGAGAAGGAAGGCGAGTGGATCGCCTACCATCCGGACGGCAAGACCAAGAAGAGCCAGGGGATGTGGTCCAAGGGCAAGCAGGTGGGTAAGTGGACCTACTGGCATGCCAATGGCCGCATCGATGGAGAGGGTTCCTACAAGGACGGCAAGCAGGATGGTCCTTGGGTGACCTACCATAAGAACGGCCAGAAGGAACGGGAAGTCACTTTCGTCGACGGCGTGATTCAGGGGCCGATGACCGAATGGTGGCAGAGCGGCCAGATGAAGTGCCAGGGCGAAGTCCTGGACGGAGAATGGAACGGGCCTTGGAAGGCCTGGGACAAAGAGGGACGCATCGACACGAAGCTGACCGGAATCTACGACCGGGGAACCAAGATCAACTGACATGCTGAACTCAGCCGCACTCCTCCTTTCCCTGACCCTTCCGGTTCAGGACGACGCCGTCACCCTGGTTTGGAATCCCGAGCCCGGGCCCGCCCACCACGAATGGGTCACGGCTCACCACCTCTTCGTCGATTCGATCGTCCGTCAGGTCGACGACCAAGTCATTCCCATGCCCACGCGCTTCAGCGTGCAGTCCGAACGCAAACTCGTCGCTGACGACGAGCTAGAGCTCCGTGATGAGGAGCGTCCGTTGGTACTGCGGCGCGAATACAAGAGTGCGGAGATGGTCGCGCGCATGCAGCCCCTGGGAGGAGATGATCCGAATGCAGGGGTGATCAACTTGAAGCTCACTTCTCCGGTAGAGGGAACCAGCGTCGTCTGGACCTGGGTTCCCCAGGAGGGTGAGTACGGGCGCTACTACGATGCGCTCGAAGGGAGCGAGAGCGCCCTCGCTCTCCTGCGCCTCGACCTCGACCTGCGAGCCCTGCTCCCGGAGCGGCCGGTCAAGGTCGGGTCGAGCTGGGATATCGCGCCGCTGGCGCTGCGGGATGTACTCGAGCCCGGTGGACGTCTGTCGCTCTCCTCGGAAAGGGGCAATGAGCTCTTCAAGCGCAATCTGGGGGCCGGCATCGGAGGTGGCCTGTACCAGCTCTTCACGGGAAAGGCGACCGGATCGGTGCGCGCCACCCTGCAGCGCGTGGAGGGAGAGCGTGCTTTCGTGCGCGTGAGGCTCGACGGTCTGCGCTACCTCGCCAGCCTGGACGAGTACATCAAGGAGCACGCCCTCGGTCGTGAGAAGGGTGCCGGCCTGGACCTGCGTGGCGGGCGCCTGATCATTGGCTTCGACGGGGATGGCACCCTGGTCTGGAATCTGGCCCAGGGGAGGCCCGAGAGTTTCGACCTCTCCACCGACGAGACGGTCGAGGTGCGCTTCGACTCGGTGCATCCCAGTGGTAAGCCCCTAGAGGAGCGCCTGAAGATGGTCGGTGGCTTCCTGGCCAAGTATTCCGCCACCCCCGGTGCCCTGGAACTCGATTCCCCCAAGGCGGGTACCGAGGAGGTTCCCGCATCGGACTCCAGTGGAGCCGACGCGGAGGGCGGCAAGGGCAAGCGCTGAGCAGCTTCAACCACCCACCAGGCTTCGACCTCTCCGAGCATCACCCCTGGCGCCTTCCTAGGTGCCGGGGGTATTTCTCGGGCCACAGGAGGGCCCCTCATGGAGGGCCCCTCATGGAGGGCCCTCATGGAGGGCAGATGGGCTGTTAGGGCAGGAACGTCACGCGCACGCCGTTCGAGAGACCGCTTCCCAGGGGATCGCCGGGATCGTGGAACCAGACCTGGTAGTAGCGACTGCGGCCGATCAGGTCGGCGGGCGCATCCACGTCGATCGAGGCCAACCCAAACTGAATCGAGACCGGTTGGACCCGTCGTAGGGGCGCAGCCAGGTAGAGCGTGCCTCCCTGGAATGGCGTGGCGGCTCGATTCTCGCTCTCGAGCAGCAACCCGAAGGAGCCCAGGGCGTCCCTCAGTTCGAGCCGAAAGGTTCCGGCCGTGGCGCTGGGCAGGGTGAGCGCCGTCAGGGTCGGGGTCGTGCCGATCGAAGTGAGCTTGCCCTGCCCGTAGGACTGGGGGGGGCTCAGCGCATCGCGGCGGGGATCGAAGGGGTAGGCGTTGGAGAGATCCTCGGGCCGAATCCCAGGACGACGTACGGCGATATCGCCGGGGCCGACATCGTCCGGAAGGGTGACCAGGATGCGGCTGCCTCCTTGGGTGGAGGGAACACCGGTAACGCGCACGGGGTCTCCGTCAGGACCGGTGATCTTCGCCCGGTGGGTGAACCAGACCTCGTTGTCGGTCGCGGCGAAGCCACGTCCCTCGATCAGCACCTGGCCGCCGCTCACCAGGGTGTAGCCGGTGATGAGGGCCTTGCTCGGAGAGCGCACACCATAGAGAAACTGGATGCCGGCAATGTCATCGGCTTCGATCGAACGGAAGTCAATGGCGCCGTTGGCGCTCGAGGCGAACATGGTCGCCGTCGGGTCGGAGGAGTGGTCCAGCCCCAGGGCGTGCCCATACTCATGGGTGGCGACGCCCTGGAGATCGAGGGCCTTGGAGCCCCCAAGGAGGAGAGTATCGGGGCCGTCGTTCCAGACCCATGGGTCCTCATAGAAGCGGATCCGCCAGCCGTCCCGAATGGGGATCTCGGTATAGGCCTTGATGAAGGAGCTGCCCTCGATCATCGAGAGCACATTGGCATTGCGGTTGCCCGGACCCTCTGAGTAGCCCGAGAAGAAGGCGTCGAAGTTGGATGCTCCCGAGCCGATGACCGGCTGGCTCGGGTCGGTCGTTCCGGTGCCGTGCGGGGCGGAGCCCCACTCGGCGACACCCTTCCAGATGGCGAGTGCGGCGCCCTGGGCTCCAGGGAAGTCCGGGTCCAGGGCCAGGTTGTCATTGGCCTCGGGGTCGGTGAAGTTGTTCCAGATGCGGAAATCGCGCTGGCCCAGATCGAGCGTGTCTCCGAAGACGGCGAAGGCCCGGGTGGGCGTGGGCAGGAGCAGGGCCAGGACGAGGGCGATGGCCAGGCCCGGGAGCGTGGCGTGACAGAGGGCTCGAGGTCCGAGTCGGCTGGGAAGCTTCAAGAGACGGTTCATGGTAGAGGGCGCCCCGAGGCGACCTCCTCCAGACTACCTCACGGGCGAGATCTCGCTGCCGGATCCCGGGGAGGCTTGCCTGGACGGCCATCCTCTGGAAAATGCTTCCCGTTTTCCACGGCAGCCAGCCTCCCGAGGATAGCCATGAGCACCCAGACCGAGACCCACGAATTCCAGGCAGAGGTGAGCGAGGTTCTCTCGCTCGTCGTCCACTCCCTCTATTCCCACCGGGAGATCTTCCTGCGTGAGCTGATCTCCAATGCCTCGGACGCCCTCGACAAGCTGCGCTTCGAGGCCCTGACCCAGCCGGATCTCATGGATGCGGAGGAGAATCTGGGAATCGTCCTCGCCCGGGACGAAAAGGCTCGCACTCTGACCATCGCCGACAACGGGATCGGTATGAGCCGCGAGGAGCTGATGGAGAACCTGGGTACGATCGCGGGTTCGGGGACGCGGCGTTTTCTGGCGGCGCTCCGAGAGTCGGGGGGGGCCGACTCACCACAGTTGATCGGACAATTCGGCGTGGGCTTCTATTCCGCCTTCATGGTTGCGTCGCGGGTCGAGGTTTCTACGCGCCGGGCCGGTGAAGAGAAGGGGACGATCTGGACCTCGGACGGCAGCAGTGGCTACGAACTCTCCGAGGGCGAGGATCTGGGGCGGGGGACAGTCGTGAAGCTCACCCTGCGTGAGGGAGAGGAGTACGACCCCTACCTCCAGGAGTGGCGCCTGCGTGAAATCGTGAGCAAGTACTCCGACTTCGTGGAGTATCCGGTACAGATGGAGGTCGAGCGTAGGGAGCCGAAGCTCGACGAGGAGGGTAAGCCGATCGAGGGTGAGTTCGAGACGCGACTCGTGACCGAGACTCTCAACTCGATGAAGCCTCTCTGGGCGCGTCCCAAGGCGGAGATCAGCCCCGAGGAATACAACGAGTTCTACCACCACATCAGTCATGACTGGGGCGATCCCCTGGAGACGATCCACCTACGGGCCGAGGGAGAGCTGGAATACACCGCGCTCCTCTACCTCCCGGCCCGTCCGTCGTTCGACCTTTACGATCCGACGGTCAAGACCGCCAAGGTCCATCTCTATGTGCGGCGTGTGCTGATCGAGAGGGATTGCGAGGATCTCTTGCCTCCCTGGTTGCGCATGGTGCGGGGGGTCGTGGAATCGAACGACCTGCCGCTCAACATCAGTCGCGAGATGCTCCAGGATGACCCCCGCGTGCGCCGCATCCGCAAGCGCCTCGTCAAGAAGGTGCTGAGCGTTCTTTCCAGCCTCCTGGAGGAGAATCGCGAGCGCTACGAGGAGTTCTGGCGCGGCTTTGGGGTCTGTTTGAAAGAAGGCATCTACTACGGAGAGGACGAGCAGCAGCGCATCTCCAGGCTGGCCCTTTTCGAGAGTTCGACTCAGGAGGGGCTCGTAACCCTGGCGGAGTACGTCGAGCGTGCCGGGGATGACCAGGATGAGATCTACGTTCTCACGGGACCTTCGCGGAAGTTGCTCGAAAACTCTCCCCATCTCGAAGCGTTGCGCGCAGCAGGACGCGAAGTGCTGCTGCTCACCGACCCTGTGGATGAGTGGATGCTCGAGAGGCTGACCTCCTTTGACGGCCACCCGATCCGGCGTGCGGATCGCGGGGAGAGTCTGGTCGAAGATGAGGAGGCCAAGGAGCAGCGCGAAGAGAAGGCCCGCGAGTTGGAGGGGCTGCTTGGTGCCCTCGCCGAAGCTCTGGAGGAGGATGTGAGCGAGGTGCGCTTCAGTTCACGCCTCAAGGATTCCCCCGCCGTCCTGGTCGGGGATACGACGGCCCCCTCGGCCCAGATGGAGCGGCTCCTACGCCGCGCGGGCCATGAGCTCCCCAAGCAGAAGCGCGCCCTGGAGCTGAATCCGGTTCACCCACTGGTCGAGGGACTCCAGCGCCTCTTTTCGGTCGACCCCCAGAGCCCCAGGGTGCGCGATTACGCCGCCCTGCTCTACGGGCAAGCACTCATCGCCGAGGGGGCTACCCTGGAGAACCCCGCCCGCTTCACCCAGCTGCTGACCGAGCTGATGACCGAAACCGTGAGCGGCGGAGGCAGTCACTAGATTCCGATTCTGCAAGGCCATCCCTCCGCAGAAGCCTCTCGACGCTTGCTAGGGGGTCTGTGTCGGCGGTTCTTCGGCGATGGGCACCCCCTCGCGGGCGGTGCGTTCGGCGTACAGTGCGCTCAGGCGTTGGGTGAGGGGACCGACCTTTCCGTCTCCAATCATCCGTCCGTCGATGCGCGTCACACCGGCCAGTTCGCCCATGGTGCCCGTGCAGAAGACTTCGTCCGCACGATAGAGTTCGGCCTGGGCTAGGTCGCGCTCTTCGCAGGGAATGGCCGCCGCCGAACAGATTTCGAGGACGGTGGCGCGGGTGATTCCCTCCGGGCAGGCGACGGGGCGTGGGGTCAGGACTCTTCCACGATCGACGGCAAAGATGTGAGTGGCATTGGTCTCGGCCACGAAGCCATGGACGTCCAAGAGCAGTGCATCGTCCGCGCCGGCTGCGTTGGCCTCCACCTTGGCGAGGATCGACTGCAACAGATTGTTGTGATGGATGCGCGGGTCGAGACAGTCGGGAGGAAAGCGTCGCAGGGAGCTGCTGACCAGGGTCAGGCCCTGCTTGGAGTAGACCGGAGGTTTGTGTTCGGCCAGCACGATCAGCGTAGGACCGGCCTGGTTGAGCCGGGGGTCCATGCCCGAGGTGATCTTGACCCCACGCGAGAGGGTGAGACGGATATGCACCCCATCCCACATCCGGTTTGCTGCGAGGGTGCTACGGATTGCCTGCACGATTTCGTCGGCCGGCGGGATGCGCTCGAAGGCGAGGGCCAGGGCGGAACGACGCAGGCGTTCGAGGTGCTCGTCGAGTTTGAAGATGCGTCCGCGGTAGAGTCGCAGGCCCTCCCAGCAGCCATCTCCCCCTTGGACGAGGGAGTCGAAGACACTGATGCGCGCCTCTTCCCGGGGTAGGAGCTTGCCGTCGATCCAGATGCGGATGCTTGCGTTCTCGGGTCGGAAGGACTGCTGCATTAGGCGTGCAGGCGGTGAATGAAGAGTCGGTCGTAGAGGGCCCGAGCCTGTGCCTCCAGATCGAGCAGATGGGTGGGCGGCGTCTCGGACTTTTCGCGGTAGGGGCCGAAGCCACTCGAAGCGTAGACGTTCTTGTACCAGATCGGTCCCCAACAGCCGTCGGTCTCCCGTGGGCCGCTCTCCCAGGAAAGCATGCAGGGGTCATAGGTGATTCCGATCCGTGCACAGAGCGCGGCCAAGATACCCGGGGGGTCGAGGAGCAGGTCGCGGCTGTCGATCACGGGGGGAAGGACACCGCTGCGGGCGTACTCGCGCTCGAACAGCTCGACCTCCTGGGGCAGTCCGGTGTCCTCGATGCGGGGCTCGGGCAGGACTCGGCAGAGCGAGGTCAGCATCTGCCGGGGATCACGAATGAGAAAGACATGGGTCAAAGCGTCTAGCCACCCGCGGTCGATGTGGGGCAGGAGGTGGTGGGCCATGTGCTTTTGGTAGAAGACTCGTTTCCCCGGCTCCAAGGGCCCGGTGAGGTCGGCGACGACCTTCTCCCAGTCACACTCGTGGCGGCGCAGGATCTCCTTCCGCATGGGGTGTTCGAGACCGGTGCTCTGCAGATAGTGAGCGTAGAGGGGCTCGTCCACGACCATGCAGTCCGCCCGGCTACCGAAGGAGCGCATGAGGGCGGTGGAGATGTTGCGCGGGCCGGACCACACGGCTAGACGCAGGGGCGCAGACATGGCTAGGGCGGGGCAGGGCTGGGAATGGAGGAGTAGCACAGAGGCGGCGCGGGCAGATCGCCCACGCCGCCTCGAAGGGGACATAGACGCTCCCGGTGGGGGAGCGACTCTTGGGAGCCGGACTAGAGGAAGTCGATCTGGATGCCGTCGGTGAAGTTCGAGGTGCTGCCCACGTCGCGGAACCAGGCGGTGAAGTACCAGGTCTCGCCGGGGTTGACCACGGTCTGCACGGGACCGGGCATGTTGGTCAGGTCGATCTGCAGGCTGAACTCACCCGCGCCACCGGAGTTCTGGACGAAAGCCGAGTAGCGTCCCATCGTTCCGCCCAGGCAGAGGTTGCCCTGGGAGCCGCCGGGGTTGGCGATGAACCCGGAGGTTTGGGATGTCAGGAAGTATCCGAACTGGTTGGAGGGCAGCCCCGCTGCGGTCAGGGTCACGTTGTTCTGGCTGACCTGCTCACTGCCCATGGCGGAGATCACCGCCGAGAGGCCGGAGGAGTTCGGCACGGCGGGCCCGCAATAGTTGGTTCCGATCGGCGTGCCATCGATGAGCTTGTTCATCCAGACCTGGGTGCCGGTGCAGCGCCCGATGACGAGGTCGAGGTCACCGTCGTTGTCGATGTCGAGCGCTGCGACATCGTGGGTGCCCTTGAGATCGCTGGCCGTGATACCGCTCACCCCGCGGTAGCCGCTCCCGCTCTCTTCCTTGAGGGTGATGTTGCCGCCGATCGTTCCACCCTTGTTGTGGTAAATGTGCATCCGCCGGGAGCACCCGGGAATGTTGACGTCCACATCGGCGATGAGCACCTCGGGCCAGCCGTCGTTGTCGAGGTCGGAGATCAGGCTGTTGCTGCCGAATCCATCGTCGTTGACGACATAGGTGAAGGCACTGCTCCAGGTGACTCGCCCGAGGGCGTCGACGCCGTTGTTGAGCATGTAGCGGTCGTTGCCGTCATCCGAGATGACCATGTCGGGGCGGGCATCCTGGTTGAGGTCGCCGACACTGACGTGGTAGGGCGAGCCCTGGTAGGGCTGCTGGAGGATGTTGAAGTAGCCTTGGTTCGAGGGGTTGTTGTAGCTGATGGCTACCAGGGGGTTGCCGCTGGTGTTGCCCAGGCCGGTGTTCTTGATGATGTCGTTCACGCCGTCCAGGTTCATGTCGACGATGGCGGCGGAAGTGCCGAAGGGGGAGTTCAACATCGACGAAGACATGCGAGCAGTCGATTCGTCGCTGAAGAAGCCCGTACCGTCGTTGATGAACAGACGGTCGTTGACGTCGCTGTAGCCCGCGACGTCATAGTCGGCGAAGTAGAGGTCGGGCACGCCGTTGCCGGTGACATCCCCCGCACCCACGCCACAGAAGAAGGGGAAGTAGTCTTGGCCGCTTCCGATCAGCTTGATCTGCGGAGTGCGCGCCGCCTCGAAACGCAGGCCCAACCAGTTCCCGTTCGCATCATTGCCCAAGTTCATGTAGACCCGCGGGTGCGAGATGTGCTTGGGCTGGCCGGGGCTGAGGGTGGTGGAGGTGACCACGTCGAGCCAGCCGTCGCCATCCACATCGGCGAAGACCACGTCACGGTCGTTGGTCTTGGTCATGAAACCATTGTCCCCGCTCACGTCCGATGCACTGGCATAGAGCGAAGTGCGATCGACGAGGGTGCCTCCCTCGTTCATGAGGAGCACATTCTTGCGCCGGCCCTGGGTGGTGTAGGGCTGCTTGCGGACGATGACCAGGTCGGTCCAGCCGTCCTTGTCGAGGTCACCCCAGGCATAGTCCTTCTCCTCGGTATCTCCGAGGACGAGGTTGTTGGGGTCGGAGATACGCGAATCATCACGCGTGTACTCGAGCCAACTGATCTGGGCTGTAGCCAGGGACGGGAGTGCGACGGCAGCAATGCCGCAGCCCAAGATGCGGGTGAGGGGCTTGCGCATAGGAGAGACCTTGGTTGTGACGGCGGGGCGAGCGCTGTGGCCCGCGACCCCGGGAGGAGAGGAGTAGGGTCCGCCAAGGCCGCTGCATGCACAATCAACCAGCGCAGACCCCACCTAAAACTACTGCCGAGCCCGCTCCATCGCAATCCGGGGCCTGGCCCAATTGCGTCACATTTGGGGCGGAGGACACGACCCGGCTACTTCTCGCGCTTGGCGAGGAGGGCGTAGAAGCGCGCTTCGCGGGGCAGCTCGGCCTCTTGGAAGCGACGGGAGAGGGCAGCCAGGTCCCGGGGAACCCCGAAGAACCACCGCCCGGGCCAGGTGCCCCGCAGGAGAGCCTGCTCCGGGCCTGGGGCGTAGATCGGAGCGTCCGCAGCGAGGGTGTCGGGATCCTCGCGGCCCAGGTAGATCACCTGCAACCAACCGTGCTCGTCCACCAGGAGGGAGGTGGGCAGGAGGCCGGTCGCCTGCCGCCCGAGGCAGTGTTCGATGAGGGTCTGGAGGATGGTGTTCTCCTCGGGGGTGAGGAGGCGCCAGGGGAGGGTCTCACCCCGACCGGAGGAGAGTTCGTCGAGGCGCACCCGGGCACGCTCGGCGGCCTCTCCCTGGTCGACGCAGAGGGGCAGGAACGAGAGACCTGCCTGTCGCAGATCCGAGAGGCGGGGTGTGAGCTCTGCGAGTTCGGCCAGGCAGGGGGCGCAGTCGACCGACCAGAGATGGAGCAGCATGGCGCGCGGCTCGCCCGGGGAGGGGGTGAGGGCGCGGCGCAGGGAGGGGG
>JALWOP010000331.1 GCA_027083445.1 Planctomycetota bacterium | reverse complement strand
TGGGGCCGTCATCACGATCCACAACCTCTTCAAGCGTTACGGCAAGGTCGAAGCTCTCGGGGGGGTCGACGTCGAGATCCCGCCGGGCCCGGTAGGCCTGCTCGGCCCCAACGGCGCCGGCAAGACGACCCTGATCAAGCTCCTGCTCGGGCTGCTGGTCCCCACCCAGGGTTCCGCCTCGATCGCCGGTTGCGATCCACGCAAGCGTCGGGATCGACTCGCCGTGCGCAGGCGCATCGGTTACATGCCCGAGGGCGACTGCCTGCTCCCCGATGCAACGGCGGTCGAGCTGGTCTCAACCCTCGCCCGCCTGACCGGCCTCTCCCGTGCCGATGCGATGACCCGCACCCACGAGGCCCTCGACTACGTCGGGCTCGACGAATCGCGCTACCGCAAGGCGACCGAGTTTTCGACCGGGATGAAGCAGCGCATGAAACTGGCCCAGGCTCTGGTCCACGACCCGCACATCCTGCTCCTCGACGAGCCGACCAACGGCCTCGATCCCCGCGGCCGGCGCCACATGCTCGAGCTGATCGACGACCTGGGGCGCAACCAGGGAAAGAACGTTCTGCTCTGCTCCCACCTGCTCCACGACGTGGAGCTGACCTGCGACCATGTCGTCGTGCTGGACAAGGGGCGTGTCGTCAAGACCGGCGACGTCAAGGAGATGACCCAGGCCGACGGCCTCGCTCTCCAGGTCGAGGTCGACGGGGACCCCGCTCCCCTCGAGAGCGCACTCCGAGGGGCTGGTTTCAGCGTGATCCGCGACGGCTCTCCCACCCTGCGCGTGCGACTGGGGCCGGGCAGCCAGGACGCGGATGAGGTCTTCGCCCTCGCCGCACGCACCTCGACCACGATCATCTCCCTGCTCCCGGAACGCTCCAGCCTGGAAGACATCTTCCTACGCGCTGTCGGCGTCGATGCGGCAGCCCCCGAAGATGCGGAGACGCCGGCATGAAGGCCACGACCCACACCGAGATCTATCGCCCCTTCGAGGGTGAGCTGCGTGCCCACCCGCTGCGGCCCCTGATCCTGGCGCGGGCTGCCGTGCGCCTGGCTTTCAAGCGCAAGCTACCGCTGCTCCTGCTCTACGCCCCCATCGCCATCGCCTGCATCATCGTCAGCTTCAAGGTGCACTTCGCCTTCTCGTTGCTCGAGGGTGAAGCCCTCGGCCCTCTGGCGGGGACCCCCCAGGGGATCATCGCCGCACAGCGCCTGGCGGCCATCCTCGGGGATACGGTGCAGAACATCTTCCTGTTCTTGCAGGAGACGGCCAAGTTCGTGCTGATCCTGATGGCCTGGTACGGCTCGGGTTTGATCGCCGAGGACCGGCGCGTCGGAGCCAACCTGCTCTACTTCTCGCGCCCGCTCACACGCATGGAGTACCTGGCGGGAAAGTTCCTCGCGGCGAGTTGGTTCGGGGTCCTGGCCCTGATCCTCCCCTGCCTGGTCATCTGCTTCGTAGCGGCCTTCTCGTCCCCCGACTGGAGTTTTCTGCGCGACGAGTGGCAGACCATCCCCAAGGTGATCCTCTTCGGAACCCTCTGGGTCGGCACGATGGCCCTGGTAGTACTCACCCTCTCGAGCATCACCGACCGCCGCACCCACGCCCTGGTCGGCTCGGCGGGCCTGGTCTACGGCGCCAACGTCGTCGCGCACGTTCTGGCCCGTGTCCTGCGGGACGCGCGGACGACGGTGGTCGACCTCTTCTCGAACATGGAGCGGGTGGGTGAGGCGCTATTCCATGTGACCCTCGTTCGGGACCGCGCCGTGAGCGCGGAATCCTCCCTGACCGCCATGGCTCTTCTGTGGGTTCTCTGCCTCTTCATCCTGACCGAGCGCGTGCGCAAGCTGGAGGTGGTCGCATGAAGGCTGTCGTCGAAGCCAAGGACCTGGCGCGCTGGTACGGCGAGGTCGTCGGCCTGAACGACCTCAGCGTAACCATCGAGGAGGGCATCACCGGCCTGGTAGGACCCAACGGGGCCGGCAAGTCGACCTTCATGAAGCTGCTCGTCGGCGAGCTGCGTCCCTCCCGCGGCGGCCTACGTGTACTCGGACTGGACCCCTTCGCCAACCAGGCGCTCTACCGGCGCCTGGGCTTCTGCCCCCAGCAGGATGCACTCTACGACCACCTCAGCGGCCGGGGATTCGTGACCCTGTGCATGCGCATGGCCGGGTTTCCCAGGGCGGAGGCCCGCCGCAGGGCGGAGCACGCCCTGGAGCGAGTGGGGCTCGGGGATGCCATGGAGCGTCGCTGCGGGGGGTACTCCAAGGGGATGCGCCAGCGTACGCGCCTGGCCCAGGCGATCGCCCACGATCCCGAGTTGCTCATCGTCGACGAGCCCCTGACGGGGCTCGACCCCCTGGCCCGGCACCGGGTACTCGAACTCTTCCGCGAACTGGCCGGCGCTGGAACGAGCATCCTGGTCTCGAGCCACGTCTTGCACGAGGTCCAGAGCCTGACCGAGCGCATCGTCCTCATCCACCGCGGACGCCTCCTCGCCCAGGGCAGCGTCTCCGAAGTGCGCCGACTCCTCTCACGCCACCCGCGCAAGGTGCGCTTCACGGTACGTGAGCCCCGCCGCCTGGCGGGCGCTCTCCTGCGCTTCGAGCATGTGCACTCCCTGACCCTGGGCGAGGGGGGGGCGCTCCAGGTCGAGACGGCCGATTTGGAGGCTCTCTGCAACTCCCTGCCCGCGGTGGCAGCCGAGGTGCGCCCTGGAATCCAGAGCCTCGAGAGTTCCGACGCGAACCTCGAGGCGGTCTTCGACTACTTGGTGGGTTGAGGGAATGAGAATGCCCCGTGCCATCGCGCTGATCTTCACCACTCACCTCAGCGCCGTGCTGCGTTCCAAACGGGCACTGATCTGCCTGCTTCTGGCCTTGGGGCCGGTGATCGTGACCCTGATGCCCCCGCCCAAGGTCGATGCCTCGGAAGTGGTCTGGATCGTGGGCATGATGTTCCTGCTGCAGCTCATCGCCCCCTTGATGGGTCTCATCGCAGGTTCCGCGGTGCTGACCGAGGAGATCGAGAACCGCACCATCACCTACGCCTTCACCCGTCCGATTCCGCGCTCCGCTCTCTTCCTGGGCCGCTACCTGGCCACCCTGGTGCTGCTCTCCATCCTGCTCGCCCTCTCCTCGACGGCGATCGTCATGCTCGCCCCCCTGCGGGGCCGTGCGAACGACCTCGCCGAGGGAATGCTCTGGCAGCTCCTGCCCGCCGCGCTCCTGGGGGGAGCGGTCTACGCGCTCATCACCGCCGCCCTGGGGATCTTCGTGCGCCGTCCCATGGTGGTGGGTCTCTTCTACCTGATCGCCATGGAGGGTTTTCTCGCCAACCTTCCCGGCTCGACCCAGAAGATGACCGTCCAGTACTACCTGCGCGGCATCTTCACACGCCTGGCTCTCGAGGACGATTCACTCTTGCGGCGCATCGATGTCATCGCCGGCACCGAGTTCAAGACACCGGCCCACTCGGCCCTCTATCTACTCGGCCTGATCGCCCTGGCCATCGCGGTCGCCACCTGGGGCATCCGCCGCAAGCAGTTCGTCCTCAGCGCCTGATGTAGGTGCTGGTCCGCAGAAGCCGTTCGCGGCCATCGGGCCCTGGGACGTAGGTCTCAAAACGAAAGCTCTCCGGGCCCGTCACCGTCCAGACGCTGCGCCCCGCGATACCGCCCTGCTCTCCGCGCAGAACGACCCCCCTCTCAGGCCGACCGCTCCCCGAGAGCAGGCTCATGCCAAGCCCCTTGTCGGAGAGCCATAGAGCCTGCCAGCGATCCTGGGCCCTGTCGAAGCCGAAGAAGCCGCGGAGTTCGAGGGACTGCTCACCCAGGGTGAGCTGCACCTCGAGTTGGAGAAAGCGCTCCCCCAGCAGGGGGGTGAGTCGCGCCGTTCCACGACCCACGGGCTCGGAGCTCCCAGGCCGTTCGACCCGCACGAGCCACTCACCCGCGAGGGAGGCGAGCAGCGCATGCTGCGGTCCCACCTCGGAGAGGAGGGCCTCGGAGAGGAGGGCGGGGGGGAGGGGG
>JALWOP010000330.1 GCA_027083445.1 Planctomycetota bacterium | reverse complement strand
CATTCGACCCCACCACCTACGTCTGATCTCCGAGTCCGCCGCCCGCCCCGGCGACGACCCGATCTTCACCCTCGACGCGGAGGCTCGCCGCCGAGCGCGAGGGGGGGAGAAGGTGATCAATGCCAGTTTGGGGGCGCTGCTCACCGAGGAGGGGGAGTTGGCGGTCATGCCGACGGTCACCGAGGCTTTCCGCTCCGTGGATGCCGCGCGGGCAGCCTCCTATGCGCCCATCGCGGGGGATCCCAGTTTCCTCGACGCCGTGCGGCTCGATGCTTTGGGAAGGGGCGAACTCGCTCGCCGAGCGGTCGCGGTCGCGACCGCCGGAGGGACGGGTGCGATCCACCACGCGGTCGTGAACTACCTCGATCCGGGGCAAGCGCTTCTGACGACCAGCTACTACTGGGGACCCTACCGCATCATCGCGACCCACTCCCGCCGCAAGGTACGCACCTTCCCCATGCTGACCGACGAGGGTGGGCTCGACCTCGCCGCCTTCGAGTCAGCGCTGGAGAGCCTGATCGCTGACCAGGGCCGAGCGCTGGTGATCTTCAACTTTCCCTGTCACAACCCGACCGGCTACACCCTCGATGCCGAGGAGTGGAAGCAGGTGGGTGAGATCCTCGCTCGCGCCGGTCGCAGCGCGCCGGTTGCATTCCTCTTGGACCTGGCCTACGCCCACTACGGTGCCGCGGGGTCGGACGCCTGGATCGAGGCCTTGGCCCCGGCGGCCGAGGTGTGTGACCTGCTCGTCGCCTGGAGTGCGAGCAAGTCGTTCGCCCAGTATGGGGCGCGGGTCGGCTCCCTGATCGCGGTCGTCGATGACGAGGAAGATCGCAAGGCGGTCTTCAACGCCCTCTCCTACTCCTGCCGAGGGACCTGGTCCAACTGCAATCACCTGGGGCTCCTGGCCATCACCCGCCTCTTGACCGAGCCGGAGATCGCCCAGCGCGTAGCCGTGGACCGCCGGGAGATGATCAACCTCCTGGGCAACCGGGTCGAGGCCTTCAACCGGGAGGCAGCCCGGGTGGGGCTCCGTCACCCTCGCTACGAGGGGGGCTTCTTCGTCACCGTCTTCACCCCCGACGGCCCGGCGACCGCCGCCGCAGCCCGGGCCGAGGGGGTCTTCGTCGTCCCCCTCGAGGGGGCGGTCCGTGTGGCCCTCTGCTCGACTCCCCTGGCGGATGTCCCCCGCCTCTCGGAGGTCCTGGGGCGGGCGGTGAAGTCCGTCGGTGGTTGATCGGGGGGGGATCCCACCCCGGGAGGCCGAGAGGTGGAGCGATCCCCCGCCCACCGGGAGGTACCTGCCGTGGATCTCCCCCCGCCGTGATGTTGTCCCCGCTCCCGGGGACGTTATGCTCTGCGCCAGAGTTCCCAGAAACCAGCTCCGAGGAATCGATGACCTACGTCGTTGCCGAACCCTGCGTCAAGTGCAAGTACACCGACTGTGTGGACGTTTGCCCCGTCGACTGCTTTACCGAGGGCGTGAACTTCCTCGCAATCAATCCGGACGAATGCATCGACTGCGGGGCCTGCGTCCCTGAGTGTCCGACCGAGGCGATCTTCGAGGAGACCGAGATCCCCGAGAAGTGGGCCGACTACGTTGAGATCAACGCCAAACTGGCCGGGATCTGGCCCACGATCACCGACAAGAAGGACCCGCTGCCCGACGCCGACGAGTGGAAGGACGTCGAGGAGAAGCGCGAGCACCTCTCCGAGGAACCCTTCCAGGGCTGACGACTCCTCCGGGCGGGTTGCCAAGCTCGACTGCCCGGTGGGAGGCTCCTAGGTGGCGCTCCCGTACGGACCAGCCACCCGTACGGACCAGTCACCCGTACGGACCAGTCACCCAGTGCGCCCTTCGTCCTAGGCGTCCCTACCCAGGTGTCGCCGTGGGGGGGAGGGTGCCTATCGGTGACGATTCGGCACTCGAACCCGAGGCGCTGAGGGGGTCCGGTCGCTCGTGCTCCGCCGCAGGTAGATCGATCTCGAAGCGCAGGCCCTTCTCGAGGGGCACGGCTCGCACCTTGCCATCCATGCGGGAGAGGCTGCGGCGCAGGATCGCCAGCCCCAAGCCCTCTCCTTCCGGAGATCCTTCCGCGCCGACCTGGGGCGTGAAGCGCGCCCCGTTCCCGCGGTAGAAGGGCTGGAAGATGCGCTCGGCTTCGGAAGCTTGGATCCCGATACCGTTGTCGGTGACGGTGAGTAGGACCCGGTTGCCGCGACGTCGGCCGGCGATGCGCACGCGGCCGGCCCTCTTTGGGTCGCGGTACTTGAGGGCGTTGTCGAGCAGGTTGGAGAAGACCTGACCCAGCTCGCCGTGATCGCCACGGCAGGGCGGTAGAAGACCGACCTCGATCCGCATGGCAAGTTCTCGGATGCGGAACTCGAATGCGCTGCGGACCTCACGCAGGAGGGCATTCAGGTCGACGTCGCAGAGTTTGAGGGCCCTGCGGTTCAGGGTGTTCAGACGCGCCATGCCACGCATCAAGGCCTCCATGCGTTGGGCGCTTGCCGCAATGTGTTCTCGGGCGGAACGCAGCTCCCCGTCGAGCAAGTTCTGGAAACGGGTTCGGGTCTGGGCGGGCAGGTCGGCATCGACGAGGAGCTGCTCGAGCTCGTCGAGGCCGATGCCAAGCTCCCCCGCAAAGCCCGCGATATTGATCAGGGGGGCCCGCAGGTCGTGGGTCAAGGTCTGGAAGAACTGGTCGAGCTCCTCGCTCTTGGAACCGAGCCCCTTCAAGAGCCGGCGGAGATCCCGCTCGTCACGTTTGCGCGTCGTGATGTCCAGATAGACCGCGACGCCGGCCCGGATGTGGCCGTGAAGATCCCGAACGGGGGCGGCCCCCGCCAGGATCCAACGCTTGAGCCCATCCTCGCGGCGCATCAAGAGCTCGACGTTGCGCGAGGTTTGGCCGTGCCGAAGGGCTCGCACCAGGGGCAACTCCTCTCGCTCCAGAGCGCGACCATCGGGGTGGCAGGGGGTCCACCCCAGGGGGAGTTCCTCGGCCGAGAGGTCCTCGAGTGAGGGAGGTACGTTGGAGCGTGCCCCCAAGGCCAGATCGTTGGCGATCTGGACCCGGCCGCTCTCCGCATCGGCGATGACGATTCCCGCCGGGCTCTGATTGATCGCAGCCGTGAGGTGGGCTTGGGTCTCTTCGAGCTCACGCAGCGTGCGTCTTTCGGTGATGCCGATAAGGGCCAGGGCAGCGTAGGTTTCGAGGGCGCGTTCATCGGAGGCCGAGGGAAGACCACGGCTGGCGGGGAGGTAGGTAAGGGCACCGATCAACCCGTGGGCGGGGGAGTGGATCGGAACCGTCCAGGTGGCGGCCACACCCCAGCGACGCAGGAGGTCACGGAACTCGCTGAAGGTGGGATGGGTCGAGGTGTCTTCGATGAACAGGGGGCTGCGCTCGGCGAGGGTAGGCCCGATGAAGGCGGGTTCCACCGATGGATCGGCGCCGTCGATCCAACTGCGCAGGGCTGGGGAGAGTCCGGGAGCGGCCTCGAGGACCAGTTTCCCGTCCTTGCCCAAGGTCGTCACGAGGCAGTGGCCGGGACCCAGACGATTCTCGACTGCGAGGCAGAGTTGGTTCAGCAGTCGGGGGCGGGGAGCCCGCATGACGAACTGCTCGAGCAGCCTGCCGAAGCAGCGCTCCGCCGCTTCGGCTTGGCGCTTCGAGGTGATGTCGCGCACGGCGATCAGGGCCTTGGCGCTGCCCTGTGCGCCGCCCGTGTGGGGGGCGGTCGGGAAGGGGCTGCTGGAGAGGTGCGCCCAGAGACGACGACCGTCGCGGGTGCGCAGGGCCAGCTCCGCGGAGTGGCAGGCGCGCGCCTCGAAGAGATGGTCGGCTCTCTCCAGGTCGGGTGGGAAGACGAAGGTGCTGAAGTGAGCCCCGCGCATGGAAGCGGGATCATGGCCCAGCATGGAGGCCAGGCGCGTGTTGACCTGGAGCGTGCGGCCTGCTCCGTCCAGGATCCACAGGCCCACCTGGGGAGTCTCCAGCAGGCAGCGCTCCCGCTCCCGTGCTGCGTCGGCTGCGCGCCCCGTGCGCCACAGATCGAGGCCGAACAGGAACAGCGCCGCGGCCAGGCTGAGCCCCAGGAGCAGATCGGTTTCGTGGGGAGGCTGGCGCAAGAGGAGCGTGGTGGTTACGCCGAGTGCAACCAGCGCCAGGGCACCCACGCTCCTCGAAGGCCGCCAGAGGAACAGCCCCACGCTTCCGAGCAGGCAACCCCCTGACAGCGCGAGCGCAACGGTGGATGCCGATTCCATGGGGAAAGGCTAGCGTTCGCTCAGGAGCGATTCGAGCCCGTACGCTTGGAGTCCCGGCGCTTGGAGTCTCGGCGCTTGGAGTCTCGGCGCTTGGGGTCCTTTGGCCGTGAGCGGCGCGGTGGGTGCTCGGGGATCAGGCACTCCGGACCGGTACCGATCAGGTCGGGACGGCCCGCCGCCAGCAGGGCGCGTTTCACCTCGGCGTGGTTCTCGGGAGCGAAGTATTGCAAGAGGGCCCTCTGCATCCGCCGGTCGCGCAGCTTCCTCGCGGTCTCTACCGGCCGCAGGGTCATCGGATCCAGGCCGGTGTGGTACATGCAGGTCGCGACGTCCATGGGGGCGGGGATGAAGTCCTGGACCTGGCGCGGTCGATATCCGCGGGCCTTCAGGAAGAGTGCCAGCTCGATCATTTCCGGTAGGCCTGAACCGGGATGGCCGGAGATGAAATAGGGCACGAGGTACTGCTCCTTCCCGACTTCGCGTGAGGCCCGTGCGAAGGCATCGGCGAACTCATCGAAGGAGTCGAGGCTCGGCTTTTTCATCAGGTTGAGCACCTTGGGATCGACGTGCTCGGGAGCGACCTTGAGGTGCCCGCCGACGTGGTGGCGGGCGAGTTCTCTCAGGTACTCGGGGTCCTCCTGGGCCAGGTCCATGCGTAGTCCGGAGGCGATCAGAACCCGGCGTACCCCGGGGCGCTCGCGTGCGGCGCGCAGGAGCTCCTTGGTCGGACCGTGGTCCGTGTTCAGTAGCTTGCAGATCGTGGGGTGCACGCAGGACTGTCGGCGGCAGACCGCCTCCGTGGCTGGATCCGAGCAACCCATGCGGTACATGTTGGCCGTGGGTCCCCCCAGGTCGCTGATCGTGCCCTTGAAGCCGGGGGTGGCCGCCACCTGTTCGACCTCGCGTAGGATCGACTCGGGGGAGCGCGACTGAATGGCACGGCCCTGGTGCAGCGTGATCGAGCAGAAGGTGCAGCCCCCGAAGCACCCCCGCATGATCGTCACCGAGTCACGGATCATCGTGTAGGCGGGGATCGGCTCCCGGTAGCGCGGGTGTACCTGGCGCGTGAAGGGCTGGTCGTAGGCCCGATCGAGCTCCTCGCTCGTCATGGGCAGGGGCGGCGGATTGATGACCAGGGTGCGCTCGCCGTGGCGCTGGAGCAGGCGCCTGGCGTTCAAGGGGTTGGTCTCCTGGTGGGCGATGCGGGTCATGACCGCGAACCGCCGCGGGTCGGAGCGTACCTCCTCGAAGCTGGGCAGTTCGCGCGTACGGTTGTCGCAATGGGCGTCGTCCCAGCGGTGGTCGGGAAGGGGCTCGTTCTTGCCGAGCAGGTAGGCGACACCGCGCAGGTCGCGCAGGGCCTCGATCGGTTCCCCCGCGTCCAGGCGCCGGGCAATGGCCACCAGGGTGGCTTCGCCGATACCGAAGCCGAGTAGGTCCGCCTTGCTGGAGACCAGGCTCGAGGGCCGCACCGTGTCGGACCAGTAGTCGTAGTGGGCGATGCGGCGCAGGCTGGCCTCCACCCCCCCGATGATGACGGGCACCCCCTTGAAGGCCTCGTGACAACGTTGGGCATAGACCGCCACCGCACGATCCGGACGCAAGCCGATGCGCCCCCCCGGGGAGTAGGCGTCCTGGCCGCGGCGCTTGCGGTTGGCCGTGTAGTGGTTGACCATGGAATCCATGTTCCCCGCACTGACCGCATAGAAGAGGCGCGGCCGGCCGAGGGCGCGCCAAGCGTCAGGGCTGCGCCAATCCGGTTGGGGAAGGATGGCGACGCGCAGGCCCTCCGCGCTCAGGCGCCGCCCCAGAAGGGCAGCCGCAAAGGAGGGGTGGTCGACGTACGCGTCACCACTGACGAAGACCACGTCGGGCTCGGCCCAACCGGCTTCGCGGATCTCCTCGGGAGTCGTCGGGAGGAAGGGGTTCATGGAACGCGCATTCTAGGGGTTTTCGTCAGTTACACAGTCCTCACGGACGAGCCGGGCTCGCTTTCGAGAAAAGATTGCACGTGCGGGGAGAAGTTCTCCGTTTCTCCAACAGGAAGGTCGAGGTTTCCCTTCTAGGAGAGGTGAGCGAATAGAAGCCTTCCCGCCACGTATCTCCGTCGAGAAAGGTCCCTGGAGAAAACATCGCCGCCAAAGACCGCCGCGAAAAGCCATCAAGAAAAACCCGTTCGGTCAACCGGGAGCGCTTCGTTCAGAAGGTCGGAAGAAGACCTGCGCTCACGCGTCCCCCGAGCGGATCCTTCCCGCAGTCCCCTGGAAAGAACAGCGCCCATGTTCTCCGTCCCCGCTTCGCCCCTGCGCTCCGCCCTCCCCTCTTGCTCGTTCCCGGCGTTTTTCCTGGCGCTTCTCCTGGCTTCGGGTACCCCAGCTCGGAGCCAGAGCCGGGCCTCGGGGCAGGCGCTGCCCTATGAGAGCCTGGCCCGCAGGGTTCTCGTAGATTGGGGGGCCGGGGAGGCGCAGCCGGAGACCTTCGATCTGCACGGATTCCTCGCGGGCAACTGCCTGCGGCTCTCCGTCGGTCTCTACGACCTCTATCTGCCCCTCGAAGTGGCAGAGGACGAGGAGGCTTTCAGCGATTTCCAGCGGGTGGCCTTGGCGCTGATCGACTCCCAAGAGACCTGGCTCGACTGGCTGGAACCCACCGTGCCGGACAGGCGTGAGCTCAAGAGCGTGCGGGGGGACATCAAGACCCTCCGTCGGTGGGTGAAGGGCTGGAAGAGTCGCGCCATCGATGCGGCCCTGTCCAAGGATGCCGGCAACGAGGGGGGCCAGGACATGTTCGAAGTCCTGGGGGCCAAGGATTCCCTGCGGGCCGCGGCTCTGCATTTCGCGGCCTATGCCGCCGAGGGGCGTGCGCTGGGGCTCGAGCGCTCCGAGGGCCTGCGTGAACCGATCGTCCTGGTCACCGACCGGACGCGCATGGTGCAACTGTGCTGTCTGGGGGGCTGGATCTACCCGAGTGCGCGCAGTGCCTTCTGGCAGGGTTCGATCACCACCTGGACCCACTTCTACATCGACGACGTCAAGTTCCTCGCCACCCACCTGGCCAATCCGCGCTCCCCGGGCGACTACGCCGGGGGCGTGCGCATGGACACGCGCACCAAGACCGGGCTCGAGGAGCAGATCGTCCAATTGGCGACCAACTCGCTGCTAGCCAACTACTTTGGCGACGCGATCCCTCCCACCCTGGCCGGCGGGTTGGCGATCAACCTGGTGGTCGATCTCTACGGCGAGTGCAACACCCGGGTGGACGGAGACCTGCGCGCCCGTCGCACCTCTGCCCGCGAGGTGTTCGTACCGGGCGGCAATCCAAACGGAGGCCTCCTACCTCCCAACCTGGCCGACTCGCGCTGGCGCAGCGAACAGGGCTCGGACTACTTCGTCGCCGCCCTGCGCCGGGGCATGTCCGCTGGTTCGCGTAAGGATCACCTGCACTTCACCCTCCAGGACGATCGAGGGCGCAGGGGAGTGGAGGTTGCACCCCCCTTCCTCGGCAGCGCAGCCGCGACTCGTTCCCTTCCCGGTGGGGATTACTACGGCGATCAGCTCGAGTTCCTGCGCTCCTATCGCACCTGCTTCCTGCATTGGCTGCGCGAGCACGGGATGGGTAAGGAGAAGCGCTCCCACGAGGCCTTTGCCGAGCTGCTCCGCCGCCTGGCCCACGGCACCGTCGCCACCCTCGAGGCGACCCTGGCCGAGGTTTACGGCCTACCCCTGAGTCAGGCCGAACCGGGGGACGACGACCTGGAAGGCCGCTTCCTGGGCTGGTTGCGGAGGCAGCGCTGACGTCGTCGCCTGCGGCCCAGGCCGAGCAGGCTCGCGAGCCGGACAGGCGCTAGGTGGAAGCGAAGCCAAGCTCGGTGTCGGCCACGGCCGCCTTCGAAGCTCGCTCGCTCCAGGGCGGTACTTCGCGCCCAGGCCAGGGTGGCACGATCCTCCCCACGGCCCGGTCCGGGAGCACCCTCCCCGGAGCGGCCGAGGGTGAAGCGACCGTAGGTCCCGATCCCTACCCGGGCGAGCTCTTCGATCCCCGCCCTGGCCCGGTCGAGGTCCAGGTTCAGGCCGGTCTCCCGCTGGATGCGCGGCGAGATGTTCTCCACATCGATCTCGATGCGGCCTACCCCGGCCAGGAGCAGGGCCCGCGCGAGGGGCTCGTCGATGCGATCGGCGCGCAGGGGTGCTGCGAAGCTGGGCCGGAGGCCCCGCCGCGCCATGGCCCGGATCAGGGTCGCTAGCCGCGCGGGGTCCAGGTTGGCGGGTCGATCCTCGATGGAGACCCGTGAGTGACCGCGAACGGCCAGGGCGTCGAGTTCCGCGCAGACCTCGGCCAGGGGGCGGGGTCGATAGGCGTGACCGAAGGAGTGGTGGCAGATGCGGCAACGCGGTCCGCAGCTCCGTGCACTGAGGAGGGGCGGGGGGTCCCCGTAGCGTTCGAGAGCCACCAGGTCCCAGGCTGGTCCGGGCGTCTCTCGGTTGCGGCCGGCGGAGGAGAGCGGCGCCTCGCGCACGACCACTCCGCTCGGTGCGCGCCAGGCCAGGCCGCGGCAGCCCGCCAGTCCCCTGCCCAAACGGCGGCGGCGTAGCCATTGGGCCGCCGCGGGGGCCTCCCCATCGAGCAGCACGGCCTGCACCGGACTCGAGTTCAAGAGGATGTCCGCGTCTAGAGCGGCGCCGGCTGCGACGAACTCCCGCCCCGAGAGCAGGGTGCCGAGCTCCCGTGCCAGGGTGACCAGCTCCGCCGTTCCCTGCCCGAAGAGCAGGAGCGCATCGGCGGGCTCGCTCGCTTCGAGCGTGGCTCCGGGGAGGCGTAGATCGACCAGGGAGACTTCGGCGCCCTCCTGGCGCAGGGCGGCGGCGATCTCGGCCACTTCCCGGGGGGCTCGTCGCGGTCGGCCGGCGCCGGAACTCTCGTGCTCCGGCGCGACCACCAGGGCCACCCGCGTGGCCGAGACGGACTCCGGCGCGGGGCTGGGCCGGCGATCCTTGGGGAAGATCAGGGTCACCCGCGCATCCTAGGAGCCGGAGGGGGTCCCACCAAGGCTCGTCTCGGGCATCATGGCGCCCACCCATGCGGACCCTGAATCGACGCCAGCTCTTCCTCACCAGCCTGCTCCTCGCCGCCGTCTCGGTGGCAAGCGGCCTCGACCGACGCTCACCGGCCGCGCATGCAGCGGTCGAGGATCCGCTCCACCTGGTCGTGCTCCACACCAATGACCTGCACGGCCAGGTGGCACCGCGCCCCGCCACCTGGCTCGAGGATGCGGACCCCAAGCCCCTCTGCGGAGGGCTGGCCCGTCTCGCCGCCGCGCTTTGGCGGGAGAAGCGCAGGGCCCTGGCCGAGGGGGCCGCGGTCCTCGTGGTCGACAGCGGTGACTGGTTCCAGGGCACGCCCGAGGGCCGTCTCGACCAGGGGCGTGCCTTCCTCGCCGCGCTCACCCTGCTCGGTTACGACGCCATGGCGGTTGGAAACCACGAGTTCGACCATGGCCCCCTCGTGCTCGAAGGGCACCTCGCGGCGGTGAGGCCGCCGGCCCTGCTGGCCAATGTCAGCCTCCCGGAGGGGGGGGCACTGCCAGGGACGAAGCCCTACCGCATCGTCGAGCGCGGCGGTCTGCGTATCGCTCTGGTGGGACTCTGCACCACCGAGACCCCCTCGATTACCGATCCATCCGCGCGGGAACTGGTCTGGCGTGAACCGAGCGAGGTGCTTACACGCTATGAGAAGGAACTCGACGTCGACTGGATTCTGCCCTTGACCCACTGCGGAGTGGCGGAGGATCGCGCCCTGGCGCGGGCCCACCCCGAGCTCCCCCTGATCGTGGGAGGCCATTCCCACAGCTTCCTGCGCAAGGGACTGCGTGAGGGCTCCACCCTGATCGTCCAGACCGGAGCCAAGGCCTCGACCCTGGGACGCGTCGACCTCTACTTCGATCGGGAGAGCGGTCGGGTGGTCGAGTCCCATGCCCGGCTGATCGATCTCTACCAGGAGCCTGCGGCCGAGGATCGAGTGGGGCCTGTCGAAGCGGCTTGCGCTGCGATGCACGAGCGCGCCGATGGTGAAATGAACGTGGTCGTCGGTGAGTTGACCGCGCCGTTGACACGTAGTTCCGACCCCTTCACTTCATCCCCAGCCGGCAACCTGGTCACCGACGCCATGCGCGCCCACAGTGGCGCGGACGTGGCCCTCCAAAACCGAGGCGGATTGCGCGCCAATCTGCCCGCCGGCCCCCTGACCCGCCGCCACCTCTTCCAGCTCCTGCCCTTTGACAACCACCTGGTCACGCTCACCATGACCGGCACCGAGCTCCTGCGCCTGATGCACACGGCGGTCGAGGAGCGAGGTGGACGCGGCCTGGAGTTCAGTGGGATGACCGTGCTGCTCTCGGGGGGCAAGGGACGGCCGAAGCTGGTCGGCCTGCTCGTGGGGGGAAAGCCCCTCGATCCGGAGCGGGACTACCGCGTGACCGTGAACAGTTTCAATGCGGAGGGAGGAGACGGGTACGAGTTCCTGGCGTCCCTGCAGCGTCGCGAGTCCGATCCGATTCTCCTGCGTGACGTGCTGGAGGAGTACCTGGCGGGAGGGCGCGTGACTCCTCCCACCGAGCGCCGCTATCGGCGCAGCCAATGACGCTATCCTCTTTGCCGCCAAACGTCCGCTTCGACGGCTCGATCCGCAACCGCAAGCCCCGTCTCTCTGCCCGATAGATGCACGCTGTCCATATCACCCGTCACGGGGACCCCTCCGTGCTCGACTGGGTCGAGCTGCCCGACCCCGAGCCTGGGCCGGGCGAACTCCTGCTTCGCCCCCTGGGCGTCTCGGTCAACCACCTCGACCTGTGGGTTCGAAGGGGGATGCCGGGGATGCCCATCGAGCTACCGCGCATCCCCGGGTGTGACGGGGTGGCGGAGGTGGTCGCCCATGGCGAAGGAGTCAGCGCCCCGGCCATCGGTTCCCGCGTCGTCATGGAGCCGGGTTTCACCGGCGCCGATGCCGACCCGGAGTGCGACCACCTGGAGGCCGACTACGGCATCCGCGGGGAGCATGGCGACGGTTTCGACGCCCAGCTCGTCGTCCTGCCCGCCCATTACGTCTTCCCGCTCCCAGACGGGATCGATCCCCTGCAGGCGGCGGCCGTGCCCCTGGTCTTTCTCACCGCCTGGGGCATGCTCCACTTCCGCGCCGGTCTGGGCGCGGGAGAACAGGTGCTGGTTCTCGCCGGAGCCTCGGGCGTCGGCAGCGCGGCCATCCAACTGGCCCGCGTGGCAGGGGCTCGCGTTTTCGCCACGGCCGGGAGCGAGGCCAAGCGCGAGCTCTGCCGGGAGCTCGGTGCGGAACATGTCTTCGATCACTACGACCCCGAGTGGCCGAGGCAAGTACGCGACCGGGCTCGGGGAGGGTGCGACGTGGTGGTCGAACACGTGGGGCCGGCGACCTGGAAAGGGTCCATGCGCGCCCTGGCCCGCAATGGACGCCTGGTAACCTGTGGCGGCACGACCGGGCCCAAGGTGGATCTGACCCTGCCACACCTGTTCATCAAGAATCAATCGATCCTGGGATCGACGATGGGGCCGCGAGCCAGTCTGCCGCGTATCTTCGAACTCGTCGACCGCGGCGAGATACGCCCGGTCGTCGACCGCGTGCTGCCCATGTCCGAAGTGCGCCGCGCCCATGAGCTTCTCGAGGAGGGGCTCGTGCTCGGCAAGCTCGTCCTCGACCCGACGCGATGACCATGAACGCAAGCGACATTCAGACCGCGGCCGTGCTCGGCGCTGGAACCATGGGGCACGGGATCGCCCAGGTCCTGGCGCTCAGTGGGATCCGCTGCTGCCTCTACGATGTAGCCCCCGAGCCCCTGGCGGCCGCCCTCGAAAAGGTGCGCGAGAACCTCGAGAAGGGGGTGCAGCGGGGCAAGGTGAGCCCGGAGGCTCGCGACGCTGCCCTCCAGCGGCTTACCACCGCCGACGACCTCGACCGGGCTCTCGAGGGGGTGGCGGTGGTCGTCGAGGCGGTTCCCGAGCGGCTCGACCTCAAGACCGGCATCTTTCGGGATCTGGGTGAGCGCCTGGGCGCGGAGGTACTCCTGGCGACCAACACCTCGTCCCTCTCGATCACGGCCATCGCGCAAGCGGCACGCTTCCCCGAGCGGGTCCTGGGGATGCATTTTTTCAACCCGGTGCATCTGATGAAGCTGGTCGAGGTCGTGCGAACCGAGCACACCGGCGAGGATGCGGTTCGCTGCGCGCTCGACCTCGCCCGACGCATGGGCAAGGAGCCGATCGAGGTGCGCGATGCGCCGGGTTTCGCCTCTTCGCGTCTTGGGATCGCCATCGGCATGGAGGCGATTCGCATGCTCGAGGAGGGGGTGGCCTCCGCGGAGGACATCGACAAGGCGATGACCCTGGGCTACGGCTTTCCGATGGGGCCCCTGCGTCTGACCGATCTGGTCGGTCTCGACGTGCGCCTCTCGATCGCCGACTATCTCAGCGGGGAGCTCGGTGAGCGCTTCGAGCCTCCCGCGCTTCTGAGAGAGAAGGTGGCGCGGGGTGAGCTGGGCAAGAAGAGCGGGAGAGGATTCTACGAGTGGGAACGATGAGCGAGACCGACTGGGGCGACCTCGAAAGCGTACCGCGGCAGCGGTCTGGACCGCGCATCATGCTGCTCAGCCTGGGGTGCCTCCTGCCCCTTTTGATCCTCTTCGTGGGGGGCTGGTGGCTGAAGGAGAAGTTCAATCAGGCCACCGACCCCGAACGTCAGTGGCCGGCCCTGGCCGAGCTCGTGCCCTATGATCGACGTCCGGAGGGCTGGACGCTGAAGTTCGGTCTGCAGTTGGGTCTGCTCGGCATGGAGGGCTACGTCTTGACCCAGGGATCGGAGGAGAAGCCCGACCGGGCAGTAACCTTCCTGCGACTGGGAGAGAAGGATGCCAAGAAGACCTTTGACACGGCGCGGGACGAGGTCGAGCCGTGGACCCCTCCCGGAATGTCCGAACCCGTCTCGACCGTGACCATCCAGGGCCGTGAGCTGCGGGTCGTGCGCCTGTCCGGGGAGGAGCAGCGCACCCTACCTGGAGCCTCGACGATTCTGTCCGGCGACGAGCCGCAGGAAGGGACGGCGGAGGAAACCGCTGGTGAGGCCTCGGAGAAGGCGGAGGAGACGGCTCCGCCCACCACCCTGGCCCTGGATCTATCGTCCGCCGATCTGGGCGAGTCCCTGGTTCTCTTCTGGGTGGAGCGTCACCCGGGGGGGCCGACCGTCGACGAGCTGTCCGCTTTCCTGGCCCCCTTCCACATCGGGCCGGAGCGCTGATGGAAAGCCCGCGCCCCCTCACGACGCCCAGCCTGCTGGGTATCGCCCTGGGACTGGCCGTGCTGGCGGCGGTCACCCTCTCCTTCCTGCGACGGGGGGTCGAGGAACTCTCGATCGAGGAGGCGCGGGATCTTCTTCACGCGCGCTTCGAGGTGGGGGAGGTTCCCGGGGGACTGGAGCTTAGCGGCGGGCACCGTTTCGCCGGCGGACAGATCGAGCTCGACTTCGCTGGGGGAGTCGATCTCGCCGCGGGTGGCAAGCGGCAGGATCCAAGTGAGGAGCCGCCCGCCTCCGACGGGATGGCCGTCTCCAGCCGAGAGACGGGGAGCGGTCATCCCGAGCACGTCGATTGGGAGCAGCTTCCCGAGGGGGAGCCGGGTCGTCCACCCGCGCAGGCGACACTCGTCCTCGTCCCCGGCCGCAAACGGGCGCACGCCTTTCTCCAGCAGCAGTTCTCCAAGCTGCGCTACAAGGACATCGGTCGAGTCTCGAGTCGCGGGGAGGTCTTGCCGATGGAGTCGGGCAAGCTCGACTGGCAAGGCTTTCTCGCGACCTGGGTGCGCTTGCGTCACTACGAGTTCGACTCCGAGGGCATCCCCACCTTCCACGACACCCTGCGCGTCAACCTGACCACCGGTGACGAAGCGCGTGTGCTCTACCTGCGCTGGGAGCGAGGCTTGCCCGGTGGCGTTTCTGCCGCGCAGGCCTGGCTCGATGCACTCGAGCCGCGCTCCTGATCCAGGCCGCCCTCGAGGGAGCGCTGGAGGAGTTCGGCGATGTGCAGGACCTCGACCGGGAGTCCCCGTCTGCGGATGCCGATGGTCCACTGCAGATGGCAGCCGGGGTTGCCGGTGACGAGGAGGCTCGCACCGCTGGCCTCCAGGTCGGCGAGGCGCGGAGCGAGGACGGCGGCCGAATCCTCGGGCCGCAGGAGCGAGTAGATGCCCGCACTTCCGCAGCAGGCCTCCGGATCGGAGAGCTCCACCCGTCGCGTGCGGGGAATGGCGTCGAGCAGGGTCCGGGGCTGGGCGCGGACACCCTGGCCGTGGCAGAGGTGGCAGGGGTCATCCCAGGCGATGACGAGGGGGAGGTCGCTCTCGGCAAGGGGACCCAGCGCCGGTCGCAAGCGCTCCAGGACCTCGGGTTGGGCGAGGTAGGCCGAGAGGTCGATCACGCGCTCCGAAAAGGCGCCCGCTCGCTCGGCCCAGGCGGGGTCGTCCGCCAGCAGGCGGTCGAGCTCGCGAAGGTGCGCGCCGCAGCCGGCACTGTTGATGACGACCGGTCCCTCCAGGGGTTCGAAGGCGGCGATGGTGGCGCGAGCCAGCTCCCGGGCGGTCTCTAGGTCGCCATTGTGGGCATGCAGCGCCCCGCAACAGGTGGGGCGGGGGGGGACGTGCACGTCGACGCCGGTGGCGCTGAGCACCTGGAGGGTCGCCCGACCCACCCTGCCGAAGAGCTCGGGCATCACGCAGCCTGCCAGCACGGCGACGGCACCACGTCGTTCGCCCCGGGCCTCGGTTTGGGCGGGGAGTGGGCGCCGCTCCCGCCGAGCGGGGACGGGGGGCAGCCAGGCGCGGGATGAGGGGCCCCCCAGGCGGGCGGCGAGGCTCGTCAGCTTCAGCCGCTGGGCGAGGGCCAGGGCGCCGGCCGTCAGATGCAGGGCGCGGCGTGAGGGCAGGAGGCGGCGGAGGCCGATCCAAC
>JALWOP010000329.1 GCA_027083445.1 Planctomycetota bacterium | reverse complement strand
TGTAGATGTACATCTTCGAGTCACCGGTCAGGGAGATCCAGAAGCCGCCTCCCTCCCCATCGGGTGAGGCGAGGTCGGTCGGATCCTCGAAGGCTTCGTTGTCGACGACCGTGCAGTTGCCCCAGGCTCCACCGAGGATGGTGTTGGAGACGTGCACGGCCCCGCCGTTGTGGGCGTGGTTCTCGCGCATCTCGCACGAGTAGAACAGAGGACCGAAGGGGCCGTCCGTGCTGTCGCGCAGGGCGATCGCCCCACCGAACTGTGCACGGTTGCCGGCGAAGAGGGTGCTGTAGACGCGCATCAGGCCCGGTCGCTCGACGCTGAGACCGCCGCCGTAGAGCAGGCTGACCGAGTTCCTGCGCACGACGCAGAACTTCATGTCCAGGTCGGCCTGGTAGGCGTAGATCCCACCGCCGCTTTGAGTGGCGAAGTTCTCCCGCACGCGGACCTGGTCGAGCAGCACGCCTTGGATTAGACCCAAGCTGCCGTCCATCAGGATCCCGCCTCCGTTGGGGTTGCTCGTCGCGTCGGCATAACCCGAGCGAATCGTGAAGCCGTCGATACGGATGTTGGATGATCCCGGGGGGATAGTGACGACATGGTGGCAGTCCCCGGGGGAGCTGCCCGCGGTGCTGTCGATGTCGCCGGAGAGAATGGTCCCGATCGGAGGGTCGGGGCGCTGCTTGGTACTGGTTTCATTTCCGATGAAGCCCCCGTAAAGATGGACCGTGGAAACCATGGTGAAGGTGTCGGTCTGCAAGCTCCCGGGGAAGTAGGTCCCCTTGCGCACCCAGATCTGGTCGAACTGGCCAAGATTCGAGTTGAGAAGCGCGGTCTGCAGATTGTTGAACGGCGAGGTCCAACTGCCCCCGGTTCCGCCCGGAGGAGCCGAAGCATCCACGTACCAGACCGTAGCGCTAGCCGAGGTCGCCGTAGCCATCACGAGCGCCCCGCACCAGGCGAGAAGGCGACTTCTCCGAGTCGCGTCATTTGCAAGGGGCCGAGTCGCACGACTCCGCTTCAGGCTTACATGGGGGGGGGGGGACTGAGTCAAGTCAAGCATAGCTCTTCATTCTCCTTGCCCTGCCCGCCGTGCGGCTCCGAAACGAGCAGGAGCCAGGCGAACCACAGCGAGCGACCCTTCGACCGTACGCCTTCCCCCGGAAATGCGCAAGAAAACCCGAAATAGCTGCCCTCCACGCCCAGGTAAGGGGGGGAAGGGTCCCCGGAGGGGGCGAACGGAGCTGGGGGCCGATGGTCTGTGCCACCTACAGCTCCGGGCAGGACCGGTCCAGCACGTCGCCGAAGGGTCTCAGCCCTCGTCCTCGCCGCCGATCATGCGCTCGAGGTAGAGGCGCAGGCTCTTTTCGGGGTCGTCGGGGAAGGTTTCATCCAAGACCTCGAGCCTCTCGATGCGGTCGGGACGGAAGTTGCGGAACTCCCCGCGTAGCTCGCACCAGGCGGAGAGGGTCCAGACCGTTCCCCAGAAGTAGAGCCCCAAGGGACGGATGGTACGACGGCTGGTGCGGCTGCGACCGTCGACATACTCCAAGCGCACCTTGCGACGCTGGGCGATCGCTCCTCGCAGGGCTTCCAGGTGGCGCGTCTGGTCCGGCCGTTGGCCCGGAGGGGCGAAGAGGGTCAGGTCCTCGATCGCGGGTCGCAGCTCTCCGGGCAAGACCGCCTGGACCTTGTCCAAAACCGCCCGGGCGCGGGTGGCCAGCTCCGGGTCGGCGAAGGCGCGCACCATGCTGATCCCAAGCACCAGGGCCGAGATCTCCCCCTCGGTGAACATCAAGGGGGGCAGATCGAACTTGCTGGGCAGGGCATAACCCACCCCGGCCTCCCCCTCGACCGGGATCCCCGAACGCACCAGGTCCCGCACGTCGCGATAGATCGTGCGCGGAGAGACCCCCAGTTGCCTCGCGAGCTCTTCAGCCGTGAGCGTGCCCTTCGCCCGCAGGAACTGCACGATTTGGAAGAGACGATCCGCTCGCCGCATCGATGGGGTGCCTGCCTTGGAGCGGGGTCCATCTGCCCCGGATCACTGGACCTGGAGCTTCCGCAGCAGTTCCACCAGATCCCGCCCGTGACGCTTCACATCGACCTCGGTGTCGATGGCGCGCAGCACTCCCTTCGGATCGATGACGAAGGTCACGCGCCTCGTCAACGATCCGCGCCAGAGCACGCCGTACTTGCGTGCGAAACTGCCGTCGGGATCGGAGAGCAGGGGAAAGTTCAGCTCCTGGGCTTTCACGAACTTCGCCTGGGAGACGACGTCGTCGGTCGAGAGTCCGTAGAGCTCGGCGTTCAAACCGTCGAGCTGGGTCGCTACGTCCCGCAGCGAGCAGACCTCGGCCGTTCACCCAGGCGTCATCGCCTTGGGGAAGCAGGCGATGACGCGCCACTTGGGCGCCGCGCCCCCAAGCGTGACCTTGGTCCCGGTGTGGTCGTTGAGGGAGAAGCTGGGGGCACTCTTTCCAATGGTGGCGACGGGTTGAGCCTGCTTCTCAGTCTCCCCTCCAGTGGCGCCCTTGTCCTGGGGAAGGGCCAGCACCAGGGGCGCCAGCAAGAGCAAGTGGGTGAGTTTCATGCCGCCCAGGATAGCACCCCTCGGATTCCAGGGCGGATCCGGCTGCCAAGGTGGAAGGAAGATGCATCAGGACGGAGCGTCCCTGGTTATCATCGGACGGGGCCGCTACGAGAAAACCTTTACGGAGCGATAGATGTACCGAGCCGTCTTGATCCTCTGTCTGTTCAGTAGCTGCGTCTTCAACGCGTCACCCGAGGCCCCGAATCTGGCTTGGGTCGAGGCCCAGCACAACCGGGACCTACGCACCTTCGAGCGCGCCCAAGCCGAACTCGAAGCGCGCTACCCGGTTCCGATGGAACTCGACTTCCAGGACGCCGGTGCGATCTGGATCGATGAGATCGCACTCACCGGACGGCCGGGAAAGGCCTTCCTGCGGCTGCACTTCACCTGGCTGAACACCAGCACGAAATCCTATCCCGAGGTCGACGCGCGCCTGACCCTGACCGATCCCGCCACCGGTACCGAGTGGTCCGAGACCCTGGCCATGCGCCTGCCCTACAAATACCACCTGACCCCCGGCAGCAGCTATACGAGCTGGTTCGAGACGCCGATCCACGGCCTCTACCTGCACAAGGGTTGGCAATGGCGGCTCGAAGTACGACCCGGTGGCGAGGCCGTCGCCGCCGACGATTGACACGCCTCAGCGGGTCAACGCATACCAGGCACGACCGAGCCACTCGTGTAAGCCAAAGCGGCTCTCCCGTAGGGCACGTACGCTGGGAATGTAGGCATCAAGGCGCAGGGGATCTGGCCAGGTGCGCGGGACGGTGGGGGCGGCGATGACCTCGAGTCCCGCCGCTTCGAAAGCGGCCCGCGCACGGGGGAGATGCCAGGCGTGGCTGACGAGCAGGACTCGATGCAGACCCGCGCGCTCCAAGATGGCCGCACTGAAGCGGGCGTTCTGGCGCGTGTCCGCCGCCCGTCCCTCCCGCCAACGCGCCTTGACGCCGTAAGCCTTCAAGGCATCCGCCATCAGCTTGGCGACGCTCTCTCGCCCAGCCTCGGGAGGGCCCCCCGTGACCAGAACGGGTAGGCCCGAGCGCTGCGCGAGGAGAGCGCCGTAACGCACGCGCAGGAGGCTCAACGGACCCGCACTCGGTCCGCCCAGTTCCGGAGTCCCCGGGTCGAGATCCGCCCCGAGAATGACGATGGCGTCCGCCTCGGGCAGGGGGCCCTGCGCGGGGAGGGGTGGATCTGTCTGCAGCGAGATCAGAAGTGCCGCGCCGACGAATGGCTGACTCAAGAGGACGAAGAGGCCCATTCCGACGGCGATGAGAGCCTTCCCCCCGCGTGGTTTTCTGCGCTGGAGCCAGAGTCCCCCCGCGATGAGAAGCAGGGGGGCCAGGGGCGGCATGACCAGAGGCTCGATGAGGTGTTTGAGACTCACGTTCCCCCGACCCTACCCGCAGCGAGCTGCTTCTTCGACCCCCGCTCGCCCGCGCGCTTCCCCGCCCGGCTAGTTCCCCAGGTTCCCCCGCTCGGTTCCGTCCGCATCGAGCCAGGAGTCCAAGACGACACCGAGGACGGGGTCGGTCAGCTTCTGGATCAGCGTGGCACCCAAGGGTCCGGACATCTTGGGATCGTCGGCCCCATCCCGCAGGGGACTCGGCGTCCCCGAGAAGAGCGGGTGGTTCCCCGAACCGTTGCTGCTCCCGTCCGGCTCGACCGAGCGATCGGAGTCGTAGACCACGTTGGCCAGATCGAACACGTCCGCCGGCGAATCGACCCCGTTGCCGCCGATGCGGTTGGGGTTGTCGTCGAGGGGGTTGACCGGGAAGCCGTCGGAGTCGAAGAAGAACAGACCACTCCCAAGCCCGGCGACCATATGCACCCAAAGCGGCGAGTTGAGCTGGTTGCCCGGGTTCCGGCCGATGTGTTGCTGCAGGAGTGTGAAATCGAGGGTCGAGAGGTCGCCGCCGGGCGCCAGAGCCGCGCGGAAGGTGTCGTACTCGCTGCCCCAGGTCGCCAACCCCTCCTCGGTCAGGTGGCAGGCGCTGCAGTAGCGCGGCCCCTCGTTCTCCGCATCCACCTTGCCGCGGATCGAGTGCTGCATGAAGGTGTTGTGGCTCAGGGCCGCACGGCGTCCGGGAGGGGCCTGGCTACCCTTCCCGTGACGATCGGAGAAGGTGATGATGTCCGAGAAATCACCCTCCTTGTCACGGTAGTACCAGAAGACCTCGGTGTTGGCGACCTGACTCTCGATCTTGCCGTCCGCATTGATTCCAAGCTGGAAGGGGACCGGAGTCTGGTAGACGAAATCCGCGTTCCGTTGGCGGAAGACGATCCGTTCTCCAGTGATGTTGCTGAAGTTGTTGCCGGTGTTGTATTCACCGGAGAGGTGGCAACCGATGCAGTTGTTCTGCCAGGAGGAGTGGCAACTGGCACAGGAGAGGTTGTCCCCGTGGCTGAAGCCCACCGCCGGCCGGTTGACCTGGTGGGGTCCGATACCGGTCGCCGGATCCCCGTCGTCCCGACCCATGGCATAGGAGGCCTTCTCGGAGTAGAGCACTTCGCCGGTCAGGGGATTCGTGCGACCGTTGTCGATCACCACATCCCGCGTTTGGACCAGGTAGTGCTTGCGACCGTCGAGCCGACTCGTGAGCCAGTAGTTCCCCGAGGCGTCACGCTCGACATGCCTCAGGGGCAATCCCGCGCCATCCAGAGCCAGTTCGGCCGGCTGGCCCGCGTAGTTGGTTCCCGCCGTCGTCTGGGCATAGGCATCCACGGTGCCATGGCAGTTCTCGCAGCGAATCGCCACCGATTGCTCCATGCGTGAGTGGATGCGCGCCTCATCCGGGCGTGTGACGTCACCCCCGTGCAGGTCCCCGCTGCCGTGGCAGTCGACACAGCCCATGCCCGCACTGTGGTGTACGTCCGGGGGCGTGTCGTCCCGTCCGTCACCGTCGTAGTCCTCGAAGAGCAGGTACTGGTTGGCATTGCGACCGTTGAAGGTCTTGTTCCCGACTGCGGGATCGAACAGGCGTGGATCGTTCTTGGTGGTCTGGAAAGAGACCGGCTGGGCGGGGTACTGGAACCCCTTCTTGACGTCCTGGTTCTGATCGAGGCGAATACCCCAGAACTGCATCACCGTCCGGTTCGAACCCTGGTGGCAGCCCGCACAGGTGTGGTCGTCGATGCCCAGGACCTCCTCACCGCTGGGGAGGGTGCGCGCGACCCCGCGCAGGCGGTGGCTGCGCACGTGAGCCAGTTCCGGGGCATCGATGTCATCGGGATCGGCGGGCTCGGCCCGATTGACGTAGGGGTCTTGGCTTCCCGAACGACCGTCGAGCCCGTAGGGCATGTGGCAGGCGGTACAACCCGAGGAGCGGAAATCTCCGTAACGGTTGTTGGCGCCGGCGCTGCCCAGGTGGCAGTCGCCACAGGTGAAAGCGACCTGTTCCTGGTAGAGGCGTGCGAGATTGGAGTCCGGCGCGACACGTCCGTCGCTCAGGATGTCCGCGAGCAGATTCTCCGCCTGGTAGCTGTCGTTTCCGTGGATCTGATCCTCTCCCTGGCCTCCATAGAGGGAGAAGACCGGGAACTCGAGCAACTCGGAGACGGCACCCGTCTCGTCGGGACCGGGGAACTCGGTGTCGGCCACGGCTCGGAAGCCCTTGTCGACCGCGGTATTCTCGTACAGATCGACGTTGGCGGCGACCTCGCTCTCGAGCCCGATGGCGAAGAGCGAACCGGAGAGCATGCCCGCTTCCGTTGTGGACATGTTCCCCTGCATGCACTCGCTGTGCCCGCTGTGGCAGGCTCCACAGGAACGCCCTTGGCCGACGACGCGTAGGTCGCCGGGGGCGATGAACTGCAAGTAGTCGAGGGCGGAGTAGGTCACGCCGCCAACCGTGTAGTCGTCGAACTTGTCGATCCCGGCCAGGGTCAAGCGGTTGAAGTAGGCCCGGGGGTCGTGTTCCCAATCCTCCCGCGAGCCGATTTCCGGTGGCGGAGGCACGTGGGAGGTGAGCTTGTCCTCACCCTCGGGATTGCCACCGTGACAGGTCGTGCAGGAGAGGCTCTCCGCCCCCGCGAAGGGGTGCGGGTTCTCGATTCCCGGACCGGCGTAGTCGTCCCGGGTTGCTCCGTTGTGGCACACCATGCACGACTCCGCCGTGACCAGTACACCGTCCGAACCTCCGCTGCATCCGACCAGCAGTAGCAGTGCTACTGCAAGTGCTCCTCGCGTGCGCATCCCCACGCTATCCCCTCCGTTCGGCGATCCCCCCACGGATCGCAGGACTCCTATCGACCGTTCCTACCCCTGAACTGGAGCCGGCTCAGTTGCTCTGGGCGTCCTGCCAAGTCGTCGGGCGGTGACAGCGGTTGCAGTCGGCGGTGAAGCCCAGGGCCTGGTGGTTGGGGTTCAGAGCGCGTGCCAGATCGTCGGCATGGCACGACAGGCAGGCGCTATCGACCGGCATGAAGACCCCTACCTCAGCCCCTTCGTGGCAACGACGGCAGGCCGTCGTGCGATGGGCCCCGATGAGCGGGAAGCGGGAACGCGCATGGCGCTCCAGCATGCCCCGCGGCTGCCAACTGCGTTCATCGTGGCATTCGGTACAGCTATCGGCCAGGCGCCCCTGGTGGGGGTCCCCGTGGCAGGCCGCGCAGCCGCGCTCGGTGAACACCTCGACGGGCCCGCGGTCGTTGTGGCAGCGCAGGCAACGGGCCTGGGCGTGCGCTCCCTCGAGTTCCACGCCGGTCTCGGCTGCGTGGTCGAAGGTGAACTCCTCCGAGATCTGCAGCCAGTCCTTTCCCACATGGCACAGCTTGCAGTCGCTGGGGAAGCTCTGGTGGGGGACGACGATCCCGTCACCCTCCCACCAGCCGTTTTGGGGCACGCTCTCCGCGCTGCGGCTCATGCGACAGGCAAGACCCCAAAGACCCGCGAGTGTTCCAAGTATCAACCAGCGCAAGTGCATCAAAAACCCCTCGTCATGTGGAAACCGACCGCGAGTGCCGACTCACTCTCCTCGTAATCCACGCTTGCGTAGGCGGAGACCGTCCAACCCCACAGGTCGTACACCGAATGATCCACGCTCAGGCGGTGTTGGATGACCTCGTCTCCGGTCGCATCGAAACCGTCGACCGAATAGGTCGCCAACTCATAGGCCAGACTCCAGCGCCCTCCGTCCAGAGCGCGCGCGTAGGTGAGACGCAAACCACGGCGCTCCTCGTAGAGGCCGCTGCCGGCGAAGAGGGTGACGATCCCCTGCCCTTGGTCGTGCCACAGTTCATCGACCTCGATGTCGAGCTCTCCATAGCCTCCCGATTCACCGTTGCCGCTCCAGGCCGAGACACGTCCCCGCAGGCGTTGGCGATCACTGACCCAGCGCCAGCCGTCGAGAGAGATTTGATCGTCGCCCCCGATCACCAGTTGATCCTGGGCGGGCGGCGGGAACTCATCCCGCAGGATCTCGGGATAGCGCCAGCGCGTGTAACCCAGGGTCAGACCGTTCCCGCTTTCCCAGGCCCGGGTGGCCGTGGCATAGGCCCGCGTCAGCTCCGTCCCCGCTCCCCCGGGATCGTTCTCATCGTAGAAGTCGACCCAGGCGCCGGCGTTCGCGCGCCAACCCTGCGTGGGGAGGTAGTGCATCTTGGCCAAAAAGAGCCTCCGATCGAGGGTCCCGTTGTGCCAGGTCTGCTGGAAAGCGGCTGTTGCGGAGAGGCGTTCGCTCGCATCTCGGTTCCACTCGTACCAGCCCGAAACCTGCAGGTCTCGACCCGAGCTCAAGCGCACGTCATTCTCGGGAAGGAACCCCAGCCCCACGCCCACCCGGTCGCCATTCGGCAGGCGCTGGAAGCCCTCGGCTCCGTCGAGCAGGCCGAGTTCGGGCACCCGCTGTAGGAAACGACCGGCGCTGAAACCCCGCGGCTCTTCCCGCGTGCCGCCGCGGGAGTAGCTCAGCCGATCGATGCGCAGTTCCCGTGCGCTCTCCCCGTCGGCGTCGGGGACGACCGTGTCGCGCACGTTGATCTCACCATCCAGGTGCAGGCGCCCACCGTGCCCCCAGGGGTTCTCGTAGATCAACTCATATCCGTTTCGCGCCAGCCCATCGGCCCGATCGGCGTCGGTCAAGCGGCCGTCGTAGGCGATGGTCGTGCGTCCGTACCAGCGCGAGGGCCTCTCTTCCGGCTTGACGGCTCCCACCCTCGCGAGGAGAGGCATCTCCTCGGTCCAGCCGTCTCCTGCGGGTCCATCCCCCTTCCCGGGGGCTGCTTCGGCGCTCCCGTTCTTCTCGGATGGTTCAGCGGGTTCCTGCCCCTCCACGACAAACGCCACGCCGCGCGTGCCTGGAGTCAGGTTGGCTTGCTGATCGTCCAGGACGACGATCGCCGTGCGGCTCTGGGTGCGGTCGATCGTTCCCCAGAGGAAGATGCCTCCCCCCTGATCGAAGCGCACCCGTCCCCCCGGGGCCAGGCCCTCCTGCTCACCGCGATCGACTCCGACCCAGCCCCCCGGTTGAACCGCCGTGACCCGCAGGGGTACTTCCCGCGGCTCCTGTGCCAGGCCGATGCTCACCAGGAGCAGGCACAACGCAAACCTCATTTCCGCCCTCCTCCACCCGCGGGCTTCCCATGGCAGTCCGCACATTCGATCCCCAGGGGCCTGTAGCGCACGACATCCGTGTTCGCCCCGGGGCGGTGGCAGGCGCTGCAGTCCAAGGGGGCATGGGCCGCGTCGAGCGCAAAGCGCGTGTCGCGGTCATGGTCGAAGGTGAGCTCGCTGAAGCTCACGCTGCTCTGGTGGCAACGGGTGCACTCGGTGACGCCCTCGCGCGCGAACTGCGCTCCGTGGGGATCGTCGTGGCAGTCGGCGCAGCGCGTTCCTAGGGCAGGGGCGAAGGTGCGACCAGTGGCATCCGCCGGCTGGGGCGCGTGGCAGTCGCTGCATTCGGCCAGGGCGTGCGACGCCGAGAGGCGGAAGCCGGTCAGAGCGTGATCGAAGGAGGCCTCCAGGAAACGCCAAGAGGCCTCCCCGTGGCAGCTCGAACAATCCTCGGAGAGCCGACCCCGATGGGGATCGGCGTGGCAATCGATGCAACTTTGTGCGTTGCGCGGCGCGAAGCCGAAGCTGCGCTGGGGCTCTTCGTGGGGCCGCGCGGATCCGTGACAGACGCTGCAGGCGGCCAGGGCATGGGCGTCGCGCAGGGGGAGGCCTGTCCAGAGACCGTGATCGAAGGGCTGGGGAAGGATCTTGAAGGATTGTGCGCCATGGCAGACCGCGCAGGTACCGGCGGGAGTGGAGGCCCCTTCGAGCCGGGCATCGAAACGGCCCTGGTGCGCGTCGGCATGGCACTGCTCGCAGCGACTGGGTGTCCCTGCGAAGGTGCGCGGCTGTCCCGGAGCGGGGTCGCCGTGACAGGCGGCACACTGGAGCTCGGCGTGGGCTCCTTCAAGGGGCAGGGCTGCCTGTGCGTGACTCTCCACGTCGAAGGTGTGGGGCTCGAACGCGGTAGAGAGGTGACAATCGAGACAGGAGCGTTCTTCGAACTGCTCCCCATGGGGGCTGTCGTGGCAACTGGCGCAGTCGTCCGCGGCGCGCCCCGGGAAGCGCAACTCGAAGCTCTCCTCCTCCGCAGGGTGGCAGCGCTCGCAGCTCACTTCCCCGTGCGGTCCATCGAGGGCGAAACCCGAAGCGGCATGGTCACGGACCGAGAGGCTCTCGGCGACCTGCCGATCCCCGAAATCCTCGTCCCGCGCGTCGTGGCAAGCGGCGCAGTCTTTCCCGGCGAGACCGGCGTGGAAGGTGGAACTGTGGGGGTCGTCGTGGCAGTCGACACAACCCCGCGGCGAGAGGGGGTCACCTCCGCGCGCGGCGAGTACCTCGATGGCATGCTCCTGCTCCTTTGGGTGGCATACCAGGCACGAGTCGGTTCGGTGAGCTCCTTCGAGGGGGAAAGCGGCATCGTGTTCGAAGGGATCGAGCCGGTCGAAGGCCTCTTGGCCGTGGCAGGCTGCACAATCCCGGTCCAAGGGGACACCGTGGGGATCTTCGTGGCAGGTGGCGCAGTCCTGCGAGAGGCCGATGAAGCGGTGCTCTCCCTCTTCGAGTTCCGGCTCCCAGGCGTGTACGTGGCACTCCTCGCAGTCCAGTTCCTGGTGGGCTCCACCCATCTCGAAACCGACGAATCCGTGGAAGAAGTCGTCCGGTGTCGGCGCACCGGCAATGATGAAGCTGCGGTCACCGACCAGGGCGAACTCCTCGCCGTGGTGGTCGCTGTGGCACAGGGCGCAGGCACGGACGACCCCCTCGCGCAGGGAGCCGTGCAACCCCTCCTGTGCTCCGAGTTGGCGGTCGATCTCCCCATGGCACTCGAGGCAGGCGGCGGTCATGTCGATCCCATCCCCGCCGTGGCAGGCGCTGCAGCCGTCGGCAGCGGCGAGCTCGGGGAGGGCTTGATGGGGGGCGGCCAGGCGACCGGGGGAGCGGGCGCCGCGCAGGTCGCGCCCCGCCAGCCAGATCACTCCCAGACCCGAGAAGAGTGAGAGCCAAAGACGCGGATCGCGCAGGTCGACGGGCCTCACAGCAGGGCCTCCGGAGCCCCATAGGCCAGGGCATAGATCACGTGCAGCGTGAGCAGAACCACCATCAGGACCGCCACCCAGCGGTGCAGCCAGCGCCAGGAAGCGAGGACCGCGCGCAGCTCCTCCGCGTGGCCGGCCTGGGTCGCCGCGCGATAGGCCTGGCGGGCGAGGCGCGTGGCGGTTTGAACGCGGGCCGCGTCCTCCCCGCCCTCCGCCCGCAGGCGCGCCAGGGTGCGCCACAGGTCCCGTTCCCCCGCTAGGAGGGCGCGCACCCGGCCGAGAAAGCTCCCCTGCCAGCGTCGGCGCGCGACAAGCGCTTCGACCTCCTCCTGCACCCGCTCTCCAAACCCATCCCCGCCCTCATGGGTCAGTTCGCCCAGGCGCGCGCGCACCTCCTCGAGCTCCAGCTCGCGTCCGTTGGCCGCGCGGGGAACCCAAGCGTAGAAGTAGCGCCCGACCGCTCCGGTGAACAGGAGCGCTGCCAGAGCCCAGAAGGCGTGCCCGCCCAGGGTGTCCCGGGGGGCCATCGAGGCGTGCAGCAGCGCACAGAGCACCGCCAAGATGCCGGTCGTCACGTGGCTGCTCATCCAAGCGCGCAGGCTGCCCAGGCGTAAACGCGAGCGCGGCGAGCGGCGGGCGAGGTAGAGCAGGTTGATGGCGATCAGGACGCAGGCGCTGATCCCCATGGCCAGTCCGAAACCCTGACCCGGACGCAGGCTGTCGTGCAGGGGATGGGCGGGGCGTCGGGCCAGGGGGAGGCTGTAGTAGTCGTAGTGCGCCAGGACCCAGCCCAGGGCGAGCAGGGAGAGGGCCAGAGCGGCGGCCAGGGCGCGGACCAGGCCGTTGCCCTGTTCCTCGGTCGGCCGCAGAGCCGGCCTGAGGGCCGGATCGCAGGAGACCCCCGCGGCTTGCAGCAGGTCCGTGGGGGGTGTCCCGCCGATCAGCACCAGCACGAGATCGTTCGGCAGGCTGACCTCTCCGCGACCCGCCACCGCGAGCTCCACCCTCTCGGGGTGAATGGCGCGCACGACGCTCTCCGCCAGGAAGGTGAGCGCGCCCTGGGCCAGGGCCCTGTCGATGCGCTCTTGGTTGCGACCACGCAGGCGAAAGAAGGCCTCGCGGCGGTAGGAGAGGGTGACGCGATTGTGGGGGGCCAGGGCCAAAGCCGCCTCGACGGCGCTGTCGCCGCCGCCGACGATCAAGACCGAGCGTCCCTGCACCTCACGGGCGTCTTGCAGGCCGTAGGTCACCTTGGGCAGCTCTTCGCCGGGAACCCCCAAACGGCGCGGAGTGCCACGGCGACCGACGGCCAGGCAGACGCTGCGCGTCTGGTAGCTTCCGGCGGGAGACCAGACGATGAGGTCGCCGCCGCTCGTGCGCTCGATGCTCTCCAGGGGCTCGCCCAGGTGCAGGGGCAGGTCATACCTCGCGGCGATCTCCTCCCAGATCGCCATCAGCTCCTCCTTGGGCAGCTCCTCGCGGGTGATGCGGCCGTAGAGGGGCAGTTCCAGCGGCCGGGTGAGGATCAGCTTGTTGCGCGGGTAGCGGGCGACGGTCCCGCCGATTCGATCTTCGGATTCGAGGACGATGAAACGCAGTCCCAGCCGTTGCGCCTCCAGCGCGCAGGAGAGCCCTGCCGGGCCGGCTCCGACGATGACCAGGTCGAGGAGTCCGGGTGTCTCATCCGCCCGCCGCGCGGCGGCTGCGGCCGCTGCGGTTCCCTGTTCGACGGCGACGCGCACCAGCGCGCGGGCGGTGACCTCTCCGGCGAGGAAGATCCCGGGTGCGCCCACCGCCTCCCCCTTTTCATCCAGGGCGGGCACGTCCCGGCGTGTGTCGGCATCGGCCAGGGTGACGGTGATCGCACCCACCGGACACTCCCGTTCGCAGGCGCTGATGCCCTCGCAACGCGCACCGTGGACGACGACCGCCTGGCCGTGGACCAGGGCGAGAACATCGTCCTCGGGACAGGCCTCGACGCAGCTCCCGCAGCCCATGCAGCGCGAGTGGTCGATCACCGGGTGCATCAACTGGGGACGGGCGGCCCCCGTGCGGACGGCGAGGCGCCGGGCCTCGAGGTTTTCGCGCAGTGCGCGCAGCTCGACCCGGCGCACCAGGGTCAGAAACAGCGCCACCCCCAGCACGACGACGAGCCCGATCAGTAGCGTCCAGCTCAATCCCCTCGATCTCCTCCAGGAGCCCTCGCCCCGCGCCTGGCCTATCGAACCTGCGGCGATCGCTCCTTGAGGGACTCCGTCGATGAGTCTTCAGGGACGGGGGAGGTAGACTGGTCGGCCTCGATGAGAATTCCCCTCCCCGCCCCCGTGCTGCTCGTCTGCTCCCTCCTGGCCGCCTGCGGAGCCGGGCCCGCGCGCGAGTCTGCGCCAGACGTGGTCCTGGTCGTGCTCGACACCCTGCGGCGGGACGCCTGCGATCCGTCCCTGGGTGAGAAGGGGGGGGAGAGCGTCCTCTCCACCCTCGCCCAGGGGTTCCCCGGAGGGCTCACCCCGAACCTGGCGGCGCTCGCGCGGGAGGGGGTCGTCTTCACCCAAGCCTTTTCCGCGGCTCCCTGGACGGTGCCGTCCCACGCTTCGATTCTGACCGGGTTGCTTCCCAGCTCCCACGGCTGCATCGCCCGCCGCCCGCGGCTGATCCATCCCGAGCGCACCCTGGCGGAGCTGCTGCGCGCCAAGGGGTATCAGACCGCTGCCTTCTTCAGCAATCCCTGGCTCTCCGAACGCGCCAGCGGTGTTCTGCGAGGTTTCGACGTTCAAGAGGAGTCGCCCATCGGCGGCCTGGGGGTGCTCGCCACCGGGCGAGGGGACCAGGGCGGAGCGCGCACACTGGGGAACGTGGAACGTTGGCTGGGGGAACGCGATCCGGATCGGCCCCTCTTCCTCTTCGTCAACCTCTTCGAAGCGCACCTGCCCTACGACCCACCACTCTCGGTGCGGCGCAGCTTTTCTCCGCCCCTGCCGGACGACGATCAGGTCTCCATCCAGTGGGGCCATGAGTTCAACGCCGGTCTGCACCCGAGCGACCAGGTCGATTGGGAGCGTGTGCGCCGGCTCTATGCGGCGGACGTGCACCAGGTGGATCGGCTTCTGGGGCGCCTCATCGGCATCCTGAAAGGTGCCGGCCTCTACGACGACACGCTCCTGGTCGTCACCTCCGACCACGGGGAGAATCTGGGGGACCACGGCCTGATGGAGCACCAGTTCTCCGTCCATGAGACCCTGCTGGCGGTCCCGCTGGTCGTGCGTTGGCCGGCGGGTCATCCCGGCAGCTCTTCCCTTCCGGTCAGTACGGCCGACATCTTCGCCACCGTGGCCAAGAGCGCGGGGGTCATTCCGGATGGGCCGCGGCCCCACAGTCTGCCCCTCTCACCCGGCGAGGAGGGAGATCCGCGGCGGGCGATCTTTTCGGACTACTTTCAGCCCCACCCGGAGCTGATCGCGCTCCTGCATTCCCTCAATCCGAAGGGGAACTTCGCAGCCTTCGAGCAGGCCCGCCGCACCGTCCGCTCGGGCCCCATGCGGCTCACGGTTACCAGTGGGGGAGGGGTTCGGCTCTACGACATGCAGGCCGACCCGCTTCAGGAACACGATCTCTCCGCCGAGCGTCCCCGGGTTCTGACTCGCCTGGAACGGCTGCTCGCGGAGGTTCCGATCGACATGCCCACCGGCGAGGTTCCCGTCATGGACGAGGCGACCCGCGCGAAGATCGAGGGCATGGGCTACGCCACGGGTGGCGAGGGTAAGTAGTTCGTTTCTGCGCTCCTCCACGCCGTTTTCCGGGGAACTTCAGCCCCATTTCGGACTCTCATGCACCCCATGAAGCTTCTCCAGAGGAACGAAGGCTCCCTCGACCGATTCCTGCGGGTCGTCGTCGGAGCAGCCCTGATCGCTATCGTCTTCGTCGGTCCGAAGACCCCCTGGGGTTGGATCGGCGTCGTCCCGCTGCTGACCGGCCTGATCGGTAGCTGCCCGATCTACACCCTTTTCGGACTGCGGACCTGCCCCCTGCAAAAGAGCGAGGGCTAGCTCTTCCCCGCCCTCTCCCCGAGCGAGAGATTCGCTCAACCCCCTCCCAGACGGGTGAGCGTTCCCAGGAAGGTTCGTGCCAGGGGCGAGCGGGAACTCGTGAGGGGGTTGGCCAGGTAGTGGCCGAACTTCTCCAGGTGGTAGTCGATCACCATGTCGTCGAGAGCGTCGTCCAGGGGATAGCCCTCCTCTCCCCGGGCCAGGGCTTGCCAGATGCGCAGGAACCCGACCCGTTTCATCGCCGCCTGGCGGGCGATGACCGTGGAACCGGGGGGATCGCCGGCGGTGAGCGCGCTCTCGAGGGGGGAGAGGTGGGTCGCCTGTTCGCCGATGCGGAAGCCCCGCACCCGATCGGCCTCCAGGATGGGCTCGAGACGAAGATCCGCCTGCGGATCTTGAGAGATGCAACCTCGCTCACACTCCAGGGTCCAGCATCCCTGGGTGTAGTCCCGCGGCTCGAGGATGCGCGCCGAGCGTTTGCCCGCGAAGTGGATCCTACGCTCGTGTCGTCCAGGACCCAGAGGGCGTCGACGAGCCCGGCGCACACGGCTCGCCCCCAACAGAGCCTTGGCCGTGGCGAGGCCGTGATAGGCATAGGCCGAGCGGTCGAGGGTCAGGCGGCGCGGGCCGCCGAGTTCGGCGGCTTGGGCCCGCACGACCTCGAACCAAGGCAGGTAGGCACAGTCCTCGGAGACGCTGACCCGGCGGAACGCGCGTAGATGGCGGAGGTGGTGGAGGTGCTTGAATCGCAGCACCGGAGTCTCGATCAGGAGCTCGACATGCGAGGCTCCCAGAGCCGCCAGCTTGGCCAGGACGGGGGGCGTGGCCTCCTTGCCGACCGCCAGGTAGACGATGTCGATCCCCTCCAGGTCCCCGATGTCGTCCAGGGCGCGGATCTCGTGTCCCCCTTCCGAGCGGCTGCTGCGCGCGGCGATCGCCGCCAGCTCGAGCCCTTGGCAGGCCTCCAGCGCGGGCAGAGCCGCTTCGCGCACCCGCCGGCCGAAGCCGACGACCAAGACCCGTCTGGCCTGGGCCGAGGAGTGGCTGGGAGTGGGGGCGGAACTCATCGATGGATCGGGGCCAGGGTCTTGCGCAGGTGCCGGGCGAGGCGGATCGAGAGGGCGACGATGGTGAAGGTCGGATTGACGCAGCCGCTGGTCGGGAAAACCGAAGCTCCGGCAGCGTAGAGGTTTGGGACGCCGTGCACCGCGAGGTTGGGATCGACCACGCTCACGGCGGGATCGGTGCCCATGCGCGTCGTGCCCATGTGGTGCGAGGCGTCCTGGTCGATGGGCCAGGGATCGAGCTCGGCCGTGAGGTCGCTTTCCAAGCGTCCCAGGCCCGCTGCTTCGATCTCGGCTGCCAGGGCCTGGTGGAGCTGGACCAGCGAGCGCCGATCGAGTTCGGTGCAGCGGTGCTCGACCTGCGGCAGGGGCTTGCCATCCTCGTCCAGCTCCTGCGCCAGGGTGACCCGGTTGGCGGGATCGGGCGCCATCTCCATGAAGTTGCGCAGCCGCGCCCGGCGGATGCGGGGTGCGCGTTTCGAGAGGCGATAGAAGAGGTACTTCAGGACACCCGGGAGGTGGAGCGCGACCGTCCCGATCAGTCCGATCCAGGCCAGGGGGCCCTTGCGCCGGTTTTGTACTTCGGAGTCGTCCCCGGTCTCGGAGTAGTCCCGCAGGGAGATGACCTCGTCCTGTTGGCTCGCCTTCCAGAAGCGCAGGAGGCCGGCGCTGCCCTTGACCAGGGTCACCAGGGCCTCGACGCCGGGGTTGTCGGTCCAGGGGAAGATCGGCTCCAAGCGTACGTAGCTGTTGAGCAGCCCCCGCTCGGTCTGCAAGTCGGTGCGCAGCCGCAGGCCCGCATAACCGGCGAACCCCCCTTTCAGGCAGCCGAAGTAGTAGGGCAGCTCTTGGACCGGTCGAGCCAGGTGGATCGTGCCGCGATAGTTCTTGGGGTGGTTCATCAGCCAGCGGCCCACCGCCTCGCCTCCGATGCCGGACAGGAGCAGGAGACGTGCGTTCTCGATTCCACCGCAGGCCAGGACGAAGGCACCTGAGCGGACCTCGTGCTCGTTGCCCGAGCGCGTGCGCACGTGGGCGGCGCGAACGGAACTCTCATCCTGCGCCAGTTCGAGGCGTTGGACCGTGGCGTCGAGGAAGAGGTCGATGCCCTCTTCCTCGAAGAGTGAGCCCCACTCCGCGGCGAAGTTCTGGGGAGGGTCGGCCGCCAGGAAGAGCTTCTCTTCGATCGCCTCCCAGCGCGGCTCGAGGTCTCCCTCGTCCCGTAGCGCGGCGAAGGCCTCGAAGTCCGCTTGGCTCGGGAAGCGGTAGCGCGTGGCCGCTGCGTAGTCCCCGGCGAGTTCGTCGGGGTCGAGGGGCCAGCCCGAGTAGGGGACGTGGGCACGCGGAGCGAGATCGACCGGGTCGAGGGGGGCGGAGAGGCCCGCCCAGGTGGTCGAGGCGCCCCCGAGGACGCGCTCCCGGGAGTACTCCTTGATGTGGATGCCCTTCGAGCGCGTCTCGCGCAGCCGATCGCCCCTGCGGGTGGGCCGGGTCAGGCCGCTCTCGAGGACGCACAAGCTGAGGCCGCTGCCATGCAGTTCCCGGGCCAGGGTCAGGCCCGCCGGACCGGTGCCCACGATGCACAGGTCGTAGCCCTCGAGTCGTCCCGGGGGTCGCGTGTCCAGGTCGGCGATCATCGCCGCCCCAGTATCCACGATAGGGAGCTCGAGACCCAGCACCCCCTGGGGATCGCCACGCCGGGGGCCGCGGGCGGTAGACTCCCCGCCACCATGGCCCAGCACGACCTGATGGACAAGATCGTCTCCCTTTGCAAGCGCAAGGGGTTCGTCTTCCCCGCCTCCGAGATCTACGGAGGCATCGGCAACACCTACGACTACGGTCCCTTGGGGGTCGAACTCCTGCGTCGGGTCAAGGATGCTTGGTGGTCGCGCATGGTCACCGAACGGGCCGACGTCGTCGGTCTCGACTCGGCCATCATCCAAAACCCGCAAACCTGGGTCACCTCCGGGCACGTGGGGGGCTTCAGCGATCCGATGGTCGACTGCAAGAAGTGCAAGGCGCGTTTCCGAGCCGACAAGCTCGAAGATGCCCGCTGCCCGGAAAAGCCGAGCAAGAGACCGGGGGAGTGCGGCGGTGAGCTGACCGAACCGCGCGAGTTCAACCTGATGTTCAAGACCCACGTCGGGCCGGTGGAGGGCGAGGGTTCGGTCGCCTATCTGCGGCCCGAGACCGCACAGGGGATCTTTCTGAACTTCAAGAACGTCATGGAATCGACGCGCTTGAAGCCCCCTTTCGGCATCGCTCAGATCGGCAAGTCCTTCCGCAACGAGATCACGCCGGGCAACTTCGTCTTCCGCACGCGGGAGTTCGAACAGGCCGAGATGGAGTTCTTCGTGCCACCCGCAGAGGATGAGAAGTGGTACGAGTACTGGTGCAAGGAGCGCTTCCAGTGGTATATCGATCTCGGCATCGACCCGGACAAGCTGCGCCTGCGGGCCCACGAGGCCAAGGAGCTGGCCCACTACGCCAAGGCGACCAGCGATGTCGAGTACGAGTATCCCTTCGGGTGGGGAGAGCTCGAAGGGATCGCCAACCGCACCGACTTCGACCTCTCACGCCACTCCGAGGCCTCGGGCAAGGACCTGGTCTACTTCGACCCGCAGACCAAGGAGAAGTACACCCCCTACGTCATCGAACCGGCGGGGGGCATCAATCGCATGGCGCTTACGTTCCTGATCGACGCCTATGACGAGGAGCAGCTCGAGAAGGACAAGCGCACGGTGCTACACCTGCACCCCTTGATCGCGCCCACCACGGTGGGGGTCTTTCCCCTGGTCAAGAAGGAGGGCATGCCCGAGAAGGCCCACGAAATCGCTTCCGGCCTGCGCCGGGCGGGTTTCTCGACCTTCTATGACGAGAAGGCGGCGATCGGACGCCGCTATCGTCGCCAGGACGAGAACGGTACCCCCTTCTGCGTCACCATCGACGGGGAGACCCTGGCGGATGATGTGGTCACCGTCCGGCACCGCGACTCGATGGAGCAGGAGCGCGTCCCCGTGGCTGAGCTGACCACCTACCTCAGCGAGGCGGTCCACGGCTGGAAACGGCCGGATCGAACCTAGCCGGAACGGGGATAGGGCAGGCCGCGGGCCTACAATCCATTCGTCCGCGGCCGACCCGCCGGCCGCTTCGCCAAAGGTTCGCTTAACGATGAGACGCCTTCGATCCCTACCCCTTGCCGCGCTCTGCGTGCTCTCTCCACTCGCTCTCCCGCTTGGAGCTGCCCCTTCCCCTCTGAAGCACGCCCCCATGAGGCTCGGCCTTGCGCGGGAAGACCTGGCCACCCTCGACAAGCAGTACGCCGAGGCCTACGCGGCTTGGAAGGCGAGGTTCGACGCGGTTGAGGGGCGTGAGCGCAGCGCCCTGCGCAAGATTCACCCGACCCACGAGTTCTGGGAGCGCTATGAAGCCCTGGCGAAGTCGGGCGAGGGACGCGCCTACCAATGGATGCTGGAGCATGCCCGTGACCTGGGGCTCAAGCGTTCCGAGCGCAGTGAGATCGTGCAGCGTATCTATGCCGCTCTGCTCGAGGAACACGCCGATGCCGACTGGTTCATCGAGATCGTGAGCCGCATCGTGCGTGACAGCCGCTACCTCGAACCGGATGCACTCAACCGCTGGCTGGATACGGCTCGGCAGAAGGCTGGAACGCCCATGGCGCGCGCCCTGGCGACGCTGAAGTACGCACAGGCGCTGAGCAAATCGGCCGACCCCGCACAGGCAGCCCGGGGAACCAAGTTGCTAGCGGAGTACCAGAAGCAGTACCTCTCTCCGGGCGCAATGGCCATCGACTTTCAAGCCCATACGGTCGATGGGGGAAGCTTCAAGCTCTCGGACTATCGCGGCAAGGTGGTCTTGCTCGACTTCTTCGGCTTCTGGTGAGGCCCCTGCCGAGCTGCGATGCCGCATCTCAAGACGCTCGTGAAGCGTAACGCAGACCGCCCCTTTGCCGTGATCGGGATCAACACCTACGACGACGAAACGGATTTTCGCAAGGGAATGAAGGAGTTGGAGCTCCCCTGGGCCTGTGCCTTCCAGGGCTCGAATCCGGTCATCACCGACCTCTTCGGAGTGGACGCCTTTCCGACCTACATCCTGGTCGACCACGAAGGTCGCATCCTCTCGGTAGGCGGCGCACCGACCGACGAGGAACTCGCCCGTGCCCTCCAGGCGGCGGATGCCGCTGGGAAGTAACACACCGGCTGTGCCGCGTTAGCGGGATTCCGCTTCGCGGCGCAGGGCCGCCTTACAGAGCTTGCCCGACCCGGTGCGGGGCAGGGCATCGCGCAGTTCGATCCCGCGCGGGCACTTGTAGCCGGCCAGTCTCTCGCGGCAATGCGCGAGGAGTTCGTCCGCCTCCACGGGGCCGGCCGGCACTACCGCCGCCTGAACCCGTTCCCCCCATTCCGGATCGGGGAGGGCGTAGACCGCTGCCTCCAGGACTGCGGGATGCTCCATCAGGACCTTTTCGACCTCGATCGAATAGACGCACTCCCCGCCCGTCAGGATCATGTCCTTTTTGCGATCGACGATGTCGAGGTACCCCTCCTCATCGACCGTCGCCAGGTCGCCGGTGTGGAACCAGCCGTCCCGAAAGGCGCGGGCGGTCTCCTCGGGGTCCTCCCAATAGCCAGGTGAGACGGTCGTGCCGCGAGCGCGAATCTCTCCCACGCTACGGCCGTCCGCAGGCACTCGCCGACCCTCCTCATCGACCACTTCGAGCTCTACCGTTTCGAAGGGGCGGCCCGTCTTGCAGCGGCGGGCGAGTCGTTCCTCTGGGCCGAGTTGGTAGTGGTGGGGGCGTAGCAACCCCAGGGTCAGGAAGGGGCTGGTCTCGGTCAATCCGTAGGTTTGGGCGTACTCACAGCCAAAAGCCGCCAGGAGTCGCCGAACCGTATCCGGTGCGATCGGTGCTCCGCCGGAGAGCAGGAGGCGCAGGTGATGCTCGCCTACTCCCCGTGCCTCCGCCTCGGCGACCAGGCGCACGATCATGGTCGGGACCAGATTGGTCAGCGTCACACCCCGTTCGACGAGCAGGTCCAAGATCTCACGGGCATCGAAACGCGGCGCGATGACGTGGCGTCCCCCGACGAGGGTGATGGCGAAGACCGCCCAGGCGTCGGCCAGGTGGAAGAGGGGTGCGACGTGCCCCCAAACATCGTCGTCCAACAGGTCGAGTTCGCTACTCGCGGCCAGGGCATGGGAGACGACGTTCCCGTGGGTCAGGATGACCCCCTTGGGCCTTCCCGTCGTACCGCTGGTGAAGTAGAGCTGTGCGGCATCGTCGGCGCAGGCCGAGACGGGCTCGAAGCGCCCCGGGTTCCAGCTCCCCGCAACACACCTAGCCGGCCCCTCGGGCAGATCCGATCGATCCGCGTCGTGGATCAGCACCCGCGGTCGGGCCCGCTCGAGAATCGCCTCGAGCTCGCTTCGCGTGGCGCGAGTGTTGAGCGGTACCAGGATCGTCCCCGCGGCAGCGCAGGCGAAATAGGCTTCGAGGAAAGCAGCACAGTTGCGCCCCAGGTAGGCCACGCGCTCCCCCCTCGCCAGGTCCAGCTCGGCCGCCAGGCCGAGGGCCCGGGCCCGGGCCCGGAGTTCGCTCCAGGTGAGGCGCAACGCACCATCCTCGACCGCAACCCGGTCTGGATGGAGCCCAGCCCTCTGTTCGAGGATCTGCCAGATGTCCATGGGGGCCGCCCCCAGCTTAAGGCCCCGGGCGGCCCGTAGGGTTCCAGGAGTGTCTCTCGCGCAGCTCCTACTGGATCACTTCGCGCAGACCCAGGATCAGAGGGCCGTCTCCCGCCGGGGTCAGCTCCGCGAAGGTGGGACCTCCCTTGGCGTTCAAGGTGAAGCGGGCGATGTCGTCCCCGTTCAGGTTGGCGCTGAAGAGGAATCCGCCGGCCGGGTCGATCGCCAGGGCGACCGGAGTGAGGCCCACGCCGGTCCGCGTGGTCTGGTAGGTGGGGATGCCCTGGTCATCCAGGCTGTAGACGCCGAGCCCTCCGTCACCGGGCTGGGCCAGGGCGGCATAGGCGCGGTCCAGGGTCGGGTGGACGAGGAAGGCGCGCGGAGCGTCCGGGGCCGAGCCCTCGCCGACGAGGGTCAGGCCGACCTGGGGATCGAGGAAGTAGACGTCGACACGGTTCTGTTCCTTCGCGGTCGCATAGAGGTGAGACCCGTCCCGGCTCCAGGAGAGGTGCGTGACGTTGCTGCTGGCCGCCGCACCGGTCAACTGGGAAACGAAGGAGCCGGTCTGGTCGTAGTGCAGGATCGTCAGGTCTCCCGAGTCCCGGTTCGCCGTCACGACGAACTGACCCGTCGGATCGACACTCACCGCCCCCGGGTCGGTCCCGGTCGTGTGGATCGCGGCGAGGCTGAGCTCGCCGCTCGCCGAATCGATGGCGTAGCTCGTGATCCGATCCGTGACGGGGCTGACGACGAAGAGCAGGTGGCCACCGGGATCGACATCGATTCCCGAAGGATCTGCATCACAGGGGGTGGGGGAGGCGGTGATGGACAGATCTCCGCTGCCCGCGTCGATTTGCAGCGGCTGGACGCTGTCGGTGGCGACGGAACTCACCCATGCGAAACGACCGAAGGGATCCATACTCAAGGCCGAGGGTTGGGCATCGACCAGGAGGGGAGCCGAGAGTTCGGTCAGGTCGCCGTCATCGGGAGCCACCGCGAAGCTATTGATCGAAGCGCTGGCGATGTTCACCGCATAGAGGTTGCGGGTACGCGGCCGGGTGGGTCGCCCGCCGGTGCCGAGATCGATCCCCAGGGGGGTGGCACGGGTCCGCCTGCGGCCAAGAATCTCCGGTGCGGACGGCTTGGATCGGTCGACAAGGATCAACTCGCTCGATGCCCGGTCGGTGATGAAGGCAAAGGAGCCCGAGGGGTCGAGCACGATCGAACGGGGGTCACCCCCGAGAGTCAGGGGGGAACCCTGTGGCGTGAGCGTGCCGGTGGTCGGATCGAGGGCGAAGCTGGACAGGCTGGCATCACCCCCATTGATCACGAGCACATGCTTGCCCCCGGGGGAGACGGTGACGGCGACGGGTGCGGGGCCGGTCGCGGTGGTCCCCACGACGGTCAGGCTTCCAGTCGCCTGGTCCACGACCAAGGCGACGAGCAGGTCGAAGTTCTCCAGGGTGGCCAGAAGGAGTCGACCCTCCGGATCCGTGGCCAGAGCGCTCGGTTCACCTCCGTTGAGGGAGAAGTCGAGGGTCGTGCCAAGGGGCATCCCGGTCGAGCTATCGAGGGGGATCGTGGTGATCGAAGCGGAACTCTTGTTGGCCGTGAAGGCCGCCGTGCGACTCGGAGCGACGACCACGGTAACGGGGTCCACCCCGACCGAGAGGCTGCCGGCCAGCGTGAGCAGGCCCGTGGCAGGGTCCACCCCGTAGCTGCTCAGGAGACCCAGCTTGCTGCTGGTGAGGTAGACGACCTCACCCTCGGGGCCTACGGCCAGATCGTGGATGCCCGGGCCGATGGTCGTGGTCTCGATCGCTTCCAGACGTCCGTCGTTCCCGATCGAGTAGGTCAGCAGTGCGGAGTTGTTCACGGCGTCGCCCAGGAGGGGGGCATAGAGGGCTTTCCCGGAGGGAAGCACGCTCACCGTTTCCGCGGTGGCGAAGACCGAAGGGTTCTGCCCCCAGCCGTGGGGAAAGGTCTGCCCGGTGCGGGCATCCAAGGAGAAGGATGCCACCGTCCCGTCTCCGCAGGAGACATAGACCGCGGTGGCCGGGGAAACGACCGCCAATTCGAGCTCGGTCGAAGTCTGGCCCTGGGTGTTGGTCGCCTTGACGGTGTAGATCTGCGAAGGGCTGAGAGTGGTGGGCGTTCCCGTAATGACCCCGCTGGTGCTGTTCAAGCTGAGGCCGGCCGGCAGGCTAGGGGTCACCGACCAGTCGGTGACCGCGCCGCCGCCGACCTGGGGGATCAGGGGATCGATCGGACCTCCGAGCAGGAGGGAGATCGGGAGACTGCCGTAGGAGAGGCCCTTGGGTGCACCGGAACTCGCGGATCCCGAGGAGGAGCCGCCTCCGCCGCCGCAGGCGCCCAGGCCGAGGCTCAAGGTGACGAGGAGCAGGAGAGTGATGGAGTATGTCAGGTTGCGTGTCATGGCAGGAAGACTCAGCTATCACGGTAACGGATAGCCCCACGCTTGGGGGTCAATAACCGGCGGCCTGCCCATCCTTGCGGCTCTCCGAGGCCCCCTGGAAAACCCCATGCTCCTCGTCGAACAGAATGCCCTGGTAGCCGCCATAGCTCCCCAGGTTCCAGCCGACGGCGTGGCCACGCTCGACGAGCTCACGCAGGACCTCCCAGGATCCGTAGCCCGACTCGATCGAAACTCGTCCGCTGCCCCGCATCGGTTCGCCGGTAGGCTGTGCCGAACCCTGATGCAGGAGCCGCGGCGCATCGCCCGCCTCCTGGACATTCATGTCGAAGTCGACCAGGTTGACGACGATCTGGACGTGCCCCTGGGGTTGCGTGGCTCCACCCATGACCCCGAAGGCGAGCAGGGGTTTTCCGCCGCGTGTCAGGAAGGCGGGGATGATCGTGTGGAAGGGACGCTTACCCGGGGCATAGACGTTGGGATGTCCCTCCTCCAGGGTGAAGAGTTGTCCGCGATCCTGCAGGCAGAACCCGAGCCCCTCCGGGGTGACCCCCGAGCCCATGCCGCGGAAGTTGCTCTGGATCAAGGAGACCATGTTGCCGTCGGAGTCGGCGGTGCAGAGGTAGACCGTGTCCCCCTCTTCGATCGCCTGGGGATCTCCGGGGGCCACCAGTTCGGCCGCGTGAGCGAGGTCGATGCGTGCGCGCTGACGGGCGGCGTACTCCTTGGAGAGCAGGCCTTGGATGGGGATCTCCGCCATGGCTGGATCGGCGTAGAAGCGCGCTCGGTCGGCGAAGGCCAGCTTCTTCGCTTCGAGGAAGAGATGGGCGTAGTCGGCGCTGCCGTAGCCCATCGAGCGCAGGTCGTAGCCCTCGAGGATGTTGAGCATCTCGAGGGCTGCCAAGCCCTGGCCGTTGGGCGGTAGCTCCCAGAGCCGGTAGCCGCGGTAGTCGACCGAGAGGGGGGTGACCCACTCGCCGTGGTGCTCTTCCAGGTCGGTGACCTCCAGGTAGCCGCCGAGTTCTTGGACCGCGGCCGCGATCTTGGCCGCGATCTCCCCGCTGTAGAAGGCCTCGCGTCCTCCTTGGGCGAGAGCGCGGTAGGTGCGTGCCAGAGCGGGGTTGGCGAAGATCTCCCCCGCGGCGGGAGCCTGGCCCGAGGGTGCGAAGGTCTCTTTGAAGTGTGGGAAGTCGGAGAGCTTGGCGACGCCCTTGGCCCAGTAGTAGGCGATCACCTGGCTGATCGGCGCCCCCTCCTCTGCGTAGCGGATCGCAGGGGCGAGCACCTGCTCGAGGTCGAGCTTTCCGAAGCGCTCATGGAGCATCAGCCAGCCGTCGGCGCAGCCGGGGACGCTGACGGGGAGCGGGCCGTAGGGGGGGATGCGCTCCAACCCCTCCTCGGCCAGGCGTGCGCGCAGATGCGAGAGGTCCAGGGAGCGCGGTGAGCGTCCGCTCCCGTTCAGGCCGACCAGCCGGCTCTCGTCCGCATCCCAGACCAGGGCGAAGAGGTCACCGCCCAGCCCGCTGCCGGTAGGCTCCACCAGGCCGAGTACCGCGTTGGCTGCAATGGCGGCATCGACCGCCGATCCGCCCGCTTGCAGGATCTCCAGGGCAGCCTGGGTGGCCAGCGGTTGGCTGGTGGCCGCCATACCGTGGCGGGCGAGGACGGGACTGCGTGTCGCGAACGCTCTTCCCGTGATGCGGTCCTGGGCGAGGACCAAACCGGGGAGGGCGAAGGTGAGCAGCAGCAGGGCAAGGGGAGAGGTCATGCCCCCATTGAAGGGTTACTCCACCCGAGTCGCCAGGATCAGGGCCTCGGGAGCCAGTCCCGCGGGGCTTTGATCCACCAGGGAGAGCTCCCCGCTGGTCGGGTCGATCGAGAACATCGAGAGGTCGTCCCCCCCCTCGTTGGCGACGTAGAGGTAGCGGCCGCTGGGGCCCACGACCAGATCCCGTGGGGAGAGTCCGACGTAGGTCTCACCCAAGCCGGTGAGGTCCCCGCTGGCGGGGTCGACGGCGAAGCGGGAGATGAAACCCGACTCCGAGGCGTTGCCGGGTACGGCGGCGTAGGCGAAGAGTCCGTCCGGGGTCACGCTGACCGCAGTGGGGTTGGTGCTGATGGCGGTGGAGCCGCTCGCCTCCGCCGTCAGAGTGCCGGTCTGGGCGTCGATCGAGTAGGGGACGACGAGCCGGGAACTCTCCAGGGCGACATAGGCAAAGGCCCCGTCCGGCGCGAAGCGTAGCTTTCCAGGATGGCCCGGGGCGGCTTCGTCGCTCTTGCCGGAGAGGAACTTGCCTTCCAGGACACTGAAAGCGGAGATCGTATGGGGGCTCTGGCCCCGGTTGGAGACGTAGAGGAACTGTCCCGTCGGATCGATGGAGACGTCACCCGGCCCAGAGCCGGTCGCGGCGCTGTCGATCTGGAGCAGGGTCCCACCCGTGAGGATCCGCAGTCCGAGAACCTGGTCCTGATCCTCGATGGAGACGTACAGGTAGTCCCCGGCCCGGTCTGCCGTCAGACCGCCCGGCGTTCCCGGGAGTGCGTAGGGCAAGCCCAATTGGGTCAGGGTGCCCGTAGCCGGATCGATCGAGTAGCTGCTGATCGAGAGGTCGGAGCGGTTGGCGACCCAGGCGTGGCGTCCCTGGGGATCGATGGCGACGGCCTGGGGGGTCTTGCCGGTCAGGGTGTTCGCCCCGGTGGCGACCAGCGCCCCCGCGTCGAGGTCGACGGCGAAGCCCGCGATGTCGTCGGACTGCCCGTTGATCACATAGAGGAACTCCTCGCGGGGCTGGGCGGGTGCCTCCCCGCGGAGGACATCGATACCGGTGCTCGCTACCCGCGTGCGTACGCTCTCCAGGGGAGTGAGAGTGCCCTTCTTGGTGGCCACCGCAAAGGCCAAGCACTCGTGCGAGGCTTCATCGAGCACATAGAGCTGGCGTCCGGAGGGGTCGAAGGCCAACTCGGTTGGGCTGGTGCCGGCTGGATAGGTGGCCAGGAGCGTGGGATCTCCCGAGAAGTCGTCCAAACGGAAGACGTCCAGGGTCCCGGTGTCCGCGCAGGTCACATAGGCATAGCCTCGTGTCGGGTGGGTCCGCACGGCGCTAGGCGTCCCGCTGGTGGGCGTCTCCTGGAATCCAATCAGTTCGCCGTTCGTTTGGTCGATGCGGTAAGAGATCAGAGCGTTGGTGATCTCGAAGGTGAAGTAGGCGAAGGTGCCGGACTGCTCCACCGCCACATCGCTGGGGATGAAGGCGTAGTAGTTGAAACCACCCCCCGAGCGGGCAAGGGTTCCGTCAGGCTGTACCTGGAAGACCGCGATGTCGGCCGACGGGCGGTGGGTGACGTAGAGGAAACGTCCCTGTGGATCGAGTGTCAATCGCTCCGGACCCGTGTTGGTCTGGATCGTCTGCAGGGGTGAGAGGGCTCCGCTCACCGGGTCGATGGCGAAGGTGTCGATCGTATTGTCCGCGAAGGATGTTACGTAGGCAAAGTCCCCGCTCGGAGCGACCACCATGCGGTGGGGCCCCTCGCCGGTCGGCGCGTGGCCGACGAGGGTCAAGGCTCCGGTGCCCGGATCGACCTGATAGGCGCTGACGGTCGATGGCTTCTGGACCTGGCCGCGATTGGGTACGAAGACGAAACGCCCCTTGGGGTCGATGGCGACCTGTTCAGCGCCCGCATCCGGAGCATCGTGGTGATGAAGCCCTTGGAAGCGCAGGCGACCCGTGAGGGCATCGACGACGTAGATCTCGATGGCGTCGTCCCCACCGACGGCATAGGCGAAGCGCGCGGGGTGTACGACGCCGATCTCGATGGCATCCTGGGTCTTGCCGCCAGGGCCCTGGGCGGTGACCACATAGCTTTGGATCTCCGCCTCGGCCAGGGGGGTGCCCGAGATGACCCCCGTGTGCGGGTCGAGCTCCAGTCCGGGGGGCAGAGCGGGAGTGACGGACCAGGTCGAGACCTTGCCCTTGACGTGGGGCACGTTGGCCTCGATCGCCAGTTGGATGACGTAGGTCGCCTCGGGGTTGGAGTAGGCCAGTCCGCTGGGGGCCGCCGTGGAGCTGGAGCCGCCTCCGCCACCCGAACCGCAAGCGGCGACGAGCAGGCACAGGCCGGGAACGAGTGATCTTCGCATGTCAGGGTTACCGCGCCGGTCCGCCTAGCCCCTCGCCCCCGCCGGGGGATGCGGAGCACTGCCGTGGGGCTTTGGCAGAAACCTAGACCCTGATTGTAGGCTCTCGAAGGAACTCGGATTGCCCGATTCTCGATCTGCGAGCCAGACGGGTCTCGCTTAGGGTTAGCCCCCGAGTCCCCCTCCTACCAGGGTCGGGATCGTGTCCGCGGCTGGGGATACACAACCCCTTGTCGCGTAAGAGCTTGGGAGTGACACTGGCCCGGTTTTCCCATGCTGATCCCCTCCCGCGACGAAGAGCCGATCGAAGTGGAGGTCGAACGTCTCGACCCGCTACCGGACGGATCCGGTTCCCCGGCTGCGGGAAAGACCTGGGGTCCGATCCTCGTCGGGTTCGTGCTCGACCTGGCCGACCTCATCACCTTCGGGCCGGGGATGAAGCGCATCGCCGTGCCGGTGGGATTCGCGGTAGGCGTCTACGCCGGCACGCGCATGGGTCTCCCCCTGCGCCAGCGCCTCTTCCTGGGCGCGGTGGGCGCCGCCTACTGCTCCCTCTCGGCCACCTCGCCCTATCCGATCGGCACGGTCATCGGCAGCCTCTACCGAGCGGGGCTCTTCGGTCGCAGGGCTTGAGGCCGGAGAGCGATCAATGGCCGCGGCGGAGCTGGGGGAGCAGTCGCTCCGCCAGGGCGCGGGCTTTGATCACACACTGATCGGAGTTGTCGTACTCGAAGCGTCCAAAGCGACCGAGGGGGATGAGTCCCTGCTCCTCGAGCCAACCGAGTGCGGCTTCGCGGCGCCGGTGATAGTCGTGGTCGAAGACGACATAGGCGTGGGACACGGTGCAGCGATCGGTGAAGAGCACCTCGTCCGCCCGCATGATCCCCGCCTGGACGAGCCCCTGCTGGACATCCCGCTCGAGTTCGGCGCCGGGGAAGGGCGTGTGCATGGGCCAGGTGATCTCCGCCATCAGCGAAGTGCGGCCGGGGGGAGCGTTACCCGGCGAGTAGTTCGACATGTAGGTGACCCGGTTGGCGGGTCCCTGTTGCGCGTGGGGTAGGTAGATCCAGGAGAGGTCGGGATGCTCCGGCCGGTCGAGGGCGAAGAGCAGGGTCACCAGGCCGTTGTACTCGAGGGTGCGCATGGCCTCGGCCACCTGCGGGGGGATCCCGCGCACGATGTTCGGCAGATGATCGAGGGGCAGGGTCGTCACGACCCGATCGAACTCCTCGCCGCAGACGTACCAGGACTCGCCGCGGCGCTCCACTTCGTCGACGGCGGTGTTCAGGCGCACCCGCGGCAGGAGGCTCGCTGCGATCCCGTCCGTGATCGGCTGGAAGCCGCCGGCCTTGGGGTAGTAGAAGATCGCCTGGTGGGTGTAGCCCTCCGTGCGAATGCCGATCGCCGCGCGCAGGACATCTTCGATCGGTGCATCGGGAACCCGGCCGGCCACCCAATCGGAGGTGAGCTGGTCGAGGGGGCGCTTCCAGATCTTCTCGTTGTAGGGGTCCATGAAATGCCGGGCGATCCCCTCGCCGAAGCGCCAACGCACCCAGCTTCCAAAATCGTCGGGCGCCGCACTACCCGTGCAGCGACGCTCGTGCCAAGCCTGGACGTAGCCTGCGAGACAGTCGAAGTTGGCCTCAGCCGGCAGGTCACCGATCCCGTTCTCGAAGGGGTAGTGGACCCAGCGATCGCCGAAGCGAATCTTGGTGTTGCGGTCGCGGCGCACGAAGGCTTCGTCTCCGCCGGCGCAATCCTTCATCCACTGCATCGCGACGGCATCCTTGCTGAACAGGATGTGCCCCCCGGAGATGTCGTAGGTAAAACCCTCCACGGTCTTGGAGCGGCACAGGCCGCCCACCTCGGAGCCCGCCTCGAAGAGGGTCAGACAGTCGAGTTCGAGGCCCCCCTCGTGAAGGAAGCGGGCGAGGGAGAGGCCGGAGACACCGGCACCGAGGATGGCGATCTTCATGGGCAGGGCCGAAGGATAGCTCGCTCGGGGCTAAGAGCACGTCCCAAAACCCTGCCGGCTTCGGCTGGCTGCGGTCGCACATCGCGGCGTCGTGCCTCCTCCGAGTATTGCTCGGCGAATACGCGTCGTCGGCTCTCCCTGCGCTGTGCGATCCTCGCTCAGTCTCGGGCGGACGGCAGGGGATTGGGACGTGCTCTCAGCGGTCGCGGACGAGCACCCCGCGCGGGATGCGTGCAAGTTCCAGAGCGGGACGGGCCTCTTCGAGCCAGCGCCGTCCATCGGCGGTGTAGCCGGCGGTGGGCCGCAGGTCGTCGGCGAACTCGCCGAAGAAACGGTTGAAGGCCTCCATCGAGAGTTCCCGGGCGTACTTGGCCAAACAGGAGGCCAGGGCCACGGCGAAGGAGCGCTCTTCGCAGCGCTCCGCAAAGGTGATACGCATGCGGCGGGTGGGGCCCGTGACGTGGTACTCGGAGAGCGAGGGATCCTCGCGCTGAACGCTCACCCGAGCACGGGGGAAGGCTTCCACCAGGAGTCGGCGGTAGCGCATCCGTCCCCCCAGCCGGTCGACGAAGAGGGAGAGCCCCTGCTCGGCGAGTTCCTCCCAAAGGTGCCGCACGATCCCCGCTACCCCGAGCCAGTGGGTGCGGGCCTTGTTGCCCGTCGCGGTGAAGCTCTGGTTGAGGACGCCGGCGGGCAGGATGCGCACACCCGCATCGATCAGTGCCGTCCCCGCGCCCTCGAGGGCATGGCGCAGTTGGTGTGCGCGTAGCTCGAGGCGATCGGCCTCCACGTGGCAGGGCAGGCTGGGGGGGAGGTAGGCATACCAGGGGTGGTCGGCGAGGACTTGCGGCGAGAGGCGGAGCGCCGCGGGAGCGAGTTCGAAGAGGTCGGCTCCGCGCCGGGGCCTCGGGCCTGGGCCCTGGGCCAGGAAGGCGAGGACCGTGCTCTCCAGGCGCCGGCGTCCACGTCCATTGCGCGCGTGGACCCGTTTGGAGTCGGCGACGACCAGGTGGTCGCGGTCTTCCCCCGGCTCCCGGGTGACGATGCGACCCAGGGCGGACCACAGGTCGCCCGCGCCACGGGGGACGCGGAAAGCGCTCCATCCCAAGGTCAAGGGTCCCAGGAGCGGCCCCAGGCCGGCCTCGTCGATACCGGCGAAGACGCGCGTCTCCGCGGGCGTCATGCTCGACTCTCCGCCGGGGTCTTCGCGGGCGGCAGGGCTGCATCCTCTTCCCGGCGCCCCCGGTTTCTGAAGAGCAGCGTGGCACAGATGACGAAGGTGGCGATCGAGATCAGTTGCGAAGTGGAGATGTGCCCTCCGAACCAGACGCCGCGGACCTCATCACCGCGGAAAAACTCGATCACAAAACGCATCAGGGCGTAGAGCGACAGGAGCTGCGTGGCGACCTGACCGCGATAGCGACGCCGCAGTAGGAGGCGATAGCCGAGCGCCGCGAGGCAGAGGGCGTTGATGCTGAGCCAGATCTGAGTCGCCCAGAGCACCTGCCCGCGGTTTGCATCCCCGAATAGACTGCCGTCGCGCAGCTCGGCTGGGACGTGGATCGTGATTGGGAAGGGGAGTCCGCGCAGGTGCTCGGGCACGATGGCGCCGTAGTCGTCGCCGACCATCAGGCAGCCGATGCGCCCCACGGCAAGTCCCAAGAAGGCGGCGGTCGTGCCGATGTCGAACACTTCGCGCGGATCCAGCTTGTGCTTCTTGGCCGCCCACCAGCCTCCCAGGAGACCGCCGAAGGCTCCGCCGTACATCACCAGCCCTCCCTGCCAGATGAAGAGCATGCTGAGGGGGTCTTCCAGGAAACCCTTGCCGACCGGACTCTGGCGCAGGATCTCGACGACGACATACATCAGCCTGGCCCCACCGATCACTCCCCCCAGGACCCACATGGGTACCGCGTCGAGTCGTTTGCGTAACTCGCCGGGGTCGTCAGCGCCGCGCAGTCCCAGGCGCGTGAGCCAGTTGGCGCCCAGGAGGAAGCCGATGACCACGAGTAGGCCGAAGGAGCGCAGGGGGACGGGACCGAGCTTGAAGAGGATGGGGTACATCGCGGCGGATTGTACCGCGGGCCTGGGGGGCTCTCCCCGCTCGCCGCACACCACCGGGGGTCGGCTGTCCCGGGAGACTCGCTCGCTTGACCCGGGCGGGGGGGGCTGTATCCTCCTGCGCTCTGGGAGGGCGGCGTCGCCCCCCGAACGTTCCAACCGTTCCGCACCCACCGACTCCGGCCCAGCCGGTTCCGATCGGTCGGGAGCGCCGCCCGTAAGGAAGGGCCATGAACGCACCGCCGCGCACCAAGATCTTCCTCGAAGGTCGGTACAAGAAGCTCAGCCGCGACCTGCCCCAGACGATCTTCTGGTGTCCCAAGTGCAAGGGCCATCCCCGGCGTCGCCGCGGCTGCGAACAGTGCGAGGGCTTCGGCAAGCTGACCCGGGATTCCGTCCAGGAGCTGGTCGGGTGGGTGGTCGGCAAGGCCTTCGGAACCCGCAAACACAAGTTCCACGGGGCCGGGCGCGAGGACATGGACGTGCGCATGCTCGGAAGGGGAAGGCCCTTCGTGCTCGAGCTGATCGATCCCAAGGTGACCGACGTGGACCTGGCCGCCTGCGAGGCCCTGATCAACGAGCGCAATGCGGGTCGTCTCGAGATCGAGGGGCTGCATTGGTCCCAGAAGGAGCGCGTGCGGGCCCTCAAGGAGGGCAAGTTCGCCAAGCGCTATCAGGCGCTCATCGAGCTCGATGCTCCGCCCGCCGAGGGGGTGGTCGAGGGCCTGGTCGGCCGGCGCCTCCAGCTTCGTCAGCACACGCCGGGACGTGTCGCCCACCGCCGGGCGGACAAGATTCGGGAACGCTGGATCGAGATCGAGGAGTTGCGCAGCTTGGACGAGACCCACCTTGAAGCGGTGATCACCTCGGAACACGGGACCTACCTCAAGGAGGCGATCAGCGGTGAGGAGGGGCGCACTCAGCCGAACCTGACCGACCTGCTCGGAGCAGGAGCGCGCTGTGTCGAACTCGACGTGCTCGCGATCCTGGACGAGGATGGGCGTGAGGCCGTCGCACCGACGGTGCGCGTCCAGCCCCGTTCCTTCGGTGCAGGTCTCGAGAGCGAGGGGTAACCCCGCAGGGACTGCCGGTCTACTGGAACTGCTTGGCCAGTTCGAGCATGCGTTCACCGGCGAATGACGCCGCGGCGGACCAGCGCGTCGCGCCGATGCCGACATAGCCCTCGATGGGGATCGGCTCGCTACCCACACTGGCTTCGAGTTGCGCTAGCTCGGCACTGGGGTCGAGTCCCATCTGCTGCGCCATGAGCTGCATGACGTTGCGCTGGATCGCAAGGGCGTCGATGCGGTAGATGCAGGCGACGCCCGCGGCCTGGGTCGAGGCTGCCAGGCGAGCCAGCTCGGGCGGGGCCGAGGCGGGACCCTCTTCTAGGGCGCGGTCGAGCAGATCCGCGCGCCACTCGGGGTCGGCGTCCAGGGTGACGATCCACCAACCGTTTCGGCTGGTGAGTTGCAGCTCGACCTGTTCGGAACCGAAGGCGAGGGCCAGCATCTTCCGTATGCGGCGATCGCCGGCGGTTTCGCCCCGGCGCTCCACGCCGAGATCGATCGTCAGCCGTGCGGCTCGTCCAGCCTCGATCGGAACCTCCTCGAGGGAGCCCAGAGCCACCGGCAGTGCCTCCCGGTCGAGCTGCGCCAAGGCTCCGCCCGCCATGCCCAGCAGCGCCTCTCCGTCCGCCGGCCGGCAGACGAGGGCCAGGTGGCCCGCACCCGGCCGAGCGGAGGCGACGAGCGCAAACTCACTGCCCATGGCGGGGAGCAACGAGAGGGCGGCCGAGTCCAGGGCGTCGCCCTGCCTCGACTTCTCGATCCATGGCTGGATCAGGTCGGTGTAGTAGCCCGGGTCCCAACCGGCGAGGAGCGTCAGGTCGTCATTCTGGGAGGCGAATCGCGCCAGAGCGTCCAACTGCGGAGCCTGCTCTGGAGCGGGCTTGGCCAGGGATGAATCGGGATCGAGGTCAACCGACAGCTCGAGTCCGAGGCGCTCGGGCTCCAAGGTCAGGGCGAGCTCGAACTTGTCTGCGGCCTGGACGAGGTCGCGCGCGAAGGCTTGGCCGGCCTCGGCCTCGGGGTTGGAGGCTACGCCGCCCATCTGGACTGCCTGCTGCATACCCGCGAGCATCGGTTCGCGCATCGAGTCCGCATCCACGACCAGGTTCAGCGTGGTCGGCTCGAGAGCGGGGCGCAGGGAGACCCCGTCGGGATCGATGGAGTAATCCGGCCCCAGGGAGAGGCCGATGTAGTGACTGGTGAGCCGGGGCTCGGCGATGCCGGGGGGCAGGCGCAGGGTACCGAGATAACTTTCGGGATCGGTGACCGGGAGGATCAGTGTCGGAGTGGTCTGACCGTCTTCCAGGTGCACGGCAAAGGCCAAGGGTTGGACGTGATCCACCCCGGCTGCCTTGCCACCAAAGGTCGCGAGCATCCGCCCGAGCAGCATGTCGGCCTGGACCATGGGGGCCATCGAGGGATCGAAGCGTTCGACGAGCCTGCGCACGCTGCTCTCGACTCCCGAGAGACTCGAGAGTTCGATGATGAGGTTTGCATCGGCGGGAATGAGGCGCGAGGGGATTCCGACCTCATCGTCGACCTCGCTCGGCTCGGAACGCTTGGCCGCGGCTCCCTTCGGTTGCGCGGCAGCGCCGGCGCCTGAGGTGGGCTGGGGCTTGGCGTTCCGCGCGGCCGAGTTGACTCCGGCGGGTGCATCGGAGCCGGCCCGCTTCGGCAGCAGACCGAAGGTGTCCAGGGCGGCAACGCCGCCGATGCCGAGCGCCAAGGCGAGCAGGATGGTGAGAGTTCTCTTCGAGCGCAGCATGGTCGAGGGGGTGGTCTGCCGATAGGGGCCTTCCCGCGCTGGTTCGGCCTTCCGGAGCCGTCGACTGGAGGCGGGCTAGGATTCATTGCCATGCGCTTCTTTCCCCGTGCGAGGCCCATCGCCTCTCTGCTGCTCCTCTGGGCGCTCTCTCCAGCCCCAGAGCCGCCGGGGGATCCCGCGGAAACCCTGGCCGTCTCGGCTTGGTACAACGCCGAGGGTCACCCGCGGCCCGCGGGGGATCTCCTGGGGGACGAGTGGCGTGAGGACAACGGTCTGGAGCGCAAGCGCTGGCTGGCGGGAATGCACCGGGTCGCCCCGGGGACGGACTGGCGTGCGATCGAGCGCGCCAACGCAGCCGCGGAGCTCGAGCGGGTGAAGCGGGGAGTGCGGGCTCCGGGGCGGTGGGTCGAGGTCGGCAGTTCGAATCAGGCGGGCCACACGCGCTGCGTGGCCCTGCAGGGCGAGCACCTCTATGTCGGCTCGGCGGGTGGGGGCCTCTGGCGCGGGACGCCCGAGGGTCGGAATTGGGAGCCGGTCTCCGATCCCCTCTTCGGCGGAGTGGACGAGGTCGTCGCCTTGGAAGGCCGGCAGGGAGATCACCTTTTCCTGCGCAGGGGTGACGAGGTCTTCGTCAGCTCGGACGGAGGCGCCGAATGGGGACAGGCCGAGGGCTTGGCGGAGATGGAGCGCCTCCTGCGCCTCGTTCGCCTCGACAGCGACCCACCCCGCGCACTCCTCCTTGGAATCGACTCGACGGGGCGCATCGCTCTTCTGGAAGCGAGCGCGGGGGAGGAGCGTTTTCGTCCCCTGTGGACCGGCGCCGCCGTGCTCCACGCCGACCTGTGGCTCGTGCGCCGTGGGGCGGGCCGGGGCCGGGAGATCTGGCTCGCGCAGGAGGGCACGCTCCTGCGCTCGCAGGACGGGGGACGTTCCTTCCAATCGATGACCACGGTGGAGGGGGCGGTGAGTGGAGTGCGGCTGGCCGGCTCCGAGGCGGGTGGGCCGCGCCTCTACCTCGCTCTGCGGCGTGGGCGGCAGTGGAGGCTCCTCGGCAGCGATGCCGGGGGGGAGTTCCAGGAGCTCTCGCAACTCGACGACTTTTGGGGCCCCCTGGTCGCCTTCTCGGGGGATCCAGAGGTGGTTCTGGTCGGGGGACTCGAGGCCCACCGTTCGACCGACGGAGGGGTGAGCTTCCACCGCCTGAACACCTGGGGTCAGTACTACGCCGATCCTGCCCGGCGCCTCCACGCCGACATCCGCGGGATGACGAGTCTGCCCGATCCCGACCACCCCGATCGGGACCTGTGCTGGATCAGCACCGATGGGGGGACCTACCTCTCCCAGGACCGGGGGGAAAGCCTGCGCAACCTCTGCCTGCGCGGGCTTGGCGTGGGGCAGGTCTACAGCACCCTCTCCGCCGCAAAGGACCCGGATCTGATCCTGGCGGGCACCCAGGACCAGGGCTATCAGCGTGGCCGTCGCCAGGCTGCCCGGGGGCGCGGGCCTTCGACCCCCTTCGATCAGCTCCTCTCGGGGGACTACGGCTATCTCGTTTCCCAGGGCAAGGATCAGGAGCTGGTCTACGCCAGCTACCCAGGCTTCGTCCTGGTGCAGGAGGGCCGGGAGGATCCCGAGTTGCTCTACCCCTGGGTCGACCTGCCCGCTGATGCGGCCTACGCCTGGATGCCGCCCCTGGTGGCTGACCCGACCGATGGCGGCAGCTTCTACCTCTTGGCCGACCATCTCTACCGCTACCGTCGCCGCCAGGGGCCCTACTGGGCCTACCGGGTGCACTCCGAGAAGGACTTCGGGGCCGGTGGGGGGCACTACCTGACGGCGATGGCCTTCGTGCCGGGCCACCCCGAGCACGCACTGGCCGGCGATGACACCGGCGCACTCTGGTATTCGCTGGATGGGGCGGTGACCTGGCGCCGCGGGCGAGCCGAGGGGTCGGACTATCTGCGCCCGACGACCCTTGCCGCGCACCCGACCGATCCACTGCGTGCCGTGGCGGGTGGAGCGGGGTATTCCGGAGCTGCGGTGTGGGTCACCCGCGACGGAGGGCGTAGCTGGAGGCCCCTCGGCGAGGGGCTGCCACGGACGCTCGTGTACGACCTCGTCTGGAGTCCGGGCGGCGACCTCTATGCCGCTACGGAAGCTGGGGCTTGGTGGTTGCCTCGGGGAAGACGGCGCTGGTCGAACCTGATGGGCAGCAGCGCGCCGCGGGTTGCCTACTGGTCCGCCGAGTGGGTCGAGGCGGCGGAACGGGTGCGCTTCGGAACCTATGGCCGGGGCATCTGGGACTTCATCCCCGCCCGTCCCGAGGGGCGTTAGCCCCCTTGGCGCCACCCGGACCGGTAGCTCGGACCGGCAGCCTAGACGAGGACGCCGATGATGTCCCCTTGGAAGACGACCTCGCGGTTGACGTATCCCTGGGCGGTGTAGCGGAACATGCGACGGGAATTCTTCACCAGCCGTGTCGCCATGATCAAGCGGCAATCGGGGACCACTTGATTGCGGAAGCGCACGTTCTCGACCCCGGCGAAGCCGATGAAGATTCCCTCCGGCACTTCGCCATCCAGACGATGGGCGGCGTAGTCGTAGCTGGAGACCTGGGCCGCGACCTCGATCTGCAGCACGCCGGGAAACATGGGGCGGCCGGGGATGTGATCCGGTGCCCACCAGTCATCGGCACGGATCTCCTTGTAGCCGACGATGAGTTTCTCCTCGGGATCCTCATGCAGGATGCCGTCCAGGAGGCTGAAGGTCCCCCGCTGTTCCAGGTAGCGGTCGAGGATCTCCCGGTCGACGAGGGGAGTCGAGAGGTCGACCGAATCGAAGTCGAGAAGGGGCGGAGCGATCGGCATGGCGGGGTACGAGTGTAGCCGGATCGGCGCAGGGCGGCCACGGCCCGTAACATTGACCCCCATGAGCGATCCCTCCCCCCTCCAGGGGCTCTCGACCCGCTGTGTCCATCTCGGTCGCAGGCCTCTTCCCGGTGATGCGGGTCTGGCCCTGCCGATCGACCGCTCCAGTACCTTCCTCCTGCACTCCGAGGTGCAGGCCCTCGTCGACGCTGGGCGCTGGGATGAGGCCCTGGTCTATGCCCGCTACGGCAGCCCGACCGTGGCGGCCGTCGAGTCCAAGTTGGCCGCGCTCGAGGGAGCTGAAGAGGCCCTGCTCTTCGGCTCGGGGATGGCTGCGTTGCATGCGCTGCTGCATGCCGTGACGGCACCCGATGAGAGGGAGGGGAGGAAGCCGGCGCGCGTCGCCGCTGCACGCCAACTCTATGGCGGCAGCCTCTCTTTGCTGCGCGATGAGCTGGAGCCCCGCGGCATGCAGCTCTTCCCCTTTGACGTCGACGACCCGAGCCCACTCGATGGATCCCAGGGGCTGCGGGCCGTACTGGTCGAGAGTCTCTCCAACCCCACCCTGCGCGTCGCGGACCTCTCGCGCCTGGCGCGCCTGGCCCACGACCAGGGGGCGCTCCTCATCGTCGACGCCACCTTTGCGAGTCCCGTGTTGCAGCGCCCACTCGAACGGGGAGCCGATCTCGTCGTGCACTCGGCCACCAAGGTCCTCGGCGGTCACTCCGACCTGCTCGCCGGAGTCGTTGCCGGAGGGGCGAGTTCCCTGGCAGCGGTCTCCCGAGCGCGCCGTAACCTCGGCGCTCTCCTCGATCCGGCTCCGGCCTACCTGCTCGAGCGCGGTCTGAAAACCCTCGCCCTGCGCGTGCGGGCCCAGACCGAGGGGGCGCTCACCCTCGCCCGGGCGCTGGAACGTCATCCCGCGGTGACCTGCGTGCACTATCCCGGTCTCGAGAGCCATCCCGATTACACCCTCGCCCAGGAACAGTTGGAGGGGGCCGGCTGGATGCTGGCTTTCGAACTGGCGGGGGGGGACGAGGAGCTTGGGCCCTTCGTCTCGCGGCTGCGTCTCGCCACCCACGCGCCGAGTCTCGGAGGCGTCGAGACCCTGGTCAGCGTGCCTGCGCTGCTCTCCCATGCCGCCCTCACTCCAAAGGAGCGGGCCCGGGCCGGGATCGCTCCGGGCCTGGTGCGAGTTTCGGTCGGGATCGAAGAGAGTGCCGACCTCGTCGCCGACTTCGAAGCGGCTCTGGCCGGCTAGAGGCGCACCCGGCGCCACCCGCCCCGTCGCATCAACACCCCGTAGGCGAGGGACTTCAAGAACGAGGAGACGTTGATGGCCCACCAGATCCCGGTCGCGCCCAGACCCAGGGGGACGGCGAAGAGCCAGCCCAGGGGCAAGCGCAGGATGTTGCCCGGGACCGAGATCCAGAAGATCGGCGCCGTGTGGCCCGCGCCCAGGTGAACCTTTTCGTGGACGGTCTCCAGGGCGACGAAGAGCTGGGAGGCGGCCAGGATATGGACGTAGCGCAGGGTCTCGAGCCGGGTGGCCGGGTCACGGGTGAACCAGGGGGTGATGACCCCCGCGCCGTAGAGGAAGAGCAGGGTGAAGAGCGTGCCGGCTACCGAGGCGCAGATGCGTAGGCTGCGGACCGCCTCCTGGGCCAGGTCGGGCCGGCCTGCGCCCAGGTTGCGCCCCACCAGGGAGGAACCGGCCATGCCCAATCCCAGGTAGACCGGGAAGGAGACCCCCTCGAAGGCGTTGAAACCGATGGCGAAGCCACCCAGGACCGGGTCACCCAGGGGCGCGAGAACCAGGCCGATCAAGGCGAAGTAAATCGACGAGTAGATCGTGATCGCCACCGAGGAGGGCAGGCCGATGCGCAGGAGCCGGGTCATCTCGCCGAGCCGCAGGGGACCGTGGGCCTGGAAGCGCACCCCCCGCCGGTGGAGCAGCCACAGTCCCAGGCTCGCCGAGAGTGCCCGCGAGACCCCGGTGGCCAGGGCGGCACCGCTCATCCCGAGGGCGGGGAAGGGGCCCAGACCCAGGATCAAGCAGGGATTCAGCAGCAGGTTGGTGGCGATGGCGAGCAGTTGCAGGCCGAGGGGGACGAGGGTGTCGCCCGTCGCGATGAAGAATGTCTCGACCAGGGGGGCGAGGGCCAGGGGAAGCGAGACCCAGTAGATCGTCCGCAGGTACTCTCGACCCAGCGCGGCGGTCTCTCCCGTAAGCCCCAGTCCGTGGAGGGCCGGGCCGGAGACCAAGGAGCCGACCAGGCCGAGGGCCAGGGCGATCACGCTGCCCATGACCAGGGCGTGGGTCATGACCCGGTCGCGCCTCGTGGGGTCGTTCGCACCGCTGGCACGGGCGACCAGGCTCATCGACCCCGAAACCGCCAGGAAGAAGATCGAAAAGTTGAACACCATGAAGAAGGTGCTCGGCCCCAGGGCGGCGTGGGCCTTGGGCCCCAGTCGCCCTACCCAGTACTGGTCGTTGACCCGGTAGCCGCTCTGGCAGACGAAGGATGCGATCGAGGGTCCGGCCAGCCGGAGTAGGTCGCGCACACCCGAGGGGGCGGCGCCCCGGGGATGGGTTTCCAAGGCGCTCTACCGCTCGCGGGGATAGAGGACGACCTGGACCGGCTCGAGTTCCTCGTCGCCACGCAGTTCGAAGTCCGCCATTCCAGCGAGGTTCTCCTCGGCCAGGTCGGCTTGGACGTGGTAGCGACCCGCGGGCAGGAAACGCGCTATCGCGACCCCGTCGGGGCCCGAGATGCTCTGGACGCGTCCACCCGGTCGGCCGAATCCGCGCACCTTGGCGCCCATCACGGCCAGGCCATCCTTGTCGATGACGAAAAAAGCCACCGACGCCGTGACCGGGATCTCATCCTCCTCGAGGAGACGCTGGGGAGCGTTGAAGGTGAAGGTGCGGGGAGGGATCAGCGGGCGTTCGTGGCTGCCGTAGAAGATGCGATAGCGCCCGTCACGCAGACCCTCGAAGCGCCAGCTCCCCGCGGCGGTGGACTGGGTCTCCCGCAGGCTCTGGTCGCTCGCGTCCTCCAGGATCACCGGCAGGTCCGCGACCGGGCGGCCGGCGGCGTCGCGTACCGAGCCGTCGACAAAGCCGGCGGGAGTCAACTGCAGCAGGAGGTGGACGTGCGTCTTCCCCCCCGTCGGGGTGCCCGGCAGCGCGAAGAGCAGGACCTCCTGGGGGCGGCTGTTCAAGCCCTCGGCTTCCGCGGAGACGGTGTAGCCCCCCAGGGGAAGGTCGGTCTCGTCGAAGGTGGTCTCGTTGCCGTCGAACTCGATGACACGGCTGGTGGCGTGTTCTCGACCACTGCCGAACTTGGACGGCTCGATGCGCAGGGTCCAGTGGGGAGGGAACTCCAGGCCGCCGACCATCTCGAGGCTGCCGCTGATCCTGCCGAGCCCCTCGAAGGAGCGTGGCAGGTCCTTGTAGGGCATGGGAGCACCGACCTCGATGCGGCCCTCGCTGGAGATGCCGGTCAGGGCATCCTGGCCCGCTGCTGAAGCCGCGGCGGATTCCGTATCGTCTTGGGTCACCGCCGGTCGAGCGGCCGCTGGGTCCCCCTTCTCGAGAAACCCGCTGGTGATGAGCAGCGCGGCTCCCCCTCCCAGGGCGAGCAGGACGAGCAGTACGAGGAGGCCGGCCCGTCCCCTCTGGGGACGGCGCTCGGAGGCACAGGCTCGGGGTTGAATAGACATCCAGGCTGGGGGCTTCTAGGCTGCCGGGCCACTCCGGTCCCGCCGGGCGGTGCGCGCCGCCGCGGGCGGAGACCAACGGTCCCCGGGGAGACCGGCCCCAGATACTACATCCCCACGCCATCCCCGCCCCACCTCCCGCCCATGAAGCCCATCCTCCGCCTTGCGCGACGACACGCGCGTCACCCGCTGGGGCTCGCGCTCCTTACCCTCGGTCTCGTCTCGTTCTTGGCCCCGCGGGTCCGTGCCGGCGAGAAGCCGGCCGGCGGCCGCGTGGTGGTTCTCGGATTCGACGGCGCCGATGCACGCAGGGTCGAGAGCATGATCGGCGAGGGGCGTCTGCCCAACTTGAAGGCCCTGGCCGACCGGGGAACCTTTTCGCCCCTGATTTCGACCAACCCCGCCGAGAGTGCGGCGGGTTGGGCGGCTCTCAATACGGGCGTGAATCCGCTCAAGAACAACGTCCCCAGCTTCATCAAACGCAGCCCCAGCGGTACGCCGATGGTGGACTTCGGGCATATTCGCAGCGAGGACGTGCCGATCGATGAGCTGGAACTCCCGGGACTGCTCGGGATCTATCAGCACTATGGAGCCGAGAAGATCGCCGTTGCCATCGCAGTCGCTGCGCTCCTTTTCTTCTTCATCCTCTTCCGCTTCGTCCTCAAAGCCCGTGCTCTCCTGGCGGGGCTCCTCTCGCTCTTGATCGCGGCGGCGGGCGGTTACGCTGCCTTGCAGCCGGCGGGTTCCCTCCCCGACAGCGTGCCTGGTGTGACGCGCAACAACGTGCGCAAGGACGGTTTCTGGGACTACGCGGCGAGGGCCGGGAAGCGCGCCATCGTCCTCGATGGGGCGCTCGCTTTCGACCGCCCGACGACCCCCGGGGCTCGGGTCCTCGGGGGCCTCGGTCTGCCCGATGTCCGCGGGGCGGGTAACGGCAACTGGTTCCTCTACACCACCGACGACATGGCGATGGACCGCCCCCCCGCGGGGAGTGCCATCGGCAAGACGGGGACCGGGACGATCAACCGCGTCGAGGAGCGCGACGGGAAGATCAAGACCAAGGTCTACGGCCCTCAGAATTTCATCGAGCGGGCACGCCTCCAGGATGAGCTGGCCGGGGTCAAGCAGAAGCTCTCCACCAAGGGCTTGGGTTGGGAGGAGGGCAGCAAGCTGCGCGACAAGCAGCGTGAGCTCGAGAAGGAGATCGAGAGTTTCGAAAGGGAACCATGGTCCCACCGGGCCGCGCTCGACATGACCATCGAGCGCCGAGGCGAGCGCTTGGCGATCACCATCGCCGGGAAGACCCTGGAGGCGGGGGAGGGGGAGTGGACCGGATGGTTCGAGCTGCCCTTCGACCTGGGTAATCACGTCACCGCCGGCGGGATCACGCGGGTGAGGGTCATGAGCCTGGATGATCCCCTGGAGATCTATCTGCACACCTTCGACATCGATCCGGAGAACCCTCCCTTCTGGCAGCCGGTCAGCTCTCCGCCCGAGTTCTCGGGGGAGTTGGCGAGTTGGATCCAAGACAAGTACGAAACCTTGGGCTGGTCCTGTATGACCAACCAGATCAAGGACGAGGGGGTTCCGGTGGATGTCTTCCTCGAGGACATCGAGTTCACCATGGGCTGGCGTAAGAAGCTGGCCTACACCTGCCTCGAGCGCGACGACTGGGATGTGCTCTTCGCGGTCTTCAGCACCACCGACCGCGTGCAGCACATGATGTACCGCTACAGCGATCCCCAGCATCCCAAGTACGACGCCGAAGAGGCCGAGCGCGAAGTGAACTTCTTCGGCAAGCCGACCAAGCTGAAGGACGTCATTCCCGCCATCTATGAACAGATGGACAAGATCGTGGGTGACGTCATGGGGAAACTGGGGCCGAACGATCGCCTCTTCCTCTGCGCCGACCACGGCTTCACGAGCTTCCGGCGCGGTCTCGAGGTCAACAACTGGCTGGCCCAGGAGGGCTATCTCGTCTACGAGACCCCAACCCGCACCGGAGGCATTCCGATCGTGCAGTCCTATGTGGACTGGTCGAAGACGCGGGCCTACTCCCTGGGACTCGGGATGATCTTCGTCAACATGCAGGGGCGCGAGCCGAACGGCATCGTTCCCAGGGCGGAGGCCAAGGCGCTCCTGAAAGAGATCGGTGACAAACTCCTGACCGTCACGGATGCGGGACCGGAGGATGCGCCCTTCGACGAGCCGCACCGGGTCGTGCGCGACTACACCATCATGGATGATGTCTATTCCGGCGGGGATCTGGAATGGGGCGACCCGGCTTGGCCCTGCGCCGACATGCAGATCGGTTTGGAGGAGTTCTATCGGGTCTCCTGGAGCGCCGTCTCGGGCAACATGCGCTTCATCAAGGACGACGACGGGAAGATCGTGCCCGGGCCCATCATTCGCAAGAACACGAGCAACTGGTCGGGGGACCACGCCTCGAACTCACCCAGGTTGGTGACGGGGATCTTCTTCTCGAACCGTCCGGTCGTCGTTCCCGAGGACGGGGTCAGCGTCATGGACCTGGCACCGACGATTCTCGATCTGCTCGGCGTTCCCATTCCCGAGGAGATGGACCGCCCGGCGCTGACCTTTCGCTAGGGCCTTCCGCTGGAGCCTTTTCCCTCCGGGGCGGACTCGAAACCGGCCCCGGGGGGAGACGCGTAGGGCAGAGGCGCTACCCTGCTCGGCATGAGCTTTCACTGGAAGGTCTTGCTCTGGATGGTGGCCGGCCTGGCGGTCGGTCTGGGGATGCAGTGGGGCCTGGAGGCACCGGCCTGGGCCGGAGTGCGCTTCGAGGCCTGCGCGGAGGGGGTGCGCGTGGCGGCGGTCACCCCGGGGAGCCCGGCGGCCAAGGCCCACCTGACGGGGGGAGAGGTCTTCACCGCGGCGGTCCTGGGCCGAGGGGGAGAGGAGGAACGACGCATCGAGCTCGACTCGCCCGCCGACTGGAAAGGCGGGGGAGAAGCGAGCGTCCTTGCCCAGGCTGACAACGGAGAGGTCGTCTGGCTCCTGCGGCCGAGCGCGCCGGGGTCGGATCCCTTCGCCGGTGCTCTCGCGCTGGCCCTCTCGATGGATCCCGCCGGTTCCCGGGCGCTGGCGCTGGCCCCCTTCATCTTCGCGGGTGACATTTTCCTGGCCCTTTTGAAGATGCTCATCGTGCCGCTGGTCCTCTCGTCGATCGTGACCGGGGTCGCCGGTGTCGGCACGATGAAGGACCTGCGCCGGCTGGGGGGCAAGACCTTCGCGTACTACGTCGCTACGAGCCTGCTCGCGATCCTCCTCGGCCAGTTTCTCGTCAACACGATTCGGCCCGGTGTGGGTGCCCACCTGGGGCTCTCTCCAGCCGCGTCGGTGGGGGCGCAGGGCGCCTCCCGCGCGACCTTCATCGATGTCCTGCGGCGGGCGGTTCCGACCAACATCTTCGAGTCACTGGGCGACAACGGCTCGATGCTCTCGATCATCTTCTTCGCGCTCCTGCTCGGTTTCTTCATCACGCGCGCGGGCGAGCATGGGCGTGTCGTCAAGGAAGTCTTCGAGAGCTTCTTCGAGGTCATGATGAAGATGGCCGAGGGCATCCTCTCGCTCCTGCCCTACGGCGTCTTCGCCCTTTTGGTCAAGGTCACCGCGGCTACCGGTTTCGCTCCCTTCCGGGCCTTGCTCCTCTACATGGGGACCGTGGCCCTGGCCCTGGTGCTGCACTCGGTCGTGACCCTGCCGCTGCTCCTCCGGCTCGTCGGAAAACTGAATCCCCGTCGTTGGGCGCAGGCCATGTCCCCTGCCCTGGTCACGGCCTTCAGTACCAGTTCGAGCAGCATGACCCTGCCCGTGACCCTGCGCACGGTCGAGCAGCGCGGCCGTGTGAGCAACAAGGTGACCTCCTTCACCCTGCCCCTGGGGGCGACGATCAACATGGACGGTACCGCGCTCTATGAGTGCATCGGGGTCATCTTCCTGGCGCAGTACTACGCTGGGGTGGGGGGCGTCGCGCTGACCTTGGGTGATCAGGCTCTCATCGTCTTGATGGCTCTCCTGGCCAGCATCGGAGCGGCGGGCATTCCCTCCGCGGGCCTGGTGATGATGCTCACCATCCTCTCGGCCCTGCGGCTGCCGGTGGAGGGCGCGGCCCTGCTACTCGCCGTCGATCGGCCCCTCGATATGTTGCGTACGATGGTCAACGTCTGGTCCGATTCCTGCGGCGCCGCGATCATCGCCCGCAGCGAAGGGGAAGAGGGGCCGTTGGAGCCGATTACCGGCGGCAGGGGGGGCTGACCCCCAGGGGCGGGCCGCTCCCGGATGGTCGCGGGGATGGGAGCAGACTGCTAGAATCCGCCACGATACTGCGGTCGACCACTCGGTTACCGCCGGCCGGAATACCTGGAACGCCATGACCCAAGGGACCCTTACGGAGAGCATCACACGCTCCCTCGCGTACATGTTGCGTCACCAGCCCGAGGAGTTCGACCTCGAGGTGGACTCGCAGGGGTGGGCGGATTTGGACGACGTCGTCCAGGCCCTCAACGAACGTCTGGGCGAAATCGTCGAAGAGGACGATGTCGCGGAGGCCATCGAAGCCGGCGATCGACGTCGTTATGAGATCAAGGACGGACGTATTCGTGCCCTGTACGGACACTCCTTCGAGATCGATCCGGGCGAGCCTTCCGAACCGCCGGATCTGCTCTACATCGGGGTCGGTAGTCGGGATGCCGATCGTGCCGAGGAGCGCGGCCTGCGCAGTGGTCGGCGCGCCTTCTTGCACCTGGCCGTCGACTACGACGAGGCCCGGGACATGGGGCGCCGCATCGCCCCCGAGTACGCAGTCGTCACCGTGCGTGCCGCCGAGGCCTGGGACGACGGCATCCGTTTTTACGACCGCGAGGCGCTCTATCTGGCCGAGGCGATTCCAAGGGACTACATCGATGTGGGCGAGATCCAGACGGACGGCCGTCGCCGAGAGCGGCGCGGCGGCTGGGGTCGGGGTGGCCGCGAGGAGCGCTCTCCCCGGGGGAATCGCGTGCGGGGCCGGCGTCGGCGTGAGCCGGATGCGGCGGAAGAGGACGAACGAAAGCGGGATGATCGCGAGACGGAACCGCGCAAGGACCGCTCGGAGCGGGTGAGCGCGCGGCGAACGCGCGACAGAACCCGTGACCGAACCCGTGACCGAACCCGTGACCGGTCGCGCGAGGCTGCGGGGCGAGACGCTGCTACCGGGAGGGATGGCGCCCAACGCACCGGTGCCCAACGCGCCGGCGGCCGGGGGGAGGACCGTGGTGCCGAGAAGAGCGCGGTGGTAGTGGGCTTTGGAGCGGGGATCTTGGAACCCGACGAGCCCGAGGTGATCGAATGCTCACCCCTCGCCGAGGAGGCAGCGGAGTGCCAGGTCACATCGAAGGAGGTCCCGCCCGGCAAGGGTGTGGATTCCACGGGTGAGGCTCCCGCCCCGGAGGGCGGTTCGGACAGTCGTGGCGGTTCACCGGGTTTCGGTGCCGGCGTGAGGTGACCTTCCCCGGCCCGGTTGCGGCTCTTCCGGACGGCTACTTCGTCGAGGAGGCGCCTCGGGGCACTCTGGCTCTCCACGTGGATGTCGCGGAGGCCTTGCACCGGGTCGGCTACGGACCGGAGAGTGACGGGCCCCTCCAGCCGGCCGATGTGGCTGGGCGTCGGCCCCTTTGGGAACTCAGCCTGGAGGGTCGACGCTACCTGGTGCGCCGCTATCAACATGGTGGTCTCCTGCGCAGCCTGACCGGGGGGCGTTACCTGGACTGGGAGCGCCCGTTCCGGGAGCTGTGTCTCTCGGACACCCTCCTACGCTGTGGCATCCTGACTCCGCGGGTCGTTGCCGCTCGGGCGAGAGCGGTAGGGCCCCTCTGGGAGCTCGAGGTCATGACCCCCCGCATCGAGGGGGCGATCGATCTGGGCGAGGCCCTGGGGCGGCTGCGACGGGGCGAGATAGCCCAGCGCCCGCGGCGGCGCATCTTGGAGGCCTTCGGGGATCTCGTGCGTCGCATGCACCTGCACGACCTCCTGCACGCGGACTTGCAGCCCAACAACATCCTGGTCGCCGAGGAGGATCTCGAACCCGACGCCTGCGGTCCACCGACGCTACATCTGCTCGACTTGGACCGTTCGGTTCTCGGGGAGGTGCGCAGCCACGAGCGGCGCACCCAACTCGAACGCCTCTATCGACATGTCGCTCGGATGGAGGCGCGCTATGGAGCCTGCCTCTCCCATGCGGATCTGGCACGCTTCTTTCGGGGGTACGACCCCGAGCGCAGCTCTTGGAAAGCGGATTGGCGCGCGGTCAAGACGCGCCATGCCTTGGGGAAAAGCATCCACGGACTGGGCCACCTGTTGGAGCGCCTTCTGGCCTCGCCTCGGGACGAACGCCGTCACGGCACCCTCACTCCCCAGGTCGGGAGAGCTGATGCACGAGATAGACCAGGACCCACAGCGAGCCGCTGATGCCATGGATCCACATCCAGCCCAGGCGCAGGTTGGGCGATGTCGATACCTGCAGGGCATAGCCCGAGACGATCATCGGCGCGAGTAGCAGGGCCAGGCCGAGTCCCGTGCGGCGCCGAGAGGTCAGGCCGGCTCGGATGCGCCTCCAGACGTGGTTCCTCCACAGGACTCCGCAGGTGAAGACGAGCAGGGGAACGAGGAGGATGTGCAGGTTCTTGAAGGTCGGCTCGAGGGGGTGGTTGACCAGGGCGAACTCGTCGGCCGGCTCTGCGAAGTAGCGCATCCAACCATAGACGAGCCCACTCACTCCAGCCGCAAGGGCTGCCAGGTGGGTGCTCCAGGCCGCGGTTCGGCTCACCGGGACTTGCCTCCATGTGCCTTCCAGATCTGCCGGATCGCGAGAACGCGTCGGGCGGCCTGGGTGGTGGCCCGGGCTGTGAGGGTGGCTCCGGTGATCTTCTTGATGCCCTTCTTCAGGGAGAGGGTCTCATCAAGCTTCTTGCCGATGAACTGGGCGTACCAGGTCGCTCGGGGCAGGTACTGCTTGGGTTCTCCGAAGGCCAGGACCTCGAGGCGCTGAATGCGGCCCTTGGGGTCGATGACCAGCATCAATACCTCGCGCGCCGTGCGCACCTTGTGCACGTCGAACCAGGCAGTTCCCACGAGCTTGCCGTTCTTGGTGGCGACGTAGGGGTGGACGATGCGGCTCGCCAACGCATGCCCACTCTCTTTCTCGACCTGCTTGCGCTCCTTTTCGGTCAGTACCAGGGTTTGACGTTCGATGTGGCAGTCCTTGAAGGCCAGGGCCAGGGCCTCGTCCTTGGTGAGGAAAACCTCCCCCGCACGCAGTGGAAGGGCGAGGGTGAGCCCGAGCAGGAGCGCTTGGATTGCGCGCATGGCTAGAAGATCCATCCCAGGGTGAGCAGGACTCGGTCGGCGTGGGTGTCCTTGTCGTAGTCGGTCACGTCGGCCTTGAGGACGAGATGGTCGATCGGCTGGTAGAAGGCCCCCAGGGTGAACGCGCTGTCCTCGACCCCGCCGGTAGCGATGTCCGTGTCGATCTCCTCGTAGCGGACAAAGGGATAGAAGGACTGCTCGGGGTCACTCGCCAAGAGGTCGTAACCCACTTCGGCGTACCAGCCCGAGAGGTCGAGCTCACCCGCTGTCCGGTCGTCGACCGTTGCCCCCGAAAGTACCGCTCGAGCCCACCAGGGGCCCTCCTTGTAGTCGACATGGGCCTCGTAGATGGTGGTCTGCATCGACCCTCCACCCTGGTTCTGGCCCGCATCACCGCCGTAGATCGAGCCCCCGAGCACCAATCCCGGTGTATCGGTGTAGTCGACCGAGAGGACCAGGGCCAGGTCCTCGGCCAGGGATCGGTTACCTCCCTGGCGTCCGCCTCGCAGTCCACTCGTTCCGCCGAAGCCGCTGCCGTCGAAGCCGGTCACGATCGCAGCCCGGTAGTCGAAGCCGCCCACCTCGCCGTAGACCATCGCTCCACCCTCGCTCCAGGTGCTGGGCAGAATGTAGCGCTCGGTCAGCGGGCGATCCGCACCGAGGAAGGTCGTCGGCTCGTGGTAGGCGTTGATCAGGCCCATGGGGACGAGGAAAAGCCCCCCCCGGAAGTTGGCGGCGTCGGAGTGCAGGTAGTCCACGTAGGCAAACTCCACCGACACTTCATCAGAGTGTTCGAGCTCGATCTCCGAGTTGAAGACGAACTCATCGTCGAACTTGTAGCCGAAGTAGAGGACCGAACGATGCAGATCGAAATCATTGGGTTCCCCCTCGGGAGCACGATACTTGGCCTCACCGTAGCCGCCGACCGAGAGGGTCCCTTGGGTGGCGTCGTACACCTTGGAGGCTGCGGGACCCAGGCCGTGGGAGCCGTCCCCCAGGGGGGTGAAGACCTCGACCAGGCTCTGGTTCTCGACGGTTTCGACCAGGGCGTCGAGCTTGAGTTCCAGGTCGTCGAGCCGGCTCGAGTCATCGTCCTGGGCGATGAGGGGCAGGAGTAGGAGCAGGGAGGGAGCGATCATGGGGGGAATCAGGGAGTTTCGAGGGTCAGGGGTAGGGGAGAGGGCAGGAGAGTGACACGGCCTCTCAGGCCGGAACTCACGCGTACGCGACGGCCCTCGCCATCCAGCGTCTCGATAACGACCACCTCGAGGGATTCGTGCTCCGCCGCGAAGTCTAGGGCACTCTCGGGGCCCAGGACGAATAGAGCCGTCGAGAAAGCGTCGGCATCGAGTGCCGAGTCACAGCAGACCGTCACGCTGCCGAAATCGGGCGCGGGTCTGCCACTGCGTGGGTCGAGAATGTGCCCGATCGACTTCCCGTCGACCTGACGGCCGCGCTGCGAATCGCCCGATGTCGCCACGGAGCCTCCATCCACGACAAGGCGCAGCAGTGGCTCGTCCCTTCGCTGCGGGTCGGCGACGGAGAGTTCGAAGGGTGGGGGACCGAAGAAGATCCACTGGCCCCCCAGGTTGATGGCTCCCCGAGAGGCACCCGCCTCCAGGGCGGCTTCCCGGGCGAGATCCAGCCCCGCCCCCTTCCCGAAGCCACCCTCCTCGATCTGGAATCGGGGGTGGGTGCGCAGGGCACGGGTGCCTTCGAGTTCGAGGTGGCGCAGACCGCTGGCTTCCAGGGCTGCCGCGAGTTCCCCCGGGGGGGGGATGCGGCCCCTGCCGCGCAGGTCCCAGGCTGCGACCAGGGGTCCGACCCCCGGATCGAAGGCCCCATCGGTTTCGATCCAAAGCTCCCTTGCCCGGCCGAGTTCCCGGGCCAGGGCCTGGGAGAGTTCCCTGGGGATTCCGACTGGAGTCTGGTTCAGATGGGTGAGCTCGCTCTCTTCGCGCCAGGTGCTGAGGCGCCCTTCGGTCGCCTCCAGCGCGCGCACCGCAGCTTCACTGGCGAGGAGGGCGGTGGACCGGTCCGCCGCCTGCACC
>JALWOP010000328.1 GCA_027083445.1 Planctomycetota bacterium | reverse complement strand
CCCCTACTCCCCCGCGCAGCACTCCCCCTGACCTGACCGGCTCCCCTGCTCCCGCGGGCGGCGTGGCCCTCGGAGCCTGGTGGCCCGAGGACTTCGATTCCTTGGTCAGCGCCTATGTCGAGGAGCGTCGGGGCGCCAGAGCCCATTCCGACGAGTGACCCGAGACCAAGGACAAGCGCAAGAGAGGACCGGCCTGTGGCTGGTCGGTGCCAGGGGGGCGATCTCGACCTCCCTGCTCTATGGCCTTTCGGCCGTGGCCCGCGGAGAGCTCGAGCCGACCGGCATCGTCACCGCCCGACCGCCCTGGGATGCTCTCGACCTCGCACCCTTTGACGCCTGGGTCCTGGGAGGCCACGACATCTGTACCCGCGACCTCTCCCGTGCCGCGGGGGAACTGGTCGCCATGGGGGTGCTCGGTGCGGACCAGGTCGTCGCCGGGGCCGAGGCGGCGGCGGCCTATGAAGCCCACCTGCGCCCGGGGCTGCTCGACGGGCCCGATGTGGGTATGGCGGACCTCGATCCCCGCAGCTCGGAACTCGGTGCTCTGCCGCCCCGGGAACAGATCGCCGCCCTGCAGGCCGACTGGAAGGCCTTTGGAGAGGCCGAGGGGCTGAAGCGCACCGTCGTCGTGCTGCTCGCCTCGACCGAAGCGGCGCGGGAGGCGCGGGAGGAGTGGGAGCGGCTCGAGGATCTGGAGGCCGCCCTCGACGCGGGTACGCCCCAGCCCGCTTCCCTGCTCTATGCCTATGCCGCTCTCGACGCCGGCCATCCCCTGGTCAACTTCACCCCCAACCTAGGGGCCTCGACACCCGCCCTGCGGGAGCTGGCCCTGGCTCGCGGCGTGCCCCACGCGGGCCGCGACGGCAAGACCGGCGAGACCCTGGTCAAGAGTGCCCTGGCACCGATGTTCGCCCAGCGCGCCCTGCGGGTCCTGGCCTGGGAGGGCTACAACATGCTCGGCAATCGCGACGGCGAGGTGCTGGATGACCCCGCCCACCGGGTCGCGAAGTTGCGCAACAAGGACGAGGTTTTGCGTCAGCTACTCTCCGGCAGCGATCCACACACCCGGGTCGGCATCGACTTCGTGCCCTCCCTGGGGGACTGGAAGACCGCGTGGGACTTCATCCACTTCGAGGGTTTTCTCGGGGCGCGCATGAGTCTGCAGTTCACCTGGCAGGGGAGCGACTCCGCCCTCGCCGCCCCGCTGGTGATCGACCTCGCGCGCCTGGCCGCCCTGGCCCACGCCCGGGGCGAGGCGGGGGTCATGGAGCACACCGCCTTCTTCTTCAAGGCACCCCTGGCCGGGGGGACCCACGATCTCTCCATGCAGTACGCCCGTCTCCAGGACTACGCGATGCAGCGGAGCAAGACTCGATGACCCTGACCCCCGACAGCCTTACGAGCGAGACCCACGCCGCCCTGCGCGAGGCCCGCTCCCGTCGCGATGCCCTCGCGGCGTACACCGCTGGGGCGGCGCCCGATGAGGTCATCGATGCCTTCGATTCGATCCGCGGCGCCCTCGATGGCTGCGCCGGCACGCTCTCCCTCTACAGCTCGGTCCATCCCGATCCGGCGGTGAGGCAGCGCTCCGAGGAGTTGGAGCAGGAGCTGGCCGCCTTCGAGACCGAGCTGAGCCTCGACCGGGAGCTCTACGAGCGGTTGGCGGCCCTCGACCGGGAGGCGCTCACCGGGCAGGATCGGCGGCGCCTTCTCGACCATGCCCTGCGCGACTTCCGCCGCAGCGGCGTCGATCGGGATGAGGTGACCCGCCGGCGCGTGCGCAGTCTGACCGATGAACTGGTCAACATCGGCCAGGCCTTCGACCGCAACATCATCCAGGGCGGGCGCGAGTTCGTGATCGAGGAGGGGATCGATGCCCTGGAGGGCTTGCCCGAGGATTGGATCCGCGCTCACCCCTGCGAGGAGGATGGGAGCGTTCATCTCTCGACCGACCCTCCCGACTACCAGCCTTTCATCCTCTACGCCCACCGATCGGACCTGCGCGAGCGCTTCTACCGCCTGCACAAGGAGCGGGCCTACCCCGAGAACGTGGCCGTACTCGAGGAGCTGCTCGCTAAGCGCCACGAGTTGGCGACCCTGCTGGGCTATTCGAGCTGGGCCGAGTACGTCACCGAGGTTCTGATGGTGCAAAGCCCCGACCGGGTGGCTGAGTTCATCGAGGAGGTCGCCCGGCGGGCACGACCCCGGGCGGAGGAGGAGTACGCCGAGCTTCTGGCGGAGAAGCGCCGCAGCGATCCAGAGGCCGAGCGGGTCCATGAGTGGGAGTTCGGCTACCTCGTCGAAGCGGTCAAGCGTCGCCGTTTCGACTTCGACTCCCAGGCGGTGCGCCCCTATTTCGCCTACTCCGCCGTCGAGGACGGCCTCCTGCGCCTCTCCGAGCGTCTCTATGGCATCGAGATCGTGCCCGTCGAGAACCCCGATGCCTGGCACGCGGACGTGCGCAGTTTCGAGGTGCGCGAGGGAGGAGGGGTGCTGGCCCGTTTCCACCTGGACATGTTCCCCCGCGAGGGCAAGTACAAGCACGCTGCGATGTCCGACCTCTACGCGGGGCGTCCCGGGGAGTCCCTGCCGGAGGCGGTTCTGGTGTGCAACTTCCCCCGGCCGACGGCCGATGATCCGGGCCTCCTCTTGCACTCCCAGGTGACCACCTTCTTCCACGAATTCGGTCACCTCCTGCACCACCTCTTCGGGGGAGGTCAGCGCTACCAGCGTTTCAGCGGCATCGCCTGTGAGTGGGATTTCGTCGAGGTACCCAGCCAGCTCTACGAGGAGTGGGCTTGGGATCCCGCCGTCTTGGCCGGTTTCGCGCGCCACTACGAGACGGGGGAGGTGATTCCCCCCGAGCTGATCGAGGGACTGCGTCGTGCCGAGGAGTACGGCAAGGCCCTGGGGATCCTGCGGCAGATGGTCTTTGCCAGCCTCAGCCTCGCCTGCTACGAGGGGGATCCCGCCCGGCTCGACCTTCCCTCCCTGGTCCTCGAGCTCAAGCGGCGCCTGAACCCGCTCGAGCCGGTCGAGGGACACATGACCTGCTCCTTCGGCCACCTGAACGGCTACTCCGCGATCTACTACACCTACATGTGGTCCTTGGTGATCGCCAAGGACTTCTGGAGCATCTTCGAGAAGGATCCCCTGGACGGGGAGATGGCCCGGCGTTATCGCGAGTGCGTTCTGGCCCCGGGGGGGCGGCGCGACGCCGCGGATTTGGTGCGCGCCTTCCTCGGGCGCGACCACTCGATGGAGGCCTGGCAGCGCTGGCTCGCCTCCTGAGCCGCACTCATTCGGGCCAGGTGCGTCGCTCCCAGGCATCGACGCGCTGGACGAGTTCCTCCAGGATCTCTTCCCGCCAGCGGGCGATGCTGCGGGGAACGCGGAAGTCATGGTCGGCCTCCTCGATCACCTCGATCTGGCAGGTGCCGCCGAACATCTCGAGTTCGCGGCGCAGGAGTTCGAGTTCGCAGAGGGCGTCGCGGGTGCCCTGCAGAAAGAGCGCCGGCTGGGCGATGGCGGCGAAGTGTTCACTGCGCAGCTTTTCGGGCTTGCCCGGGGGGTGCAGCGGGTAGCCGAAGAAAACCAGCCCGGCACATGCCTCGCCCTCGGCCGCGAGATAGCTCGCCATGCGCCCACCCATCGACTTGCCACCGAGGAGGATGCGGCTCGCCGGATAGTGCTCGCGCAGGGTCGCCAGGGCGGCGCGGTGGGTGTCGAGCAGGACCGAACGACGATCGGGGGGCCGCCGCTTGCCCGAGCGGGCGGCCAGTTCGCTGTAGACGTAGTTGAAGCGCAGCACCGCCAGTCCCCTGCCGGCGAGCCCCACCGCCAGCGCCTCGAGGAAGGGCGAGTCGAGGGCTGTCCCCGCGCCGTGGGCCAGGAGCAGCGCCGCCCGCGGCTCGGCCTCCTCGGGCCGGTCGAGGCGGGCCGCAACCCGATCCGCTCCCACGTGGGGGACCCGAATGCGCAGGGACTCCGATTCCATAGGCAAGAGGGTACGCTTCCCCGCCTGCCATCCAATCCTCCTCCATGCCCCGACCCGAGCGACCGCCCCTGCGCCTGCAGACGACGACCCTGTGGTACTACCCCTCGGCCCAGTACGGGGAGCGTCCCCTGGGCATCCCCGGTTATCCCGGGGCGACCCCACCCTGGGTGATCTGGAATCTGCTCGAGCGCTACACCCGCAGGGGAGATCGGGTGGTCGACCCCTTCTGCGGTGGGGGAACGACCCTCGACGTCGCTGCGGAGCTGGGCCGGCTGGGACGCGGCTTCGACCTGAACCCCCAGCGCGGCGACATCGAGCGGGCCGACGCGCGCAGTCTGCCGCTGGAGGAGGGGAGCCAAGACTTCGTCTTCATGGATCCGCCCTACTCGACCCACATCGACTACTCCCCCGATCCGGCCTGCATCGGCAAGCTCTCCAGCTTCGAGGAGGAGTACTACCAGGCGTTGGCTGCGGCTTTCGATGAGGCCTGGCGCGTCTTGCGCGATCGGCGCTACCTGGCTCTCTTCGTCAGCGATAGCTTCGACAAGAAGAGGGGCTTTGCTCCCATCGCCTCGCGCCTGTCGATGATTCTTGCCGAGCGCTGGCGTCCGATCGATCACATCGCGGTCGTGCGCGGCAACCGTAAGCTCGAGCGCCCCGCATACCACAGGAGTGCGGCGCAGAAGAACTTCTTCCTGCGCGGCTTCACCCACCTCTTGATCTTCAAGAAGGAGCTGTGAAGGGACTCCTCGCCGGTACCACGCCCCAGGTCGCTCGGAGGTTGCTGGGCGCCCTCCTCGTGCACCATAGTCCCGAGGGCGCTGCCGGGGGGCGCATCGTCGAAACCGAGGCCTACCTGGCCCGGGGGGATCAGGCCTCCCACAGTCGCATGGGACCGACGGCGCGCAATGCCTCGATGTTCTTGGGCCGCGGTCACGCATACGTCTACCGCATCTACGGCGTCCACCACTGCTTCAACGTCGTCACCGCCCCGGAAGGGGTCGGCGAGGCGGTGCTCATCCGGGCCCTCGAGCCCTTGATCGGCCTCGACCTCATGCGCACGCGGCGGGGCGGCCGGGGGGAGCGGGAGCTTTGTAGTGGGCCGGGACGGCTGGCCCAGGCCCTGGGGATCGACAGCCGCTGCGACGGCATTCGTCTGGGGGAAGCGCTCGTGCTCGAGCCCTCACCGGGCAAACCCGCTTGCGAATGCGGACCGCGCATCGGTATTCGCCAGAGTCGGGAGCTGCCTTTGCGGTTTTGGATTCGGGACTCCCCCTGGACTTCCCGCGCGGGGCGGGCAGGCTAGGGGGTGCCTTTCCGTGCCTGCCCCCGCCTCCGATTCCCTGCGGCTCCTGCTCGTCGAAGACGATCCGGGGCACGCCCATCTCTTTCTGCGCGCTCTGCGGCGGGGGGGGATCGACTACCCCGTGGTCGTGCTCGGGGATGGGGAGGAGGCGTTGGCGTTCTTGACTGGAGAGCCCCGTCGGGCGGGGGATCTCCTGGTACTCGACCTGCATCTGCCGCGCCTGGACGGGAAGGCCCTCCTCGCCCGTCTACGCGAGGATCCAAGGCTCGCCGACCTGCCGGTCATCGTCACCACGACCAGTCTCGATCCCGCGGACGAAGAGCTCTGCCATGCCCTCGGTTGCCGGGTCTTCGTCGAGAAGCCGATCGATCCGGTAGCTTTCGAGGAGGCCCTGGCCCGCTTGGCGGAGGAACCCCGCTCGGCGGAATGAGGTCACCGCGCGCTACCAGACGCGGATTCCCCACGGGCGTTCTCGACTCCTGGAGGGAGGGAGCAACCATTACGATGTGAATCCTCTTGTGTACGGGACGGTGCCGTCTCAGCATGGACACCGAGTGAGAATTCACACCGCTACGGATGCACACCCTGGGAAGACCCCATCATTCACTACACCGCACAATGCGTGGACGACTAGGAGAGCGCGGCCGATTGAGAGGCTTGGGTCTGGTACTTGGAGCCCTATTGCTCCTTCTGGCTGTTTGGCTACTCGGCCAACTCGACACAAGGGAGTTGCCATGGGTGATGCGGTCCACGGGTGACAGCCGCCGCGAAGCGATTGGCGAGGCCGTACAGGGCGAACTGGAAGTCGAGCCCGAGCGATTGCGATCAGGGCGACAGCCCCGAGCAAGTTTGCAGCGAGTGGTCATCGAGGTTCGAAATGGTGACGGCCCCCTGGCCGGCGCGACGGTGCTCGTAGGTGGGGATCTGGTGCTCGGCCAAACAGACTCAAGAGGACTGGCCGTATGGAACCGCGACAATCAGAGACGAGGTGACGAATCATGCATCGTCACGGCGGTGGCGCCGGGGCATGCCACGACGTCGAAGCATGTAGCGGCCCCAATTCCCAACCGGATCACATTGGAGCTCGCTTCCGGCGGGAGCATCTCTGGGAGGGTGATGGGCCGGGACGGCGGGCCACCCGACACCGCCTGCACGGTTTCTGCATGGGAGGATTGGTGGGCGGACGCTGACAGCCTCGAGGTATCGCTTGTTCGTGAGGCAAGCCCCGCCGCGACTTTGTGCGCGGTCGCCGATGATGGCAGCTTTCTGCTAAGCGGACTGGATAAGTTGAAGAGCTATGCGGTGGTCGCCTCCGCTGGAGGGTGCATCTCGAAACCGCAGTTCAGTGTCGTTCCCGATGCCGAGGGCTTGGAGCTTACCGTTGCCCCCCTCTTTGCCGGAATCGTAAGGGTTCGTGACACCAACGACCAACGCCCTAGGACGAACCCAAGCCTGGCCGAACCGATGTTGTCAATCGGGCCGTGGCCCCAGGGTGTCCTGCCAATTGACTTGACACCTGCCTGTGCCGTGCTTGCTGGGCTCCAGGAGACAGCCCTTTCCCCATCGGAGCTGCCATACGATCGGAAACTGTGTTTTGTTTATACTGTCCCGGGAGAGCCGCCGGCCTCGATACCTGTCGGGATGGAGGCCAACATCCCTGGTTACGCAGCGCTCGACGTAGAGGTTGACTGTCCCCGGGCCTCGGGTGCTCTGCGGGAGATCGGGTTTGTCCTACAACCTACCAACGAGGGCTTCGGAGCGCTGGCTCTTTCCTTTACTGGCGGTATGTCCGGCCACCCTGGTATTGGATCGAAACTAGGTAAATGGTGCAGGTCCGGAGAGCTGTTTCTTCGCCTTGGAGATGGGTACCAGAACGCCGTTTCGATTGCGGGGTTTCCTTCGGATGATCCACTCATTTTGTCGGGCATACCTGCGGGCCGGTACGAAATGAGGTTCGTAGCATCTGGTGGCCGCTTCAAGTACCCAGGGGAGGGGGCGCTGGGCCTAGTCGTTACCCCCGATGAAACCCATCCCACCCCCGTGCTGGTGGATTTGGCGGGATCAGGCGCAGTTGAGTTTGCGCTCCTCGGCGAGGATGGCCGGGAGATGGAAGGCAACCTCGGGATCGCGATTTTCCGCGGGGACGATCTTTCCGCCTACACTCGGATAGAACTCTGCGCCGACCAGCGCATACTTGGCGCAATCGCTCCCGGTTCATACAGCTTCCAGCCGTACTATCCCAAGCGCCTCGCTAGGAGCCGCGTGGTTGAGGTCCGAGCCGGTGAGGTCGAGTACGTGGTGTTCCGACTCGAGTAGGGGCGCCACGAATCCTCCGGCGGAATAGGGGCTTCCCGGCTCCCATGACCGGGGATACTCATGAGGCTCGTGGGGAGAGCGCACCAGACCCCGGCTCAACTGGCGCCGCTTGGTGACCCACTTCTAAGTCGCGGGTCGCGCGGTAAGGGCGCTCGGACCAGAGTCGGAGCAGCATCGCTCCCTTGAGCACGAATCGGTCGCGGAGATCGGAGACACCGAGCCGGTAGAGGAAGCGCTCCAGGCAGTAGCTCGTGAGCAAGGTCTGGTAGTCGTCGCCCGTCTGTCTCGCACGGTTCAGCAGCCGCGCTGCGACCGAGGCCGCGAGGTCGGCCTTGCCGCTCACGCGATCGCGTCCAGGTAGGGCTGCATGACGCGCGCAACGCGGCAGATCCGCGCGAAGCGCGCCAGGTCGGTCGCGCCTCCGCGGTATTTCCGGCTGAAGTCGCGCAGCGCTTCCACGGCGACATCGATCCCGATCTTGTTGCGGTACTTGAAGCAGTCGGCGACCGTCTTGGCGGCGGAATAGACGCGAATGGGGACTCCCTCGACCCGACATTCCTCGATGCCCTCGGTCAGTGCCTCCCCCGAGAATCGCGCGATCCGCAGGCGGGGGGTGTCGAGACGCGGGCGCCGTGCCTTCTCCGCCAGGGCGATCCAGACCTCCGCGGGCGACTGGGTCGTGAGCCCGTGGAAGCGCAGGGCGGTCAGCAGGCAGAAGACCCCGCTGGGTACGCGCTTGGCCACCTGAGCCAGGGAGTGTTCGGCCGAGATGGGGTGCCGGGCCACGGCGTAGACCCCCCGTGCCTGCCGCACGACCAGCCCCTCCTCCACGAGTCGGGCCAGCTCCGCCCGGGTGATGCCGTGGGCCGCGAGGTCCCTGGGGCGAGAAAGGCCCTTCTCCTCGATCAGCCGGAGCGCTCGTTCTCTCTTCGTCTCCCCCATGGCAGCCAAGATGATACGAAACGTCGGGGCTTGTACGCAACCCCCGACGTTTTGGACTACTCCCGGGCGAAGAGGTCTGCTCCGGCGCGGAAATCGGCCTCGATCTCCTCGGGGGCGCGGGGTAGGGGGTCGCAGGAGAAGAGCGGTTGAGGTTGATCTCGTCCCCCGTAACGCGGACGCGAGCGGCCCGCGCGAAGCCGGCGCGCTGCGGCGCGGGTGAGGAGGAGGGGGATACGGCGGCGGGTCGAAGCCCCCTGCGCGAGTGGCCCGGGCCTATCCCGTGGTCGTGGTGACCGGACCGCGCCGTTGTCAAGGGACACTATCCCACCTGCGGGCCACCTCTCTCTTCCCTGACATGCCCCGGCAGGGGTGCCGGTTCCGCGTTGCGCTAGGGCCGCTCTCCCACGACCAGGCTCCAGTAGCCCGTGGTGGAGCGGCGGCGTAGGTGGGTGAATCCGGCTTCTCGGATGAGCGCTTCGAGTTCTCCCACCCGGTACTGTTGGCCCTCGGTCCAGACCGCCATGTCCAGGTCGACCAGGGCGTTGGCCAGGGGGCCCCTGCCGTCGTCGTCGATCAGCTTTTCGTGGATCCAGATTGCTCCTCCCCCTGCGAGGGCGCGGTGGGCCGACCGCAGGAGCTGGAGCCCCTTGGAAGGGGGCCAGTCGTGCAGGATCTGAGAGAAGAGCAGCACGTCGTAACCCGCCGGTAGGGGAGCGAACATGTCTCCGGGCTGGGTCTCGATCGCACCGGCCAGACCCGCCCCGCGGATCATTTCCCGGGCCACGGCGCAGACCGGTTCCAGGTCGAGCACGGTGCAGTGTACGCCGGGGTGGGCGCGGCAGATGGCGATCGAGAGGGCGCCGCTGCCTCCGCCCACGTCGAGCAGGCGCGTCCCCGGTTCGAGTTCGACCTCCTCGGCCAGGGCAGCCGCCGGGCCTTCGCTGATGCTGTGCATCGCGCGAGTGAAGGCCGCGGCCCGCTCGGGTGAGGTGGCATGTTCATCCCAGGGATCGGCGCCGCCATAGACGCTGGGTCGGCCCGTGCGCAGGGTTTCGAGCAGGTCCCTGGGAGAGAGGAAGTGGTCGACCTCCATGTCGATCAGGGCCCAGAGCGATCCGGGCCTGTCGCGCACGAGGGAAGCGGAGGCCTCTGGCGTGAGGGCATAGCGCTCTCCCTCTTCCCGAAGGAGTCCCATGGCGACCAGGGCGCGCAGGAGGGCGCGCAAACCCCGGGGGGCCAGGCCCAGCTCCTCGGCCAGCTCCTCCGTGGAGGCGGGGGAGAGGTCCAGCCGGTCGAATAGGCCGGAGCGCACGCCGGCCGCCAGGGCGGCACCCTGGCGGCCGGCGATGTAGGCGTCGTAGACGCACCGATCGTTCCGCTCGAGATCCTCGGCGGCTCCGCTCTCCTCCATCAGCCCCGGAAGTCGATCAGTTCGACGACGAAGACCAGGGTCGAGCCGGCGGGGATGCCCGGCCTGTTCGCATCCCCATAACCGAGCTGGGGCGGGACGACCAGGATGATCTTGCCGCCCCGTCCGACCAGGCGCATGCCCTCCTGCCAACCCTTGATCAGGTTGGTCAGGCCGGCCTGCAGGGGGCGGCCCTTGTCGTAGGAGTTGTCGAAGGGGGTGCCGTCGGTCAACCAACCGGCGTACTGGGCGGCCACCTGGGCCCGGGGTCCGGGTCGGAAGGGGCCTCCGGGGGAGAGGATCTTGTAACGCAGCCCGCTGTCGGTCGTCGTCAGCTCGTCATCGGCGGGCATGCGGAACATCGGCTTGGCGAAGTCGAGCACCGAGAGCACATGGACATGTCCGATGACGTGGTCGTAGTCGTCGAAACCCAGGTTCGGGGAGGTCTTGCTGTCGATGCGCAGGAGCACGTCCGTACCTCCGCGCAGTTGGGCGGAGATCTGCTCCAGGAAGGGGAGGGGGATCTTGGCGGGATCGACGAGCAGGGGACGGCCGTTGAGGGTCGTGCTCTGGAGAATCTGCCCCTCCTCGGTCCAGAAACCGAAGTCGAGCACCATCACCTTGCCGTCCTTGGCCAGGATCCCGTCACCGGGGTCGAGGATGCGATACTGGGTCCCCTTGCCGGTGTCGACGACCCCCTCCCCGTCGGTCCAGGGCTCGAAGGGCATCGAGTGGGCGACGATGTCGAGCAGCTCGACCTCGAAGATCAGGGTGGCGCCCGGCGGGATGGCGCCGTCGGGGGTGCCCTGCTCCCCATAACCCAGCTTGCCGGGAATGATGAACTTGTAGCGGTCGCCCACGTGCATGAGTTGCAGGCCTTCGTTCCAGCCCTCGATCACATGGCCGAGGCCGAACTCGGCCGGCACCCCGCGCTGGACCGAGGAGTCGAAGACCTTGCCGTCCTCGAGCCAACCGGTGTAGTGCACCCGCACCCGATCGCCAAGCGAGGGGGACTCGGTGCCTTCGCCCTTGGAGAGCACGCAGTACTGGAGCCCCGAGTCGGTGGTGTGGAGCTCGGTGTTTTCCGGGATGGGCGGATCCTGGGCGGTGGGAGAAGCCGGGGGAATCTGGAGCGGAGCCGGAGTGGGACCCGCCAGGGCGGCGGTCAGGAGCAAGGAGAGCATGGAATAGGGTCGCAGGGGGGAACTAGATCCCCATGATGTGGAAGCCCGCATCGACGAAGATGGTCGATCCGGTGATGCCGCGGCTGTGCGGTCCGGCGAGGAAGAGGCAGGTGTCGCCCACCTCCTGGGCCGTCACGTTGCGTCGGAGCGGAGTGGTTCGGGCAATGTTGTCCAGCATCTCGCCGAAGTCCTTGACGCCCGAAGCGGAGAGGGTGCGGATGGGACCGGCGCTGATCGCGTTGACGCGAATCCCGCGCGGACCGAGATCGGCGGCGAGGTAGCGCACCGAGGCTTCGAGCGCCGCCTTGGCGATACCCATCACGTTGTAGTTGGGGATGACGCGCTCCGAACCGATGTAGGTCAGGGTGATGATCGATCCCTCGCGGCCCTCCATCAGGGGCAGGGCGCGGCGGGCGCAGGCGGTGAGGGAGTAGGCCGACACCTCGTGGGCGAGCATGTAGCCCTCCTTGGAGGTGTGGTAGAAGTCGCCGCGCAGCTCCTCGCGACGGGCGAAGGCGATGGCGTGGACCAGGGTGTCGAGGCCGCCGAACTCCTCGCCGACCCGCTCGAAGAGAGCGTCGATCTCCTCGGGGTGGGTCACGTCGCAGGGCAGCACGAGGGAGCCGGGGATCTCCTCGGCCAGCTTGGTGACCGAGGCGGCCAGCCGCTCGCCCGCATAGGTGAAGACCAGGCGCATGCCCGCATCGGAGAGGGAGCGGGCACAGGCCCAGGCGATCGAGCGCTTGTTGGCGACGCCCAGGATGACGCCGGTTTTGCCTTCGAGGAGCCTTTGCACGGTGGGTGTTCTGCTTTCGGACGGGGTTTGGAGCGCGCCATCCTAGTGGGCTCGGGAGCTCGTCGATGCCGGTGGGGGCCCTTTCTCCAGTCCCCCTCGGGGGCCACCTTCGGGGCTCGCCGTCGGGCGAAGTGGGGAATCGGGCCGCCGCCTCGGGGTCCGGGAAGCTGCTTGGACCCCTCCAGCGATGTGCGCAAGTCCTTGTTTCTCAAGAACTCACGACATTCGGCCGCCTGGGGCGAAACAAATCGAGCCCCCGGGTGCCACCGGAGGCTGTCTAGACTGGTCCTTGGCTTGCCCCTGGACCCATGGACGATCCTCCGTTTGCAACCCGTGCCTCCGCCCCCCGCCGCCCCGCCCGCCCGGCGCGGAATACGCGGGCCCTCCTGACCGGCTCCCCGCGGACGATTCTCAAACGCCTGGCCGAGGGGGACCCCCTCGGCCTGCGCGAGCGGGTCGACGCCCGCCTACGGGAGCGCTGGCTCCTGCTCGATGTGGAGCGGGTCCACCTGCGGGCAATGGCCCTGGTCGCCCACCGGGCGGGAAGCTGGAGTGGACGACCGGGACTGGAGCGCTGGCTCACCAACCAGGTCGACGCTGCGATCGACGAGGTGCGGGCAGAGGCGGGGCCGGGTGCCGCCGACGCGATCGCGGCGGCCCTCGGTCTGGAGCCCAGGGTCGCGCGCAGGCTCCAGGCGATCTTCGACGGGCGCTCCGAGTCGGAGAGGCGCATCTTCATTCGCATCGTCCTCGATGGAGAGGAGATCGGGCAGGTCGCCAGGGAAGAACAGGCCTCGATCACCGAGGTCGGTCGTCGCGCACGGGTGGTCTTGGAGGCGCTGATGCGCGCTGCGGAGCAAGCATGAACCATGCAGGCACGAAACATGATTGACGAGCACACTCCCCTTGGGCTCTTGACGGCGGCTGTCCAGGAGCTGGATGCACCCCCTTCGGGGCTGGCCCCGGATTGGCAGCAGCTTTGGAGCGCCGCAGCCCTGAGAGACCCCTTCAGGAGGGACGTCTTCGCGTGCGAGTTGCGCTGGGAGCGGCGCGACTCCGCGCTCTGGCATGTCCACCGGCGCGAGCAGGCCCGCCTGCTCGCGGAGGTGGTGCTGCTCCTCGCGAGTGCCCTTCCCGATGGCGCGGGGATCTGGTTCGCACCGCCCCCCGTGCGCTGGGATGCTTGGGGCTGGGAGGCTTGGAGGGCTCGGGCGCGGGCCGAACTCTGCCTGGCGCACTCCTCGGGCATCCCGGCACCGAGGGCCCTCTTGATCGCCTGTTTGTGGCGTCCGGGTTGGATCGGGATCGACGGCATCTCGGCCATGGCGCGCGCCGCAGTCGCCCTGGAACCGGCTGCGGGCAGTTTTCTGGCGCTGGCCCGATCACGGATTCTGGGGGGAGAGGCGAGCGGAGCCCTGGCCGCGCTCGATCGCGCCCTGCGGGTCGTGGGCCCGAGTGAGGTCGGTTTGGCTTCTGCCCTGGAGCGCTGCCGGCTGGTGGCTCTCGAGAGCCGCGGCGATCTCAAAGCCGCCTTGGCGGCGATCGGCTGCCTCCAGCGCAGGCTCCAGCAGGCGGGGCAACCCTGGGACGACCTCGCCCTCGACTACCTGGGGCTCGGTTTGGCTCTGGTCCTCGCCGACGAAGAGGGAGCGCAGGCCTACGCGAGCAACCTCGATCGCCATTCTTCCCAGCCGCACCTTCTGCGTGCCTTGGAACTGCGCGTCGCGCGCTGGCTCGGGGAGGGGATCGGTGGTCTCACCGATCCCAAGCAGATGGGGCGGAGTGCGGCGGAACTCATCGAGCGCCGCGGCGCGGGACCATCGACCGAGGTGGCGCGGCTGTTCTGCGTGGATTCGCTCTACCGGGAGAACAGGAGCGGGGGGGAGCGACGTTGAAGACCGGGAGAGACGTTCTCGAACTGCTCCTGCCCGATGTGGATGAGGCGGGGCGCGATCAGGCTTGCCGGGTGGTGACCTTCCTCAGGTTGCTCGCCGACGATGCTCGAGCCGGCGGGGCGCGCAGCCTACCGCGCCCGCAGCGGGCCGAGGAGGAGTGGGCAGCGCGCGGTCGCTCGCAGCTCCAGGAGGCGTTGATCGACCTCCTGCGGCACACCTGGAACGCCTGCCTCGAACAGGATTCCTTTCTCGATGGGGGAGAGCCTCGGCTCGACTACCAAGAGGCGTGGTCCCAACTGGAGGGGGCCCGTGGCCGGGAGACCCCCGGCGTCATCCACTCCGCCGTGCCGGCCGTGCCTCGGCCGGGGGAGGATGCGGACTCGGTGCTCGGACGCCTCATCGCGGCGGGTCCCGCCCTGGGGCTCTCGGATGAGGAGGTGGAGCTTTGGTCGGTTCGGGCGCGGCTGGTCGCTGAGCGCGATCCGGCCCTGGCCTCGACCTGCCTCAAGCATCTGCGGGACTCGGATGCGCCCCCCGCTCTGGTCGAGGATGCCCTGGCGGATCTCGCCGCCTGCCGACTCGACCGGGGTGATGTCGCCGGGGCGGCGCGCTGCTTGGCGGATGGGACCCTGTTGCCGGGACGGCGGGCCGAGACCCTGGCCTCCTGGTGCCGCACCCTCCTCGGCGAGGTCGAGACATCCCTCTTCGCGGGGGCGGCGGGTCGTCTGCCGCGCCCGTTGATCGAGCTACGGGAAGCGCGTCCGGACCTGCTCTTCGCCCTGGCGGGTGCGCCGGTCCAGGGTCGTCGCCAGCGCCCGCGCTGGGAGCGCGTTCTCGATCGGGAGTCCCTCGGGGCGCGCCTCTTGCAGGTGATCTCCTTCCAGGGGGGCGAGGCTTCGATCGAGCGCTCCGAGGAGGCGCCCGGCGCAGCGGTGGCAAGCGGCTCCTCGACCGGGGGAGAGGCTCGGCCCTGGATGCGCCCGGGAGCTCCCGAGCACGAGCTCCTACTCGAAGCACGCACGGTGCTGCGGCGCGAGGATGGGGCTCCCAGCCTGGCTCTGGTTCCCTTGCGAGACGGCCATGGGGCTCCGCGAGGGTGGCTGCGCTTGGAGTGGGATCACCGGCTCCTGCCCTCCGTCGAGACCCTCGAGGAGCTGGCGGCGACCCTGCCCCGGCCGGAGGGGGTGACACCCCGTTTGGAGGAGCCCGACGGGGATGAATACCAGGTCGGGCGACGGCTCTTTGCCGAGCTGGTCAGGGAGCTGGGGATCAAGACCCAGCACCGGCGTTGGTGGGGCATCCTGGTCGAGGAGTCTCCCGGAGGCGACGGTGGGCCGATCCTGCAACAGGTCGCGGGGGGTGGTTCGGGGCTGACCCGCGAGGCTGCACGCGGCGGGGCCCAGGGGGTGGCGCGGGCTTGCGCAGCGGGGGGGGTGGTCCTACTCGATGAGGGTAGCGAACACCTTTGTCTGCACGCGGATGCCGCATCGGGCATCGTCGTACCTGCACGGTTCATGGGGGGGGTCAGCGGTCTGTTCGTGGTCGAGTCGACCCGTCGCCGGGACTTCAAACAGAGGGATGCGCAGCGCATGGCCGCGGCGCTGG
>JALWOP010000327.1 GCA_027083445.1 Planctomycetota bacterium | reverse complement strand
GGGGGGAACAGGGCCGCACACCGCCTGGGTCGGGCGATGCTGAGCGGACGCAGAAGATACCCCCAGAGGGTCTCCACCGTCAAAGGGTCGAGGCGCCAAATCCGGCTGGGGCAAGGGGTTATCCACGCCTGAAGCGTCCCGCCCAATCCGGGGGAGGGGCCCGTGCCCTCTGGGGTGGAACGGCTCTGCTCTCCGTTCGCCCCGCGGTGGCCTCCCCGACCCCTCATGGGGGGGCTCGCATGCGGCAGAGGGTCGCTTGGAATGAGAATCACGGCTCCGTACCCCCCGTTGCACCCGTGCCGTTGGAGCCGCTGTGCCCTTGGAGCCGCCGTGCCGTTGCTTCTCGAGCAGCGCAAGTCACTCCAGGTCGGGGCAGCCTCGAGGGCACGACCCCAGGGAGCCATTCCGAAGATCTCCCCGAAAGACCCTGGCCGAGAGGGTCTTCAGTCGATGTCGTCGGGGAAGGCTCCGACGAAGGTGATCTCCTGGAAGCCGGCTGCCAGGGCTGCGTCGAGCACGATGGTCACGTCCTCGTAGACCGTTCCGGGGCGGGAATCGATCGTGGCGGGGACCTGCTTCTGCTCACCGGTCTTGGGGTCGATGGGCATGGCCGCCTGGCGCTTCTTGTAGACCTTGCGCAACTGGTCTTCGAGTTCGCTCACATCGCCGGTCCTGAAGGGGCCGACGCTGTATTCGAGGGTGCGCACCTGGTACTTCTTGAGCACGGGGAACTCCTCGACCAACTGGCGGGTGTTCCACTGGTAGCGCCCCGTGCTGGAACTGGTGAACGGTACCGGCGGGTTGCCCGGCTTGAGCTTTTGACCGGTCATCTTCTGGCCGGAAGCGTCCTTTTTCAGGCGCACCAGGATCTCGACCTTCTCGATCGGCTCAGCCTCGGTGGTGTTGACGCCGACATCCTTGGGAAGGTAGGCGGAGAGCTTCCCCTCGAGGGTTTTGAACTTGAGGGTGCACATGAAGAAGATCAGGAGCAGGAAGGTGACGTCGATCATCGGCGTCATCTCGAGTTCACTCTCTTCCTTGGACAGTTCCGTCAGCTGGCTTGACATCGGTCTGGTAGGTGGCTCTGGGGGAGGAGGGGGCGCGCAGGTCTGGGAGAACAGGTCGGGGAAAAGGAGTCGCGAGAGGGATCGGGACTACTCGGCCTTGTTCTCGTTGGGAACGGCAGCGGCGAGTTGGACCTTCCAGATCCGGATGCCTTCGACGCCGCAGAACTCCATCACCTTCTGGATGTACTTGAAGGGGGTCGACATGTCCGCCCGGATCAGGAGAGCCTGATCGGGGAGGTCGTCCTTCTTCTCCATCTTGTCCGCGGTCAGAGCGAGCCACTTCTTCAAGTCCCGGTAGGGGTCGGGGAGCTTGTCGTGGGTCTCGGGGCTGTAGAAGGTCTCCCGCTGAACGATGATCTCGCCGTTGTACTTGATGTTGATGATGGGACGCCACTCCTTCGGGTCGGGCTTGTCCTCCTTGGCATGGACCACCATCGGGAGCTCGAGGTCCTCGAGATCCTTCTGGGTCAAGTCGGTGATGATCATGAAGAAGATGATGAGCAGGAAGACGACGTCGATCATCGGCGTCATGTTCAGCTCCATCTCTGTCTCGGGATCGTGCTTGGCGAGATTCATCGTTCAAGGTGGACCGGAGGAGTCCACGGAAGGGGACGCGGGAGAGGTCGGCTGGGAGAGGAGTCAGCGAGGGCCCGCGCGGGCCTGGAAGGCCGCGGCGCGGGACCGGCAGTGATCTAGCCCTCCTCGCGGAAACGCTCGAACAGATCCTCGAGGATCGCGCCAACCTCGATGACCGTCTTGACCATGCGGTTGCGGATGAAGGCGAAGGCCGCGGTGACCGGGATGGCGACGATCAGCCCGAACATGGTGGTCAAGAGCGCCTTGGAGATACCGCCGGCGAGGTCGGCCGGGGAGGCCTGACCACCCGAGGAGGCGATCTTGTTGAAGGACTCGACCATACCGGACACCGTGCCGAGCAGTCCCATCATGGGGGCGATGTTCGCGATCAAGGAGAGCCAACCGATCTTCTGGTGGAGCTTGATCGACTCCTCGTCGCCCATCTCTTCGAGGGCCTTTTCGATCGTGTCGAAGGGCAGACCGATCTTGGCGATTCCCGCGCCGCAGACCCGGGTGAAGTAGTTGGGCTCGTTCTCGCAGAGCTCCATCGCCTCCTGGTACTGACCCTCTTCGAAGAGGGCCTGGATTTCATCGATCAGCTCGGGGGGTGCGAGCTTGTCCCGCTTGAGGGAGACGAAGTTCTCGATGATGATCGCCAGGGCTACGACCGAGAGGACGATGATCAGGATACCGATCGTGCCGGAAGCGGCGATCACGTCGGCGATCGTCTCGGATTTCGGGCCGTCGGCGGCTTCTCCGCCTTCTTGAGCCAGAACGACGCCGGCGGTCATCACGCAAGTAATGGCCGGAACGGCGGAGGTTAGCAGCTTGCCTTGGAGCGTCTTCAGGTTCATGACCGATGGGGCCGCCCCCGAGGGGTCGACCGGATGGGGCTGGGGGGTAGGTTCACAGTACCCATAGGACAGTACCCATAGGCAGGTGCCCAAGGACCAGTGGAAGAGGGCCAGTGGAAGGGACTGCGGAGAGGGGCCTGCGGAGAGGGGACTGTGAAAGGAGGTTCGTGTTCGAAGGAGTGGTGGATCGGAATGCTGGGCATCCCGATGTACGGAGGGGATTGAGGGGGGGATCGGAGGGAAGCTGGATGGCCGGGGTCGATGCAGTTTGTCGCAGTGCGGTTCGTATCCCGATATCACAGCCCGGCCAACATCTCGATGGCCTTGGCGGCGGCGGGGGTGTCTCCAAAGGAGTCGCGTGCCAATTCGAGCCAGCGCCGAGCAGAGGCCTTGGCTTCAGGATCGGCGAGTTCGAGGGTCGTGCGGGCCAGTCCGACCAGGGCCTCGCCGACCCGATCGCGACTGGTGTAGTCGAGGGCGGAGACCTGGGCGAAGGCGAACTGGGCAGGACGGAGCTCGCCCTTGCTGAACAGCGCCTCGGCCAGTCCCAAGCGGGCGGAGAAACGACCGCCCGCGCCGAGTTCGGCTCGGTCGACGTTTCGTTCGAAGGCGCGCCGGGCCTGGTCGAACTTCCCCTCGGTGAGTAGGCACCAGCCCTCACCGACCGCTGCTTCTCCCTGGCCTTCGAGCAGCTTGGCCAGGGCGACGGGGTCATCCTCGCTGGCTTGCGCCAGCTCTCGGAAGGCACCTTCGAGGACTCCGTAGAGCTCGCGTGCCGCATCGACCTGCCCCGCTGCGAGAGAGGCGCGTGCACAAGCGAGGCCCGCCTCCAGACTGAGGAGGCGATCGTAGCCCGGGGTCGGCGGGTCGCCGGTTCCTTGCTCGTAGAGGGAGCGGAAGGTCTGGGCCGCGGCGGCTGCGTCCCCGGAGAGCAGGAGGGCACGACCGCGGAGCCACTGGGCGCGGGGAAGATTGCGATCCTGGGGGTAGTCGGTCAGGAAGCGGTCGGCCTCGGCGGCGGCTTCGTTGTAGCGGCTCGGGTCGCTCGCGGCCCAGGCCAAGAGGGTTTCGGCTGCCTGTAGGCGGGCATCGGCCCGGACCACATCCCGCGCGGAGCTGTCACTGGCCGCGGAGCGAAAGCGCGCTACCGCGTTCTCGTAATCACCGCGGGAGAGGAAGGTTCGCGCCTCGTGGTAGGAGTCGGGGACACTGCCCCAGACGATGCGCACCACTTCCGAGGCGGGATAGGAGACTTCCTTTCCGTCCCGGTCCAGTCGGACGGTCTCGAGGGAACTCTCGAGCACGGTCCCGATGACCTTGACCACATCCCCCCGGCGGCGGCGGAAGACCTGATCGGGTCGCTCTTCCTGGCTCGTTGCACTCGGGAGAGCCGGGGCGGGGACGCTGGAGGCGGCCACCACGTGTGCCCCCAGCGGGGGCCCGCTACGGGGGGCGCGCGTCATCGCCGGGAGGGACGCCGCCAGGGAGAACAAAAGGCCTACGCCGACCGCTGTCCGGTGGCGGCGGGGGAGGGTCTGGATAGCGTCCATGGGGGAGCCGAACATCATACCGGTGCCGGGAAGGGGCACAACC
>JALWOP010000326.1 GCA_027083445.1 Planctomycetota bacterium | reverse complement strand
GGCGGAGTCGGAGCGGGGAGGGGGTCATCCTTCGAGGATACGCAGTCGAGGGAGGATTCATTCCAGACCCGAGGTCCTTCTGGTCGATGCCTGCCCTGTGCGGTCCAGGGGGGACTGCGGAGCTGCTGGGGGGCAGCAGGGAATGAAGAGGCTGTGGGGGTGTTCGATTCTGATCTTGGGGGCCTGCCGGGGGCCCGTGGTGGCGACGGTCGCCCTGCCGGAGGAGGATGTGGAGTCCTCCGTGGTGACCGAGCGCCAGCTCGGGGAAGTACGGGAACTCCGGGAGGGGGTCGAGCGGGCCCGGATCGCGCGGGATTTGCTGCCCCCCCCGCAGACACCGCTGGTCGGTCCCCTCGCCGAAAAGACCCTTGCCTGCATGGCGCAGCTCCTTCGAGAGCGACGCAGCTCCCTCGAACGGGAGAGCCAAAGCTGCCTGGTCCGCGCCAGTCTGGTCGCCGATGTGGACCCGGCACTCGAGACCTTCCTGATCGAGCTCGCTGATGAGTGACTCTCCCCGTGAAGATCCACCAAGGCCTGGTCCTGGGAGGACTATCCGCGGCCTGTCTGGCGATCGGCTGCGGGAGTCCTGAGCAGCGCTCTGCCCAGTCCCTGCCGGCGGATTCTACGGCGGCCCGGCTGGAGATCTCCGATTCAGGAGACGATGCCTCTAGCCCCGAGGGGAGCATCCCCGGCGGGGAGCGTGCAGGGCTGGAGCGGCTTGCCGCGCGAGTCGATCTCCTGCGGGTCCTGCGCTCGGATCTCGCCCGGGAGGAGGGATCCAAGGCCGATCAGTCGACCTGGAAGGCGGGGCTCAGGGCGGTCGACGAGGACCTGCAGGCCTTCCTCGCCGGCCATCCACGCCTCCACCCGGCAACCGAGCATGAGCTGGCCGTCCGGGTCACCCTGCCCCTGGAGGCCCTCCGCCGCAGCGTTGTGCTGGATGCCGAGGAGTGGTGAGCAGTTTTTTTCCCGGTTTCTCCCCGGGAGAGTCGACTCTGCGGCAAGAATGGTCATTCCCCGCTGCGTGGCCTTCCCCTGGTAACCCTTCCCCATGCAGACTCCTCTTCGAATCGCATTCGGCCTTTTGGTTCTCACGACTCTTGCCCAGGCGCAACAGAAGACCTGGTGCATCCAAGCGAGTGGTGCCGAAGTCGTTCCCCCGGTCAGCACGATGGCCAGCGCCACTGCGGTGTTCACCCTGGACCAGACCTACGGTGTGCTCTCCTGGGAGATCACCTACCAGAACCTGACCGGCGCCAACACCGGGATGCACCTGCACGGACCCGCTGGAATCGGGTCCAATGCCGGCATCCAGATCGACCTGGGCACCGGCAGTCCCAACATGGGTAGTGCGGTGCTCACGACCTCCCAGGTCGCCATGCTGAACAGCGGCATGATGTACCTGCTGATCCATTCGATGGGTTTTCCGGGAGGTGAGTTGCGCGGTCAGGTCGACGATGTCTGTGTGAAGACGATCTGCACCAGCCAGCCGAATTCCTTCGATGGGACTGGGGCGCGCCTGGAAGCCGTGGGAAGTTTCGCCGCGGCGGACAACGCCTTGATGCTGTTCGGTGAGGGAGTTCCTCCGGGCCAGTTCGGCATGTTGCTCATCGGCAAGGGCAGCACTCAGGTCATGCCTCCGGGTAGCTCCGGTCTGCTCTGCATCTCCGGCGCGCCGATCGGGCGTTTCAACCATCAGATCCTGACGGCGGACATGGCCGGCATCCTCGGTCCCTTCACCCCGGATCTCTCAAGCCTTCCCAACCCTCCCGGAGGCACGGTGATGGCGGGGGACAAGTGGAACTTCCAGGCATGGTTCCGCGACGCCGGCAACACGAGCAACTTCACGGACGCTCTCCGAATCACGTTCCAATGATGGGGATGGACCCCGTCAAGCCCCGGCGGGTCAGGCTTCGGACCGACTGATCCGCCCTCTATCTCACCTGGAGCGCCTCCGCGCCCGCTGCTCGCTACCCGGGCTGCGGCGCGGAGGCGTTCCCCTTGGGAAGTCACCCTGAAGGGCGGCATCAGCGCCAGAGATTGCGTCATCTGCGAGCACCGCATACCCAGGAGGGGCCCTGAGGGGAATCGAGGCTGTGGCAGGGGTCGATCCGCTGTTCCGGTGAGTTCCTGGGCGCCTTCCTCGTGGGTGCCATCGAGATCGAGGAGCTCCGTGAATACGAGAGATCCTGAATGCGATGCAGCCTTCGAGTACGAGTGCGTTGGCTCTGCAGAGCCCAGGCCTCGGCGATCCGTGGGTCGGAAACCAAATCAAGAGAAACTGCGTTGCACCGATCAAAACGGCAGCTAGGGCTGATCAGCGACAAGGGCCAGGCCTCACCCTCCAGCCATAGGGGTAACGAGGGTGGCTACGCCAAGCTCGCAGGCTGGGCAATCCAAACAAGATCCATCATGCGCACTACAATCCTGGCCGTCGGGGTCCTCATACTGCTGATCTTGGTCCTTGCGAACCGTCCAGATTCCGCACCGCCTACCCTCCCCGCGGGCCTTCACACCGGGGAGCAGCCAGATGTCGAGTCACAGGTCCAGAGCGACCTGGCGGCGCACCTACCCGAAGGGTCGAACCGGCAGGATGGCGCACCCAGGCAGGTGGTCTCTGTCGAGTTGAAGAGGGAGGAGTTGTCTCCCTTCGAACCGCTCATGACCGGGTCCCTGCAGGTGCGGGTGGATGGTCGCCCGCAACACTTTGCAGTGGAAAATGGCAGAGCAACTATCGTCGGCAGCCTTGAAGCCGAGGATTGGCGGAGTCTGCGTGTTCTTGATGCCGAGGGCGCATCCCTATTCAGCCACCTTTCCGGAGCACCTGCCGATGGGAGGGTGTCATGCTACGGCTACCCAGGGTATTTCCTTGGACAGGACCCTCCTGTAGCCGAGGGCGCCCCGAATTCATTGTCGGTTTACGCGCCGACCGATCCTCTGTCCCTTCGCCGATGTCTCTACCCCGCGCAGGCAGCGGATGTGCAAGAGGTGCCTCTCGTGCGGGGTGAATTCTCCTACGTGAGAGCATTCGAGACAGATGACGACTACTACTTTGTTCGCCGCCCTGGGTTTGCGTGGCTCAAAATCTTCTCCCAGGATGTAAGTCCGGGGGAAGTTTTCTGGTTGCACTTCGAGAGAAGCGGCAGCGTAGTCTTTCGCGGCCCAGAGCTGAATCTCGAAAGGGAGCCCCGCGTCATCGCTCAATCCGGATATCAACCAGCGATTCGGCCGGAACTTCATGAAGTCAACGGTCGCGTATTGGATGGCTGGCGGCCAGGTAAGTATAAGGCTTTCATGACGCCCAATATTAGCGAGCTGGAGCTTTCCGCTGTCACTGAGACCGCAGAGTTCGAAGTTGTGGCGGGTGAGACTACAAACGTCGATTTTGTCTTGAAAGAGGGTTTCGAGCGTGATGAGGCAGGCTGGGGGTACCTGGAGGGTACGTTGCACATCGAGTCCTGGGTTCTCGTCGAGCCCTGGAATACCGAAGTGGGCCTGCGGATCAGGATAAAGAGGCTTGGTCCAGAAGATTGCCTGGAGTGGGAAGGTCTTAGGCGGCAGAAGAAGCTGCTTCCCGTCTACGTAATGGAGGAGGTTCAGAGCAAGGAAGTTGGCGATCCCCTTTGGCGCTGGAGCGCGGGTCGATACCCGGCAGGTCGATACCGTATCCATGTGGACCCACTGAGCTGGTTTGTCGATGTGGTCGTGAAACCCGAGGAAACCACCGTAGTCGAGGCAGACGTCCCGACCCTAGCCCGCACGGTTATCGCGATCAGTGCGGAGGGAGCCGATGCATCCAACCTGCCTGTGATTCTGTTCAACCTGGATGACGCGAATCCCTCACGTTTTTCCAAGGAATCTCTACAACTCATTACAGGTGAGGCAGGATCCTTGCAAATGATATCCCCTCCAGGGCGCTATAATGCGGTTATCCTTTGGAATGGCAAGGTGTACGAACAGGAGATCGATCTCCATGCCGGGTGGAATTCCGCATCTCCTGCACCTAATGTGGGTGGATCACGGCACGGGAGGTGAGAGTGTGATGCCTCCACAGCAGAGGAAGAGCATGGCCGCGAGGGCTCGCCAGCTGTGAAACCCGTAGGCCCTGCGCGCGAT
>JALWOP010000325.1 GCA_027083445.1 Planctomycetota bacterium | reverse complement strand
CGTGACCCACGGCGTCTTTCGGACCCCCCGCCCCAAGAACGAACCCGTCAAGGACTATGCCCCCGGCAGCCCCGAGCGCGCATCCCTCGAGGAGCGCTTGGCGAGCATGGCCGCCGAGACGGTCGAAGTACCGCTCATCATCGGCGGCGAGGAGGTCCGCACCGGAAAGCTGCGCGAGATGGTCATGCCCCACGACCACGCTCACGTCCTGGGCTCCTTCCACCAGGCGAGCGAGGCCGAGGTCGCCCGCGCCTGCGATGCGGCTGAAGAGGCGCGGGCCACCTGGACCACCCTCCCCTGGGAAGAACGTGCAGCGATCTTCCTCCGGGCCGCCGACCTCCTGGCCGGCCCCTGGAGGGACACGATCAATGCCGCCACCATGCTGGGGCAGTCGAAGACCTGCCACCAGGCTGAGATCGACGCAGCCTGTGAGCTGGTCGACTTCTATCGCTTCAACGTCTCCTACATGGAGGCGCTCTACGAGGGGCAGCCCGAGTCGGCCCCCGGCTGCTGGAACCGCATCGAGCACCGTCCCCTCGATGGGTTCGTCTTCGCCATCACCCCCTTCAACTTCACCTCGATCGCCGGCAACCTCCCCACCGCCCCGGCCATGCTCGGCAACACCTGCCTGTGGAAGCCGGCCAGCACCTCGGTGCTCTCGAACTACTACTTGATGCGTCTGTTCGAGGAGGCCGGCCTGCCCGGTGGTGTGATCAACTTCCTGCCCGGCTCGGGCGCCCAGGTCGGCGACCCGGTCCTGGCCGATCGCCGCCTGGCCGGGATTCACTTCACCGGCTCGACCGAGGTCTTCCAGGGCATCTGGCGCACGATCGGCGAGAACATCCAGCACTACGCCCAATACCCCCGCGTGGTCGGAGAGACGGGGGGCAAGGACTTCGTCTTCGCCCACGCGAGCGCCCATCCCCAGGCCCTGGCGGTGGCCCTCGTGCGCGGTGCCTTCGAGTACCAGGGACAAAAGTGCTCGGCCGCCAGCCGTGCCTACATCCCCGCCAGCCTCTGGGAGGATGTGCGCGACCGCGTGGCAGCCATGGTCGCGGAGATCGGCGTCGGAGACGTGCGTGACTTCAAGAACTACATGGGAGCCGTCATCGACCGCTCGGCCTTCGAACGCCTCGAGGGAGCGATCGAGCTGGCCCGTGGCGACTCGAATGCGGAACTGGTCCTCGGTGGGGAGTGCGACGACAGCCAGGGGTACTTCGTGCAGCCCACGGTCGTGCGTGTGCGCGACCCGCGGCACCACCTGATGCGCACGGAGTTCTTCGGCCCCCTGCTCTCGGTCTTCGTCTACGAGGATGAGCGCTACGAGGAGACCCTCGACCTGTGCGCATCGACCTCGGACTACGGTCTGACCGGGGCGATCTTCGCCACCGAGCGCGCCGCGGTGCGCGCGGCGGTCGACGCCCTGCGCTACGCGGCGGGCAACTTCTACATCAACGACAAGCCGACCGGTGCGGTCGTCGGTCAGCAACCCTTCGGCGGCTCGCGGGCCTCGGGTACCAACGACAAGGCAGGCTCCCCGTTGAACCTCCTGCGCTGGGTCTCCGCCCGCACGCTGAAGGAGACCTTCGTGCCCCCCACCGACTTCCGCTACCCCTACATGGGGTGAGTTCCACTCGCTCGCGGGCGTTCGTGGGCAGCCCAGCCACTCGACTCTAGCCGGCAGGCCGATAGTGCTCGACGAGCAGATCGAGCAGGTGCTGAACCCGCTCGGGGTCGAGTCGATCCAGATCCGCCGAGAGCTCCTCCAGCATGTGCCGAGCGACGGGGTCGCAGCGGGCCTCGCGCATGAGCCTGTGGACACGGGTGCTGTGGTGGATGGCCAGGGCGCCCTCACCGAAGAGGGCCAGGGCTGCCGGTACGGGAGAGAGCTCCGCAGCCGCGGTCAAGAGCCCCCGCAAGGCCATGCGCGACACGGCATGCCCCGCGGAACCGACGCCCCGGGCCTCATCCAGGGCCCGCTCCAGGCGAGCGTCGATGCGCGGCGGACGCTCCTCGATGAGACGGCGTCCGTGTTCGGAGGCCAGGCGGCGGTGGTCGCGAGCCAGGCGCGGCCTCGAGAAGTCGGGATCCTCGACGCGCAGGGCGGCCCCTTCCCGCAGAACCCGATAGGCGCTGGGGCGGTCGCCCAGCCCGCAGTATTCGTCGTGCCCCTCCGCGGAGCGCCGGTCACAGACGTAGAGCCCGACCACGAGCTCACTGTCGTGGTGACGCCGGTTGAAGCTGACGCAGGGGACGATCAGGGTCACGGTCGGCGTCCGCGGCCGGTAGTCCTGCACGTCGAGCATCGCCCGGCGAGCCTGGAGCCGCGCCTGACAGATCGCCGCCAGGAGTAGGCGCTCCTCCTCGGGCACCGCCCGAAGCTCCCCCAGTCGATCGACCCCCTCCCAGGCAAAGGTCTCGGCCAGCTCCTGGGCGAAGGGAACTCGTTGCCCGGCGAGGAAGGCGTGCAGGGCGCCGCAGCAGGCCGACTCCTTGCCGAAGCGCGAAAGCCAGCCGAAGGGGGGCCTGCCCGGCAGTTCGTCCACCGCCACATGGGCGTTCAGCTTGAGCACCAAGAGCTTCCAATCTTCGGCCCCCCTGGCCGCCGCGAAGTGGTCCTCGGCCACACGTGCCGAGCCCCACTCGTAGCGCGCCCCCAGGGTCACCGTGCGGAAGGGTGCTCGCTCGTCGAAATGGAGCGGGGGCAGGAGCGAGCGCACGAAATCCCGCTGAAAGATACCCGAGACCTCGTACTCCGCCTCGTCCGAGCAGCACAGGTGCAGGGCCCCCACCACCGGGGGATCCTCGCCCTGGACGTAGGCCCGCAGCCTTCGCTCGACCTCGGTCTGGGGCAGCTCGGCCCCGATGAGCTCATAGAGGCGCACTGCGTGCAGGGGCGCGACAGCACCCCGCCTGCGGTACTCGGGGTGGTAGCGCAGGGCCACGGGGTTCGCCTTACTCCCCTCCATCGCTGACGCTAGTCGGCAGAAAAGAGTTCGACCAGAAGCGCCGTCGCCCCATCGATCTGGAAGTACTCGACCGTGAACTCATGGGAGCCCGCCTCGAGTTCGAGCCGGGCCTCACCACGGGTCGGGGCATGCCAGGTCCAATCCTCGAAAGCGACCTCGCCGTCGACGAGGACACGCACACCGTCATCGGAGGTGACCTCGAGCCGATAGGCTCCGCCGTCCAGGGAAACTCTGGTGCGGGCGATCAGTCCGAAATGGTCGTTGCCCACGGTTGCGTGGACGTCCTCGTCCACCCAGGGACCGGCAAGTCCCCGCACGTGCTTCTCCACCAGGGGGTCCGCGGCGAGGGCACGCCAGACCCCGGCATCCCGGCGGGGATCGGAACTCGCCTCGTCCCAGCGGAACCAGGTCGCATCCCAAGCAGCGTCCTGAAGCAGCCCCCCCGGTAGGACCGGCTCGGGTTTGGGCTCGCCGCTGCGGTAGTCCCAGGGCCCCCACTCTCCCATGACGATCGTCGAGCGGTCCCCCGTGGCCAGGCCGCGATCCTCGGCGCGCACCGCGAGAGTCCCCGGCACGACCGGAGGCTGGGGCACACCGAGCTCCTCGAGCAGGGGCGGATAACGCCCCTCCCAGGCGCGCAGGGAGACGTCGCTGAAACGGCCCGCCGGTAGGGTGCCCGTCCGATCGGCCAGCCAGGCCCGCAGGGTATCCTCCCCGGTCGGCCGCCCCTCGGCCCGCAGCTCGTCCAGATAGGGAGCCCGGGGCTGATCGTGGTCCCAGACGTTGTTGAAGACGACCAGACCGGTGGTCTTCTCGACGACCAGGTCCTGGGTGTTGTTCTCGAAGAGGTTTCCCAGCACCCAAGTATCTCGACTGGCGGTGTCCCGTTGCTTCCCGAGCGGGCCATCGACGAGCCCAGGGTCGGGGTCCCAATAGAGCTCGACCCCCCGGTTGTTGCGGCGCAACACGTTCTGGTTGATGACGTTCTCCTGACCGTGCTCGATCGTGATACCGGCGCCGTTACAGTCGTCGATCGTGTTGCCGTGGATCAGGGTCTCCCGGGAATAGCCCCCCCAGACCCCATGCTGAAAACAGCCGGAGAGGTCATTGCCGGCGATCAGGTTGCGCGCGGAGAAGGTCACCTCGATCCCGTTGGCCGGAGAAAAGCGCAGGTCATTCCCGTAGAAGACGTTGCGGTCGCAGCCCCCCGGGTCCCCCTCTCCCCGCTCCAGGGCGCGCCCCTCGACCAGATCCTGACCGGCAAAGACGAAGATGCCGTCGCCCCCATGGGTAGCCGAGTTGAAGGCGACCACGTTGTCCTTGCAGCCTTCGAACATCAGGATGCCGGCGGAATCCTGACCCCGCGAGTAGACCCCGTGGGAGTAGCCCCGCACGCAGTAGTCGAAGGCGTTGTGGCTGATCGTGTTCTCCGAGGAGCGGAAGAGGCCCAGCCCCCAGCCCGAGAGGAACGAGAAGTCGTTGTCGTAGACCTCGGCGCCACGGACGCGGGTGAGCAGAATGCCGTTCTGGCCATGACGCCCCCGGCAGCCGCGCACGGTCAGGTCCTTGCAGTCGCTGGCGCTGATCGCCGCACCGTAGTTCGCCAACCACTCCCCACGATCGTTCTCGTGGGGCCGCAGCCAGTCCGTCGGATCCTCGGCCGCCTGGGTGGAGTGCAGTCGCTCTGCGAACCAGCCGTCGAAGGTGAGCCCCTCCAGGGTGACGCCGCGGCAATCGCGCAGGACGACGCAGCCCCTGTAGCCGGAGAGGGTGGCGCCCTTCAGGGTCACATCCTCACAGTCCACCAGGACGATCCCATAGCCCTCGGCCCGGTCGAGATCACCCCCGGCCGGCATCCCCCGCAGGGTGATCCCCGTGAGGTCCAAGGTCTCTCCGGAGAGGCCCTCGAAGCGCAGCACCCCCGCCTCGCCGCGCTCTCCCTGGGGCGGGCGCAGGTAGTCTCCCGGCTGCAGGGCCCGCACCTCCTCGAGAGCGGCCGGATCCTGGGCCGCTCCGTCGTCGGGCAGCGGCTCCCCCCGAGGAGCGGAACAGGCCGGCGCAAACAGGACCAGGGCAAACAGGAACTTCGTCGCGGGAAGGGTCGCGGGGTTTCGCATGGCGGTTGGGCGGGTCGCCCCAAGCCTATCGAGGTGCGACCGCTTGGGGCGAGCGCTATCCTGGGCCTTTCCATGGTCTCCCCCACCACGCCCACCGATCCCGGACCGACCGGGCTCTCCCTCACTCCCGGACTTCCCATCTGCCAGACCGATCTGCCCCTGGATTGGTACCAGGAGGAGTTCAAGCCCTACGCCGAGGAGTACCTCGCCCTCGAGGATCGTACGCCCGAGGTGGTCTTCCCCTGGCTGGACAGCTACGTGCAGCCGGCCCTCGACCACTTCGGGGAGAGTCTGCTCCTCCTGGCGCACTTCTACATGGGGGGCGAGATCGTCAAGCTCGTCGAGCGCTACGGTGGCTCGGTCTCCGACAGCTACGCCCTGGCCTTGCAGGCCCGGGCCAAGCCCGAGAAGACGGTCATCGTCGAGTCCGCCGTGCACTTCATGGCCGAGGCGGTGGCCATCCTGGCCCGGCCGGATCAGACCACCTGGATCACCAACCCCAAGGCCGGCTGCACGATGGAGATGCTCGCCAAGGACTACCAGGTCGAGCCCGCGGTCGACATGTTGCTCGAACGCTACGGCGACGACCTCACCGTCATCGCCTACATGAACACCTCGGGGCGCATCAAGGCCCTGGCCGGGCGCACCGGCGGCGCAGTCTGCACCAGTTCCAACGCCCACCACGTCGTCGAGTGGGCGCGCCGCAAGGGGGGCAAGCTGCTCTTCGTCCCCGATCAGCACCTCGGAGTCAACACCGCCCTGCGCCTGGGGCTCCCCCGCGAACGCCTGGTCACCCTACCCGACCCCCGCCGTGGCGCCTTCCGCCTCGAGGACACCGCAGGCGGGCTGGAAGCGCTCGACCGCTCCGAGATGATCCTGTGGGGTTCGGAGTGCGGAGTGCACACGATCTTCAGCGCCGAGATGGTGCGCTGGTGGCAAGAGCGGGGCTGGCGCGTCCTGGTCCACCCCGAAAGCCGCCCCGAGGTCGTCTCCCTCGCCGACGGTGTCGGCAGCACCCAGTACCTTTGGTCCCAGGTCGCCCGGGCCGAGAAGGGCGAGCGCCTGGTGATCGGAACCGAGGGGCATTTCGTTCGCAACGCACGCGCGGAGGGTCGGCGACGAGGCTTCGAGGTGCGCCACCTGGCCGAGGCCGGCACCGCTCACGCCGCCGCCGGCTGCGGCTGCGCGACCATGTCCCGCAACGACCCTCCCCACCTGGCGGGGATGCTCGATCTCTTGCGCCGCGGCGAGGCCCCCGACTTGAACCGCGTCCTGGCTGGGGACTCGGTGGATGAGCGCACGGGACGACGCGATCGCCTGGATCCCGAGGAGCGCAGCGTGCTGATCGCCGACGCCAGTCGGGCACTCGAGCGCATGATCGAGATCACCGAGGCGGCCAGAGCCTGATCCCTTCAGCCCGCGCGCCGAATGCTGCTGCTGCCCAGGTCCACCCCACTGGAAAAGCAGGGGCGAGCAGAGGAGCGCCCCTCGGACAGGATCACCACCACGGTCTCGCCGTGGCAGGGCCCCGCCAGGAGCCGTCGCGCCGCGACGAGTCCGATTCCTGAGGGACGATCGGCGAGGATCCCCTCACGGCGGGCCAGGGCACCGAGTTCGCGGTCCACTTCCTCTTCCTCGACCTCGATGTACCCGTCGATGCGTTCCGGATCGATCAGGGGCACCTCACCGGCGAGGATCGCGGCTCCCTCCGCACCTGTCGCTCCGCTCTCCGAGCCGACGCTCGACTCGGGAGAAGGGCCCTTGGAGCCGACCGCATAGCAAAGGATGTCATCGCGGTACTCCTTGAAGGCGGCCGCGCAGCCACCTAGGGTTCCACCCGAAGCGACGGCCGAGCAGAAGGCATAGAACTCTCCCCGGGTCTGGCGCAGGATCTCCTGTCCCGTCCCCAGGCGGTGAGCCCGGAAATTCGCCGAGCTTTCCATGGGATCGGCATGGAAGGCCCCGCGTTCACGCTGCATGCACTCGATCACTTCTGCAGAGGTCGCCCCGTCTCCGGCACAGACTGCCTCCCCGTCGATGCTCGCGCCCCCCTCGACGATGACCAACTCTCCGCCGAAGGCCTGGATGCTCCCCCCAAAGCACTCCGCTTCCCAGCCCTCGAGTACGGCGATGAAGGGGTGGCCCATCCGGGCGCAGCACATGGCCATGGCCAGGACCGCACCTTCGCTGCCGGTGCCGATGACCGTCTGGTGCGGGCCCAGGATCCCTTCGCGGCGGGCATCGAGGAGGAGCTGCCGCGCGACGCGGTCGCGTTTCGACCCACAGGGGTTGAACCCCTCCAACTTGGCAAGCACTCGCCCCCCATTGGGGTCGAAGGTGCGCGACAACTCCACCATGGGGGTCGCTCCAATCACGTCGACGATGCTGCGCTGGACTCTCTCTTCCATCAGCCTCTCTCGATCTCCCAAACGTCCTCTCCAAAGTGGTCCCAGGGCAGACGCCCCTCGTCGCAGTGCTCGTCCGTGGAGAACTGCACGTCGACGAAGTAGAGGATGGCGCTCTGTCCGGTCGTCCGCAGGTTCTTGGCACCGTGGGCTACCCCGGGGGGGATGCGCACGAGCATCGACCGACAATCACCCAGGATGAAGCGCCGCACGAGTCCTTCGGTCGGGGATCCCGCGCGCACATCCGCCAGAACGAGCAGGAGCTTGTCCGAGGGGGGCACGTACCAGACGTCGGTCTGGCGCTTGTGCAGGTGGAAGGCCTTGATGGCCCCCGGGTCCATGACCGAATAGTTGACCTGGCGCACGGTGAAGCCCTCCACCCCAAGGTGCAAGCCGCCGTCCAGCCGACCGAGTTCGGTCATCGCCCCTCCATCGTCGTTGAAGCGGCGAAGTTCGATGAACTCGACGCCGTCGATCTGGGGGACGGGGGAGTAGTCCTGGACGCCGTAGCAGGCGGAAGCGCTCTCGTTGAATTGGGTCATGGTCTGGGTCGAATGGGGTCTGGGAGGCGCGCATCCTGCCCATCCCCGGCGGCCCGGGGAAGGGTCGCCGACCAATCTGTTCGGACGGACCCGGGGGATTCCCCGAGGATCCCCTGCAGGTAGGAAAGAACTTCCTCCCCCCACTGGGACTACACTCCCGCACATGGTCCCCACCCGCCGCGATGAACGCTCCTCCTGCCCCGGGGCGCAGGCCCCCCTCCGCCACCGGCCCGTCGATCAGGTCGCAGATCTGGGGGAGCTCTTCGCCTCTTGCCTGCCTTCCTTCGGGGGGGGGTACCTGCGCCGGGTGTGGCTCCTGCTCGACGAAGCCATCGGCCGTGGCGTCCCCATGACCCTGGCCGTCGCCGGGCCGGTCACGGCCAGCGGCCAGCACCTGGCCTGGCTCTGTCCCCTGCTCGACACCGGCTGGTTCTGCCTGCTCTCGACCACCGACGCGGTCTGCTACCACGACGGGCACCGCGCCCTGGACTCGGCCGGGGAGCATCCCTTCCACGAAGTACCGATCTTCGGCGACGACGGCGCCCTGCGAGACGAGGGGACGATCCGCATCACCGACGTCGGGTTCGACGAAGATGTACTCCTGGACCAGGACCGCTTCATCAGCGCCTGCCTCCGAGAGGAGGAGTTCGCCCACTCGATGACCGGCACCGAGCTGCGCTACCGACTGGGGCGCTACTTCGCGGCCCAGGAAAAGCGCAACGGCGCTCCCGAAGGCCTGCTCGCCCTCTGCCACCGCAAGTCGATCCCGATCTTCGTCGGCGCCCCCTCCGACGGCTCGGTCTTCTTGAACTCGATGAAGCTCTGGGCCCTGGCACGCGCACAGGGCAGGGCTTACCGATTCGATCTGGACCTGCACGCCGAGGTCTTCGAAAGCTGTGCCTATCACTGGTGGGGACTGCGGGAGACTCCCCTGGGAGGGCTGGGCACCCTGATCCTCGGCGGCGGCGTCCCCAAGAACTTCAACCTGCAGCCCGAGCCGGCCCTCTCCCAGATCCTGGGCCTCGAGGATGTACACGGCTACCTCTACGACATCCAGATCACGACCGCCCCGGTGACCGATGGCTCCCTCTCCTCCTGTCCCCCCGCCGAGGCGGTGACCTGGGGCAAGGTGGATCGCTCGAGCTATGAACGCACCTGCGAATCCCTCTCCGCCGACTACTCGATGGTCATGCCGATCCTGACCCGCGCCCTGCTCGAGAAGCGCGCCCGGCTGGAGGAGCTCGAAGAGCGCCTGGGCCGCGAGGAGCTGCGCCGCCGCCACCCGGAGGCGGAGGGGTACCTGCGCCCCCGGGACGGGGAGCGGCTCTTCGACCGGAGGGAGGAGCTTGTCGCGCGCCTCGAGCGCGAGGTCGCGGGCCGGGCCGAGGCCCTGGAGAAAGAGAGCCGCTACCCCCTCGCAGGAGCCCGCCAGGGGCCCCTGGGGTGAGTGATTTCGAGCAGGTGGTAGGCTGGAGACCCCCGTTCCACACCACCCCGCACCTGCCATGCCGAACCTTCCCCTGCGCTTCGCCCTCCCGCTCCTCCTGGCCGGCCCCGCCTTCTCCCAGTTCGACTTCGTCGACGTCTCCGCGACCAAGGGTCTGCGCCCCCCCCTCAGCCCGCCCGTCGCCGGGGTGGCCGTCGGTGACGTCGATGGGGACGGTTGGGAAGATGTCGTCGTCTTCGGCGGCATGCATCCCGGACCCCAGGTTTTCCGCAACATGGGACAGCTCGCCTCGACCGGCGCGGAGCCGCGTTGGTTCCACGATGTGACCGCCGAGGTGATGCCCGCCGGAGCCGCGCCCGCATCGATGGGACTGCTCTTGGACCTGGACAACGACGGGGACCAGGACATGGTCGTCTCCCGCCGCTACTACGATCCCCTGGAGGGCAACCCCGACCCCTTCGATACCGGCCTCGCCTACTACGAGAACGTCGGCGGGCGCTTCGTCGAGATCACCGTCGACCCCTTCCAAGCTCGCGCCGCCCGCCGCCACGGGGGAATGACCGCCGGCGACATCGACGGGGATGGAGACCTGGATCTGGTCTTCACCCACAACGGCAGCTTCGAGACCCTTGCCGGGGGTCCCGGAGCCTGCATCCGTAACGAAGGTCTGCCGCGCTTCGTCGATATCACCCCCAGCTTCGGCGCGCCCCTGGGGGATGACAACCGCTACTTCTCGGCGATCTTGGCCGACTTCGATGGGGACGTCGACCTCGACCTGCACGTCGCCGTGGATTTCTACAAGGACTTCCACTGCCACAACGACGGCACCGGCGTCTTCACCCTGGTGACCGATCAAGTCGGCACGACCAACACGGGGGCCGACATGGGCCTTTCGGTCGGCGACATGGACAACGACGGTGACCTCGACATCTACTCGACCAACATCGGAACCGGGGTTCTCTATGTGAACGACGGGGCCGGAAACTTCACCGACGAAGCGGGCGCGCGCGGCGCCGCGGGCTGGAGCCCGAACGCCATCGGCTGGGGCAACCAGTGGATGGACGTCGATCTCGACCAGGACCTCGACCTGGCCTTCGTCGCCATCGGCAACTCCGGCGCCCACGGGGAGGCCTACCTGAACGACGGGACGGGACACTTCACCAAGGTCACCGCTTCCCAGAACATCGAGCTGAGGGGCCTGGGGATGATCGCCTTCGACTACGACAAGGATGGCGACCTCGACGTGCTCATCACGCGCCAACAGAACCTGTTCCTTTATGAGAACCAGGCCGCGGCCGATCCGAGCCGCCACTGGGTCGTGATCGACCTCGAAGGGACCACCGACAACCGCAACGCGATCGGTGCGCGCATCGACCTGGAGACACCGAATGGGGTCATCCAGACGCGCAACATCATCGCCGGCCAGTCCTACACGAACGGCACTTCGCTGCGGCAACACTTCGGCCTGGGTAGCTCCGACCAGATCACCAAGCTGACCATCCGCTGGCCCGACGGTAGCGTCGACGTCCACAGCGGCCTGGTCGGGGACCAGTACCTCGCCTTCAAGCAGTGACGCGCGCCCCACGGGGAGGGCGGGATCACCACAGTCGACTTCCGCCCTCCTCCAAGAAGCCCGGATCCAGTTCCCGGCCCAAGGCGCCGTGCCACAGACCCAGGGCCTTGGCCAGTACTCCGCGCAGCCGCCCGCGCGGGATGGCAGCGAGTCCGACCAGCGGCAGGGGCAAGAGGTCACACAGCCAGAAGGCCGCCCAGCGCCCCACCGTCCCATGGGCGCGCAGGAAGCGCCAGGAGCCCAGCGCGTTCAGATACTTGCGGCGCGGACTGTAGCCCCCGCCGGTAGCACGGGACCCGGCGTGGCGACAGGCGACCGCCCCCAGGCAGAGCTGCCCCCAGCCGGCCCGGCCGAGGCGCGCCCCCAGGTCGACATCCTCGAGGTAGGCGAAGTATCCCTCGTCGAACAGCCCCACCTCGTCCAGCGCCTGCGCCCGCGCGAGCAGGGCGCAGCCGGGAACGTAGTCCACCGCCACCGTCCCGCGCCAGCGCGCACCATCGCGCTCCCCCTGCCCCCGCAGGCGGGAGAGGTTGGGAGCGAAGGCAAAGAGGCCCCCCGCCGCCCAAAGCTCCTGCCCATCCCGATAGAGAATCCGGGGCCCGATCGCTCCCAGGCGTGGGTTGGCGGCGAGCACCCGGGTCAGCGCTTCGAGGCAGCCGGCCTCCAAGACGGCGTCGTTGTTCAGAAAGAGGACCGCCTCGGCCCCCGCTGCGAGGGCCTGCCGCGCCCCCTGGTTGGCGGCCAGACCGAACCCCTCGTTGCGGGCGTTGGCGACGAGAACCAGCCCCGGGAAGGCCCGGGCGATCGCCTCGCGCGAACCATCGCGGCTACCGTTGTCCACGAAGACGATCCGCTCCGGCTCCAGGCCCGCCGCCAGGAGCGACTCCAGGGCCTGCCGATTGGCGCACTCCCCCCCGTTCCAGTTGACGACCACCGCCCAGGTCTTCTCCAGGAGCTCTTTCACACTCCCCCATCCGGCTCGACACCCTCGACGGTGCTCCGCACCACCCCGTCTCGCAGCACGGTCTCGAGGGCCACTCCCGGTTCGAGCTCCGCCGCCGAACGCAGGGTGCCCCCTCCCGCAAGACGCGTGATCGAATAGCCGCGCTCGAGTACCGCCAGGGGTGAGACCGCCTCCAGCGAGCGGCCCAGGAGCTCGAGGCTCCGAACCCGCGCTTCGAGCCGGGCCGAGGCGAGGGGCCCCACCCGGGTGGCCAGCAGGCGAAGGCGCTCTTCACGGCGGGCCGGCGCCGCCCCACCGGCAGCCTTCAGTCGAGGCGCCAGTCCGGCCAGGCACGCCTCGAGTCGAGCGAGACGGTGCCGGGGGCTCTGCTCGGCCAGGCGCCCGGCCAACTCCTCGATCCGGCCATAGAGACGGTCGAGACGGCCGGAGAGGGCCGCCGCGCCCCGCCTCGCCAGGGCGCGGCAGCGTTCCCGGCGCTCCTCGATGAGGGCTCCGCCCCGGCGCAGGACCCCCCGCTCCCCAAGATCGGCCAGACGCTGTGCCCTGCGGCTGAGTTGGCGCTCCAGCGCCTCGGCCAGATAGGCCCCCGCACGTTCGAGACGTTCGAAGAGCGCGGCCCGATCCGGGAGCACGGTCTGGGCGGCGTCGGTCGGGGTGTGGGCGCGATGGTCGGCCACCCAATCGACCAGGGTGGTATCCGACTCGTGACCGACACCGGTGATCACGGGGACGCTCGCTTCCCAAACCGCCTGAGCCACCTCGAGCTCGTTGAAGGCCCACAAATCCTCGAGGGAGCCGCCCCCGCGCACGATGCAGATCACATCCACCCCCGAGGCGTCGAGGCGGGCGATGGCGGCCGCGATCTCCGCCGCCGCTCCGGGTCCTTGAACCCGGGTGTGGGCCAGGCGCAGGGGGTAGCCGGGCCAGCGCAGGCTGCGCGTGCGCAGGAAGTCCCGCCACCCGTCGGCGTCCCGCGAAGTGACGACCCCGATGCAGCGCGGAAGCTCGGGCCGGGGACGGCGGCGCTCGAACCAGCCCCGGCGAGCCAGCTCGGCCTTGAGGCGCTCGAGTCGGGCGAGCAGCTCGCCGATCCCCCGCTGCTCGATGCGCTCGACGATCAGGCTGTAGCTCCCGCGCGGCGCGTACACATCGAGCTTGCCGTGGCAGACGACGTGCGCCCCCTCGGTGAGATCGAAGGCGAGGGCCGCCCGCACGCGGGTGCGCCACAGCTTGCAGTCGATGCGCGCATCCTCGTCCTTGAGGGCGAAGTAGACGTGGCCCGAGGCGGCGCGCTTGAGGGCGCTGACCTCCCCCTCGACCGCCAGTGGCCCCAGCTCCCCCAGCCGCCTGGCAATGCGTCCGGTGAGCTCGGCGACCGACTCCACCCGCGCCTTTGGGGCGGGCTCCCTCCCCCTGGACGCACTGCGGCTCGGCTTACGCGGCGGCTGGGGGGCATCGTCGAACAGGCTCACGCCCAGCGTTGTCGCAAAGCCGCCGCGCCCCGTCAACGCGAGGGGACGGAGAGTCCCGGCACGCCCGCCTCGCGCCAGCGCTCGGGATCGGCGTCCGGCAGGAAGATTCGCATGCGCCCTTCGAGGAAGGGGGCCTTCTCCCCGCCCCTCTCCACCACCCCGTCGAGCAAGAGCAGTTCGACGCCCTCCCCCCGCCGGCGCACCTCTAGGGTGTCGGCGAAGAGACGGCGCAGGATGTGCCCCTGGCGGTCTCGCTCCGCCAACTGCACGTCATGGATGTCACCCCCGACCACCCCGCCGAGCGCGACCAGCCGCCACTGCCCACCGGGAGAGTCGAGCCGCAAGCGCTGATCGAGGGTGAGGCGCAGTTCGACCAGGTTCCAGCGACCGTCGTCGGAGGGGGGCAGGAGGTCCTCATCCCCGAGTAACTGGGGAAGGGTTTCGATCCAGGGGGCCGGGTCGACTCCGGGGAGGGGGATGCGCAGGCTCCCCCCACGCTCGCCCCCATCCTCCTCGGGGGGTCCGAAGGGGGTGCGAACACCGCCGCGACTGCGCCAGCCCACCTCGAAGACCAGGGTCATGCTGCGCCCGGCCCGCGAAGCCTCGAGGCGCAGCCGATCCGCGGCGATCGTACCGACCATGCGCCCGCGATCGTCGAGCTCCCGCACGACGACCGGACCGGCCCAGCCGTCGTGCAGCGCCCCCAGCTCCAGGAAGTCGAGGGCAAAGACGTGCTCGGAGAGCAGGAGCGCATTCAGGTCGCGGCACGCCTTCTGCGCCCGCTCCCGGGCGCGGGTCGCTTGCTCCTGAGCGAGCCGCTCTCCCGGGTCGAGGGGCGTGCTCGCCTCGACCGGTAGGGCGAAGAGGGGCTTTTCCGGCAAGTCGGTTCCCTCGGGGAGGGGAAGCGACGCCAGGGCACGGGTGAAGGTCAACCAGCGCTGCTCTCGATCGAGATCGCGCTCGGTGCGCTCGGAGAGTTCGTGCTCGAGCTCCGCGACACGCTGCTCGAGCTTCTCCCGGGCCTGCCCGGCCTCTTCGAGGCGCTGGCGCAGGTCGCGGAGCTCGGCCTCCAGGGCGGCTCGATCCGCGTCATCCGCAGGGCCGGGTTCCACCCTCTCCCCCTCCCGCGCCTGCGGCGGAGCCTGCTGCTCCTCCTCGACCGGTTGGCGCCGGCCGCTTCGGTACCCCACGAGGGCCGCACCCAAGATCAGAGGGGGAATGACAAGGGAGCCGAGCCTCATCGCTCCCCCTCCCGGTCGAGGCGCGCCAGGATCGAAGGCACCCGGGCCGCGGCCAGGGGGGCCCCCGCGAGGGAGACCGCGGGGGATCCCTCGGCATCCGGCAAGATCAGTTTCGGCTCTCCGGTAGGCGCCCGGCCCCATAGCACCAGGCGCACGCGGTGATCGCAGGGGAGGGAGCGGGGTGCATCGAGCAGGGTGACCACGGGGTCGGCGGCCCCCCCCTCCTCTTGGCGAGGACTTCGGACTCCCCCCTTCGCAGCCTCCAAGAGGGGCCGCAAGAGGAGCCGACCCTCCTCCTCGACCGCAAGCCCCGCCAGGGAGAGTTCCGAGGGGCTGGGCTCCTCTGCACCATCTTTCGAGGAGCAGCGGAAGCTGAGCTCGAGCTGCCAGGGTTCGCCCTCCCCGAGGGCGAAACGCCGTTCCAAGGCGTCGCGCTCGAAGGCTTGGCGGCTCGCGACGCCATGGAGCGGGAGCAGGCGGACCTGGAGGGTGGCTCCACCCACGAGGCTTGCGGCACCCGACCAGCCCACGACCTCCTCGTCCCCCCCGGTGTGCAGTCGAGGCCCATCGCCCGCTCCCTCCGGCCCGGCCCCCAAGCGCTCTTCACGCAGGTGGCGCACCCAAAGAATCCCGACCGCCCCCGCCAGGAGGGGCAGGAGCAGGAGCAGCGGCCCCGCACCGCGACGTCCCTGGGGCGGACCGGGCGGGGGAGGATCAGCAGCCACGGACTCCAGTGCTGCGTGCTGCTGCTGCTGTCTCGCCAACAATACAGGAGGTGCATGTGTCAGCAGTAGATGGGAATCACCGCTGCTGGCAAGCAGATCTGCCAAAGGATCATCCACCACACACACACACACACACACACACACACACACCGCCAACACACTCTCCC
>JALWOP010000324.1 GCA_027083445.1 Planctomycetota bacterium | reverse complement strand
TGGGAGGGGGGGAGCTTGGCCCGGGTGGGGGAGCGAGTGCAGTCGATGAGGATGGGGGAGGGGGCCTGGGGGGGCCGGTGCTGGGGTGGGGAGGGGTGGGGGATTCAGGGTGAAACTCGACTGGTTCCACTCTGTCCTCGCCCTACCCGCCTCGGTGAGGCTGGAAACGCCCTCTTTCAAGGTACCCCCCCGGTGTGGGGGCGCGCAACTCGCCCGCAGGGAGGTGCTGCCCCGAGCAGGGACGGGCCGCTACCCTCTAGGGTCCGTGAGCCGGAGCACCTTCGAGCTGAACTGCCCCTTCGAGCCGACCGGGCACCAGCCCCAGGCCATCGAGCGCCTCAGCGTGGGACTGGAGGCGGGCCGACGCCACCAGACCCTGCTGGGGATCACCGGCAGCGGCAAGACCTTCACCATGGCCTCGGTTATCGCTCGCTGTGGGCGCCCGGCGCTGATCCTTTCGCCCAACAAGACCCTGGCGGCCCAGCTCTACGCCGAGTTCCGCGAACTCTTCCCCAGCAACGCGGTCGAGTACTTCGTCTCCTACTACGACTACTACCAGCCCGAGGCCTACGTCCCCTCGACCGACACCTACATCGAGAAGGACGCCAGCCGCAACGAGAACATCGAGCGCCTGCGCAACAGCGCCACCCGCTCCCTCCTGGACCGCCGGGACACGATCATCGTCGCCTCGGTCTCCTGCATCTACGGCCTGGGGTCGCCCTCGAACTACTCGAAGATGTCCCTGACCCTCGAGACGGGTGCGCGTGTGGAGCGCGACGATCTCCTGCGGCAACTGACCCAGATGCAGTACGCCCGCAACAACCTCGACTTCCGGCGGGGGACCTTCCGCGCCCGGGGCGACGTGGTCGAGATCTTTCCCGCCTATGAGGAGCAGCGCGTCACGCGGGTCGAATTCTTCGGAGATGAAATCGAGGCCATCACTGAGGTCAATCCCCTGCTGGGAGAGATCCTGGGGGAGCGCAAGCAGGTGACGCTCTACCCGGCGAACCACTACGTCACGCCCCAGGAGCGGCTCAACCGAGCCATTCCCCTGATCGAGGAGGAGCTCGAAGCGCGGCTGGCCGAACTGCGTGGGGAGAAGCGCCTGCTCGAAGCCCAACGGCTGGAACAGCGCACGCGACACGACCTGGAGATGCTGCGCACGACCGGGGTTTGCAGCGGGATCGAGAACTACTCGCGTTTCATGGATGGTCGCGAGCCTGGGGAACCGCCCTTCACCCTGCTGCACTACTTCCCCGAGGATTGGATCCTGTTCGTCGACGAGAGCCACGTCTCGATCCCCCAGGTGGGGGCGATGTACAAGGGGGACCGTTCACGCAAGGAGACCCTGGTCGCACACGGCTTCCGGTTGCCCAGCGCCCTCGACAACCGCCCGCTGCGCTTCGAGGAGTTCGAAGGGCTGGTCCACCAAACGGTCTACGTCTCGGCGACGCCCTCGACCTATGAGCTCGAACACTCCGGCCGCGACGTGGTCGAGCAGATCGTGCGTCCGACGGGATTGCTCGATCCGGCCGTCGAGGTGCGGCCGGCGGGGACTCAAGTGGACGACCTTCTGCACGAAGTGCGCACCGTCGTGCGTGCGGGATGGCGTGTCCTGGTGACGACCCTGACCAAGCGCTCGGCGGAGGAACTCACCACCTACTACAGTGAGCTCGGCGTGCGTGTGCGGTACCTGCACTCGGAGATCGACGCCATCGAACGCTCCTCGATCCTGCGCGATCTGCGCGCGGGGGAGTTCGACGTGCTGGTCGGCATCAACCTCCTGCGGGAAGGGCTCGATCTGCCCGAGGTGGCCCTGGTGGCGATCCTCGACGCCGACAAGGAGGGTTTTCTGCGCTCGACCTCCAGCCTGGTGCAGACCTGCGGCCGGGCGGCACGCAACGCCGAGGGGCGCGTGATCTTCTACGCGGACCGCGTCACCGACTCGATGCAGCGCTGCATCGACGAGGTGCGCCGCCGCCGTGAGGTCCAAGAGGCCTACAACACCGAGCACGGCATCACGCCGCGCACGATCCTGAAACCGATTCGGGAGTCGATCGAGGCGGTCTATGCGATGGACTACCCCGCTGTCCCCGAGCTCGACGGGGGTGGGGCGCGCAGCGTGGCCGAGGAGGAGGCGGCGGGGTGGTCGTTGGAGCGGCTGCGGGGCGAGATCGCCCAGGTACGCGCGGACATGCTCCTGGCGGCCAACGAGTTGCGTTTCGAAGAGGCGGCCGGGCTGCGGGATCGGCTGCAGGAGCTGGAGGCCCTCGAGCTGGCGCGCTGAGGTCATGGTGAGCGAGCTGCGCTGGTCGATCGAGGGGGTGCCGCGCCGTCCGGGGGTCTATCTCTTCCGCGATGGACAGGAGCGCGTGCTCTACGTCGGCAAGGCGCGCGACCTGCGGGCGCGCCTGGCCAGCTACCGCAGGCCCGGAGCCGACGGGCGCATCAACGTCGCCTTCCTCGATCGCGACGCCGCGCGGGTCGAGACGATCCAGACGCGGACGGAGCAGGAGGCCTTGCTGCTCGAGGACACCCTGATCAAGCAGCACAAGCCTCCCCACAACATCCGTCTCAAGGACGACAAGTCGTTCCTGATGGTGCGGCTCGACCTGGGGGAGCGGTTCCCGCGCCTGAAGCTGGTGCGCGCCCACCGCCCCAAGCAGGACAAGCCCGCGGGGCGCAGTCGCCTCTTCGGTCCCTTCGCTTCGGCCTACGCCCTGCGCCGTACCCTGCAGGACCTCCACCGGGTCGTGCCCCTGCGGGACTGCCCCGATTCGGTGATGAATCACCGCTCGCGCCCCTGCCTCAAGCACCAGATCGGGCTTTGCAGCGCCCCCTGTGTCGGGTTGATCGACGAGCCGGGGTACGGGCGGCTGGTCGAGCGTGCCGCCCGGGTGCTGGGGGGCGAGGTGGCGGAGCTCGAGCAGGATCTGGAGCGGCGCATGCAGGCCGCCAGCGAGCAGCGCGAGTATGAGCGGGCGGCGGAGTGGCGCGACCGCCTGGCCGCCCTGCGGCGGACGGTCGAGGGGCAGGGGGTACGGCCGCGGGATCGGGTCGAGCGGGACGTGCTCGGCCTGGCCCGGCGGGGCGAGGATGCCCTCGTCCACCGGCTCGCCTTTCGGGAGGGGCGTCTGGCGGAGAGCCGCTCCCATCGCTTTCGCTCGACCCTGCCGGACGAGGAGCTTCTGCACGTGGTGCTGACCGCCCTCTACGGCGATGGCCGGCGGGAAGTCCCCAGCGAAATCCTGCTTCCCTGCGTCCCGGCGGAGGCGGAGCTGCTCGGCGGGAGCCTCGGTGGTGGGGTACGCCTCTCGGTGCCCACCTCCGGGGATCGCCTGCGCATGCTCGACCTGGCCGGGGAGAACGCGCGGGGGGAGCTGGTGCGCCAGGTCGATGTCGAGGGTCGAGACGAGGCGGCCTTGGCGGAGCTGGTCCGTCTCTTGGGCCTGCCGCCGGGGACGGAGGTGATCGATTGCTTCGATATCTCCGGCTTTCAGGGCGGGTCGGTGGTCGCCAGTCGGGTGCGCTTTCGCCGCGGCCACGCCGATCGGGCCGGTTACCGGCGCTTCAAGCTCCGCGAGGTGACCGGCCAGGACGATTTCGCGGCGATGAGGGAGGTGGTGCTGCGCTCCCTTCGGCGTGGGGTGCGCGATGGGGATCTGCCGGACTTGATCGTCGTCGATGGGGGAGCGGCTCAGCTCGAGAAGGCCCTCGAAGCCCGCGCGGAAGCGGGGGCCTGGGAGGTCCACCTGGTCGGCCTGGCCAAGGCGCGGCCCGAGCGGCGGGTGCGGGGCCGGCGCAGGGGGGCCAGCGAGGAGCGTCTCTTCAAGCCGGGGGCACGGGAGCCCCTCCCCCTGGCGCGCCACTCCCCGGCGCGCCTGCTCCTGGAGCGCATCCGCGACGAGGCCCACCGCTTCGCGATCACCTACCACCGGCGCGAGCGGGGTCGTATCCAGAGCCGCCTCGATTCGATCCCCGGAATCGGCCCGGCCCGGCGCAAGGCTCTCCTGCGGCGCTTCGGGAGCGTGGCGGGGGTGAGTCGCGCCAGTGTCGAGGAGCTGGCCGGGATCGAGGGCATCTCGGCGGAGCTCGCCCGGCGCATCGCCGACCACCTGTCGGGCGATTGAGGGG
>JALWOP010000323.1 GCA_027083445.1 Planctomycetota bacterium | reverse complement strand
GGGCGGGGGGGCTCCGCGAAGGTGTAACGCCCATCCTCCGCCTCGGTGCTCACGCCTGCCATGCACTCCAGCCCGGGCGCGTCTTCACGAGCCGCCTCGGCACAGGGGGAGGCGAGGCGCAAGACGAGGGGTGCCTCTCCGCCCAAACCACCCGCCAGGGGCGTGGTAATCCGCCCGTAGTTCCCCGCTGCCTCGCGAGTGGCCCCCTGCTGTCCATCCCCGGCAAGCGCGGCTGCGCCCGGAGGCTGCGCGCCTTCCTCCGAGGCCGACTCCGCCTGCTCCGCGGACTCCTGCCCCGAGGAGGCTTTCGCAACGGCTCCTCCGCTCGCCTCAGCAGCCCCGGGGGAGAGGGATCGCCAGCCGAAGTAAGCCCCCAGGCACAGGCCCACCACCGCGAGCCCCAGCACGACCTTTTTGTTCATCTGACACCTGGCAGGAAGACCCCTAGGGATTGTGGGATACTCCGCGCGCTAAGCGCATGGGTATCTCTCCGGCTCCACCGGGCCCGAAAACTCCTCCGTTCCCTGACGTGAGAGTATCGATTCCCCCTTGACCGCTTCGGAATTGCGGTGCTGCGGACACACTGGGCACCGCTAGCATGCATAGGAGAATCAACAACGGAACCAGAATCCGGAATCGGGACACCTCACGCCTTTCGACTCTTTTCCAGGATCGCATCGATGAGCCTCCCTGCGGCTCCTGTGGTTTTGTCGCGGAATCTCCGCAGTTGCGCTCGCTCCTCGCTTGTGCAGCGCGCACTTCCGAACACGTGACGGGCTTCAACGAGAATCTTGTCCGCCTTGCCAATTCGGTCATTGAGGAGGGCCGCGGCAACCTCCGCTGCCTTGAGATCACCAAGGATTGGAGCGTTGAGGATGATCGTGAAGAGCGCGACAACCCCCGGACAGGCTGCGATAGCCTCATAGAAGAGAGCCAACCAGGAAGCGGGAGCTTGCCCGTCAACAATCCTGGCTAACCCAGTGTTCAATGCGGCGAGGTAGCGCACGTGACGGTCACCCGAAGTGCTGTGCAGCTTTTCCAGGAGCCGCGCTCCCTCCTTGGGCCTACCCTCCACCACCATCGCGAAGCCATGACGGCAGCGGTTGATCTCGCTATCGCGCAAGCGTAGGAGCGACCAGGAGAGCTGCGAGGCCGTGATGATCCCGGCACCTTCGGGCCTCAAGCAGTCATCCACCACCCGATCCACCTCGTCATCCACGCTCCCATGCAGGGAGGATCGACGAAGTCTGTCCAAATCGCGCCGCAGATCCTCTGCAGCCCGAGGAGAGCGCTCACGGGACGACTTGAAGTAGTTCGGGTGGGGCCTGCTCCGCAGGACATGGTAGTAGAGCTGGACGAGGGTCTCCGCCAGCTCTTCGCGGTAGCTCGTCAGTAGCTCCCGTTCCTCCGGAAGCCACCCCGTCCTGGAAGCACTCAGTTGCAGGCTCTCGTCCCAGGCGTTCTTGATCCTCGTGGGGAGGGGCGAGCGCAGCAGGGTGGAGCCACCGCGCTTCTGCAAGTCGGTCAGAATGCCGATGATCTCAGGATCCAGGGTTATCGTGCGTGCACTCATAGATCACCCACCGCGTCCGAGAGCCGATCCACGGCCCTTTCCAAGAGTCGACGCGCCTGTACCCCGTCGATTCCCATTTCCAACCCATAGCGGCCAAAGCCCTTGCCTAGCAGGAGACAGTGCATGAAAACATGACGCTCCCCGGTAGGCAGCCGATTGACCGCGACCAGCACAGTCCGCAGTTGATCCCGCCGGAAGTGGAGCACGCTCGCCAGGAACTCCATGCGCGGCTCCAGGGGCTCCTCGACCGGATCCCCATTACGCTCCGCTTGCTTGTCCTCCTCGATCAATCCATCCCCAGCGGATTCGATGCGATCTGCGATCCACTCATCGAAGCTCTCCGGATCGCCCGGGGGGTCCGGAGGGATCGTCGGCCCCGCCGCCACGATGTGCGCCCAGGACCGCCGCACGAGCGCCTGGTGGTCGAGGAGAAAGCAGCGTGCCCTCATCCAACGGTCCACCCGCATGAGAATGTCGAGGGGATCTTCCTTTGCCAGAGCTTTGACCGCCTCCACGGGAGCCCGATCGGCGAGAAAAGAACGCAGTTCAGGCAAGGTCCGCATCGAGCCCTCCCACCTTCATCGCCGCCAGGCCCCCATCCAGGCATCCGCCTCCGGACCACCTCCGTGCCAATGCTTCGCCTGCCGGCGCCGTCCTTCGCGGGGTCACCCCGGTCTGCTGCGCTCCCGCGCCTGAACGCTCTCTCCCATCTGGCAGGCAGGTCGTCATCGGACTGGCAATCCCTTTCTCCTGGATCCTTCTTGCCGAAGTATTGCCAAGCTAGGGGCCTCTCCAGGACCTGTCAAGAAGGATTGCCCGTGTCGATCCGCAGACTGGGAGGGCTCCGAGAATCCAGCTTCTAGGGGCTCTTCCGCCATGCTGGAGGGGATCGATCCCGAAGGGGCCTCTAACGCTCGAGCATTCCCAGGGCAGGGGAACCGCCCGCCTGGGTGGGCGGCACGACGAGAACGTCGCCGTCCTGGAGTTCGATGTCCTGCTCAGGATCGGCCAGGTCGATGCAGATCTCCCGGGGATCATCCCGGCCGCGCAGGATATGAACCCGGGTCAGATCGGCCTGGCCCGCGTGAGGCCTGGCGGAGGAAACCGCCTGGGAAAGAGTGGTTCCCGGACGTAGAGCCCGTCGGCCGCCGAGTTCCACCTCGCCGTAAAGCCAATAGCGACTGCGGGGAGGCAGGATATCGACCCGGATGCGAGCGGGGTGTTCCGAAAAAGAAGCCAGCACCGCCTCCACATCCTCGCCCGTGCAACCGGCCACCGGTAGAGCGGCTCCCAGACCAGGAGGTGCCACCTCCCCCGCGGAGTCGACCGCAAGCAGCACCGGCTTCGAACCGGGCCGGTCGAGATCGGAGAGGCGCAGAAGATCCCCAGGAGCCACCGTGCGCCGGACGAGAGTCTGGATCGGCTCCGGCTTCGGAAAGACCAGGGAACAGGAGCCCAAACAGGGCAGACAGAAGAGCACCCACCCCATGAGGGCTAGACGGGGAAGAGCGGGGTCGTGGCTGGATTGCATCGTGATCCGGGGAGGAATCCCCTGCTCTTCCCTCGGCCGAAATGCCATCCACCTGGCCCCCCAACCGACCGAAAAGGATCCGCGCGTCGGCCAGGGCTCAGCGAGGCGTCCCGAGGGCGTGGTCGATCGCTCGCAAGCCCTTACGCGCGGTGCCGAAGCCGAAAGGGGTGGGGTGGTAGGGATCGACGGGAGTGACGTCGAGGCTCTCGGGCACCGGCAGGTCGAGGCACCACAGAGCCGCGTTGAGCAGTGCCCGCCGCAGGTCCGCACAGGTGAGATCCACCGAAGCTCCGATGGTGGAACAGACGATGCGCTGGGAAGGCTCTCCCTCCCGCGCAAGTAGCCGGGTCCAGAGGATCGGCATCATCGGATCGTTCCCCGGACCTTCGACCGGGGGACTGCCGGGGGTCATTCCCGCAAGCACGGCGCCACGCAGGAGCACCTGGGCATCCTCGGGCAGGGGCAGGTTGACTCGATAGACATCGGTCTTGCCGAATACATCGCGCACCCCGCGCAGGATGGGATGCTTCTCGGCCCCGGCTTCGATCACCCCCCGCGTCGCCTCGACCCCGTGATGGCCGTGGTGGGCGACCCAAGTCTCCCCCAGGATCTGTCCCCCGAAACCGCCCGGCCAATCCTCGCCCCGGCGCCAGTCGTAGCGGGCGTAGGGAGAGTCGGGATGGCGGGTGTAGGCAAAGGCGTGGGTAGCGGTACGCAGTCCGATCAGGGGACGACCCGACTCGACGTAGTGGACGAAGTGAGCCATCTCCTCGTCGGGTAGCTCCCGAAAACGCAGGAAGACGATCGCCAGGTCGGCTCGATCGAGATGTTCCATGCCGGGGATGTGCGTCTGGCAGTCGGGGTCGATCGTGCCGCTGCCCGGATCGGTGGCGAAGAGCACGGTGCACTCGAATCCCAGGCGTACCGAGAGCAGCTTGCCCAGCATCGGCAGGGCCTCCTCGGAGCGATACTCCTCGTCCCCCGCCAAAAGAACGATGCGCCGCCCCTTTCCCGGACCCTCCCCCCCTGGAT
>JALWOP010000322.1 GCA_027083445.1 Planctomycetota bacterium | reverse complement strand
CATCCTAGCTCGCCCGACCCCGGTAACCGGGCGAGCTAGGATGGGTCGATGGTCGATGAAACGCCCCGCCCCTGGCCGCGGCTCGGGAGTGAATACGCCCAGGACCTGCACCTCTTCCAACCCCGCTGGGACCAGATGCGCAATCCGCGCACCGGCAAGGTGATGGCGCGCCTCGTCCTCGAAACCCCCGCCTGGGTCAACGTCGTTGCACGCAACGCGCGGGGACGCTACCTCCTGGTGCGCCAGTTCCGCTTCGGCAGCGCGAGTGTGACGACCGAGATTCCCGGTGGTGTGGTCGATGCGGGCGAGTCCCCCCTGGTAGCTGCCAAACGCGAACTGCGTGAGGAGACGGGTCACGTCGCTCCTCGCTGGACCAGCCTCGGCAGCGTCGCACCCAACCCCGCCTTCCAGGACAACCGCTGCCACCACTTTCTGGCCGAGGGTGCGACCCTCGAAGGGGCCCTCGAACTCGATCCCGGCGAGGATCTGTGCGTGATCGAACTGGAGGAAGGTGAGCTGCGGGAGTGGGTGGCGCAGGGTCGCATCGACCACGTACTCGTGCTCTCCGCCCTCTCGCGCCACCTCGACCTGCGCGCCGAACTCGCCCACGCGGCGCAGTCGGCTCCCCCCACCGGCACCTCGGGACAGGAGCAGGGATGAAACGCGCAGCGGCTAGGCCACTAGGGTGAACGGCGATGGGCCATCTCCTCCTCTTGCTCTCTATCCTCTCCCCCGCCGCGTGGGGCGCGGCCATTGGAGATCTCGGTGAGGTCCTGGTCCTCTCGGGCGGGGGCGAGGCCTGCCCCGCCGAGCTCCTGGGCGAGGACTCCCTGGTCCTGCGGCTGGACCGCGAGCCGCTCCCCTCCGCCCTGGCTCCCCTGGCGCGCCTCGATCTCTCCCCCCGCGGACCCAGGCCGACCACCGAGGCCCTCGCCGCCATCGAGGGAGCACGAACGCTACACCTGTTCGGCGGCTCTCCCCTGGGGTGGTGGCGGGTCTTTCGCCAGCGCGGCAGGAAGAGCCCCCTCCTGCGCGCCCTGGAGAGCGCCCGCAAGCGAGGCTCTGCCCTGGTCGGCTGGGGCTCGGGGGGCGCCTACCTGGGAAGCACACTGCTCGTCTCCCGCGAGGAGCTGGCTGCATGGAACGTCCCCTTCCCCAATCCCCGCAAGAGGGGGCGCGCATGGAGGGTGATCCGGGGCCTCGGGCTGGTCCCCGGAGGATTGATCGTTCTGGGTAGCGGCGCCCGGAGCATTGACCCCCTGGTGCGGGGCGAGTGCTCCACGGCCCTCGTGCTCGAGGGAGAGGTCGCGTGGCGCTTCGACCCCGCGGAGAAGAGCGCCCGGGTCGAGGGCCCGGGAAGGGTGCTCCTCATCGAACGGCGCGGGGCCCGGGTCATCCGGGATACCCTGCTCGGGGCACACCTCTCCGTCCTTGGGGCGGGAGCGCTCTGGAAGCTGGAGGGGGACCGCATCGAGCTCGGAGGCGAGCAGGGAGGCAGCACCCGGGAGCACCCCGTCTTCATCGGAGAGGAGCACGCCCTCCCCGCCCTGGAGCTTGGCCTCACCTGCGTCCGCTGCCCGCTGACCCTCCGCGGAATCCAGCGTCACTAGTACTTGGGACGAAGGGCAGGGAGCGGTGCCGAGCGCTAGGCTCTTGGGCCATGGCTTCGGAGCGCATCGTCATCATCGGGGGGGGAGTGGCCGGCCTGGCCCTCGCCCAGGCCCTGGCGGATCGGGGCGCGGGTGGGCGCACGACCCTGATCGAGGCTGAAGAGGGGCTGGGGCAACACTCCAGTGGCAAGAACGCCGCCATCCTGCGTACGGCGATCCCGGCTCCCTTGACCCGGCGGCTCGCCCTGGAAAGTGCTGCGCGCCTGCGGAGCGCGCACCTGCGAGCGCCGCTGCTCGATGAGGTCGGCCTCTGCGTCGCCTGCGCGGGAGAGCCCCCTTGGCTCGCCGAACACCTCGAGGCGGACGAGGTCTACCCGGTCGAGGGGCGCGAGCTGGCACGCCTCGCTCCCCACTGGCACCCCACCAAGGGGACACGGGTCTGGTACCTGCCCCGCCAGGGGCGCATCGACGTGGCCGCCCTGATCGAGTACCTCGCCAAGGGTGCACGGGCAGGTGGGGTGGAGCTCCGCCTGGGCGAGCCGGTACGCGCCCTCGGGCGCGGGAGAGTGACCCTGGCGGGGGGGGAAACCCTGCAGGCGGACTCCATCGTGCTGGCCGCCGGTGCCTGGGTCGACACCCTGGCGCGCACGCGCCTCTTGCGGGTGACTCGCCGGCACCTACTCGTCACCGCCCCCGACCCGCGCGTCGATCCCCGTTGGCCGGTCGTCTGGGACGACAAGGCCGAGTTCTATGCCCGCCCGGAGAGCGCGGGCCTGCTCCTCTCCGCCTGCGACATCTCCGACTGCGAGCCCGATGGACTCCAGAGCGATCCGTCGGTGATGGCCCTCTTGGCCCGTAAGGTCGCCGCCTCTCTGCCCGACTACGCCGAGGCGGGGGCCGCCCACTTCTGGCCCGGGCTGCGAGCCTTGGCACCGGACGACACCCCCCTGATCGGCCCCGACCCCCATCGGGAAGGGCTCTTCTGGATGGCGGGGCTGGGCGGACACGGTATGAGTCTCTCCCTCTCGATCGGAGAGGTCGCCGCGGACCTGCTTCTGGACCGGGCGGTGGACCCACTCCTGGCAGCCGGCCTGGCCCCCGGTCGCTTCGCCCACGCTTGACGCTCAGCCCCTGGCCGCACGGAGCTGCCGACCGACCTGCTCCAGGATGCGGTGCGCAACCTGATTGGGGCTGTAGCCCGCCTGCAACCGCACGCAGAGCTTGTCGTGTTTGCGGCAGTAACGGTCCACCCCCGAGACCTCGTGCGAGACCCAACGGATGGCCACCAGCACCAGGTCGACTTCCCCGCGAGCGATCTCGGATTCGAAGCGGGTCACAGAGGTTTTCTTGGGGGCCGGCAGCCAACGGAGCTGCGCCAGTCCCAAGCTCCGCTCGAGCGCTTCCCGGGACTTGGGCCGCGCTTCCCCGCCGATCAGAAGGACGGTCTTACCGGCCAGCAATTCGGCCGCCTCGCACAGCTCGGGGGAAGGCGCAGGCTCCTCCCTCGGCTCCACCTTTCCCTGTTCCAAGCGGGCCAGGAAGATGTCGATCTCTTCGAGCACTCTTCCCAAGCCCTCGTTGACTTCCAGCTCCTCGGGGATCTCTTCGATCCGAGGTAGGAGTAGGTCCCGCAGCTCCGGGTTGGAGGCAGGAAAGCCCTCGCTGATCCACTCACTGACCGCATCATCGATTCTGCGCCAGTCCTGGGGAGTCTCCCCGAGAGGGTCGTCTCCACCCCGGCCTCCAATCCGCTCCAGGTGATAGCGAACCTTGCCGAGCAGGCTCTTGCGCTTGCGACTGCGGGCGCGCTCGGCTTCCCATGTTGAGCGCAACTTCTCGATCGCCTCGGCCAAGGGATGCCAGCGCTCGGGGTCCGCGCTGTCCTTCAGGCGCATGTAGCGCGGGACATAACATTGGTGCTCACGGGTGAAGCGGCGCAGCCAGCCGAACGCGGCATCCTGAATGGCGTCGTGTTCACGATCGGCATAGGAGCGTAGACCGTGGAACAGGGCTGACTGGGCCTGAGCGGCTAGTTGCAAGCACTCCGCGACCCAGTCCGAGGAGGGAGCTTCCACCCCGGTCATCTCACCCGCCAGTTCCAGCACCGCCGCCACGTTCTCGTAGGCGTTGGCCAAGAGCTCCAGGTGTCCCTCCTCGATCGCGGCGGTATAGGGATCGAGCGGCCAGGCGAAGAACTCCAACTCGCGAGCACGCTGGGTCAGTTCGGCGTCCCGCGGCCGAATCGATTGCTCGAACGACGCCCCCTGGAGCTCGCGGTGAGCGCGCTCGATGGACCACCTCAGACACTCGGCGCAGTGGTGGGCTTGACGTGCGATTTGGGCCGGTTCCAAGACTAGAGCCCCCCCGGATCGCGTCGGCGTATCCGGTTCGGGAACCCGAGAACCCTCCCCGCGGGCGTTCGAATCCAACACCCCGGCACCCGCAGGACCGACCGTCTCCGCGCCAATCCCCACTGCGGCCCCACCCACTGCGGTAGCCCCATCCGCGGGAACGTTGATCACGACCCGTTCCCCACCGAGTCGCAGCTCCACGGGCACCTCCCTGCGGCCTTCCAAGACGTCGGCGGCATCGCCCCCCGACTCTTCCACGCCAGAATCATCCCCGGAATCATCCCCGGAATCATCCCCTGCGGAGACCTCGATTGCGCCGGTGGGTGGCTCCAGATCGGACAAGACATCCTCGAGCCAGGCATGCACACCGCGAGCGATCCCGCGCAAGCGTTCATCGGTCCGCAGGAGATCCTCCAGCTCCCCAAGCCAATCGCGCTGCTTCCCCTGCTCTCTCTCGATCGCCCCCTGCTCTGCTTTGGTAAGTCCCATGCCCCCAATATACACATACCGCCATCCCGGTCCAGCACGCGATTGGCAATTGGCCCGGAGGGGAGGCGCCACCGGCACTACGCCACTATCGCAATAACAATAAACGCAAACTGCAAACTTCTTGGCTCAACACAGGCAGTTTCTTTGGATTTCTTTCTCCAACAAAAAGGCCAAAGAAACTCACCCACCCCCCAAACCGAGGTAGTTACCGACCAACCAGCGCGCCGGCCGTCTCGGGGCTTCGCGTACCAGCTCCTGCACAGCATCAGCGTGCCCAGCCTCGAACGCTCGAGCGAGATCCGCGCGGAGACTCTCCACCAGGGGTCCCTCCAGCTTGCCGAGGGCCGCAAGGAGTTCCTCCCCCTTGACGAGCGGCGCAGCGCTCTGGTTCGTGAAGCGGGTACAGGCACGCAGGGCCTCTTGCCACTGCTTGGCACTCTTGCTGGAAAGATACTTCTTCAGGGGTCGCAGTTCCTTGGAGGTGAGCTCCTCACCACGTACCTCGGAGACCCATTCGAGAAGAACCGGCAGGACCGGGGCCAATCCATCCTCCGCCCAGCGCTTGGCGAGAGCCGGCAGATCCTGTCCAGCGCTGCGCAGGGCCCCCAAGATGTGCTGCGCCTGGGCCACCGATGCGACGCGGGAGTCCAAGCCTTCGGCCTCGGCGAGGGCAGGAGCGACCTCTGCGAAGCGCCCCTCCAAGAGGGCCGGCAGGATGGATTCACTCCAATCCTTACGCCAACGGGCCAGGGCCCGCAGTCGGTGCGAAACGATCAGTTCCTCCAGGGGATCATCGAGGTAGCTGGCGAAGGGTGGCACGGGTTGTGCCCCCTGAGGAAAGCCGGGATCCCCTTCCCAGAGAACCTTACCGTCGATGTCGATCAGGAGCAGCCTCGGGAGGTTGAAGCGCGCGATATGATATTGCTCAAAGCTCCGCCCGATACCACTCTCCCCGGGAGACAGCTTGTCGACCACGACCGATCCCGGCAGGGGATGCTTGGCCAGGTAGGATTCGATGCGCTCATCGTCGACCATCGAGACGATCGTCACGATCTCCAGGCCAACGTCGGCGTTCTCCTGCGCCAGGTAGCGCAGCCAGCCGTCGATGGGGATGAGCTCGTTTTGGTCGATGCTGGTGAGCACGATCAGCTCTGGAACGGGGCCCCGATCCTCGAAAGAGCTGCGCGGCGATTGGATCCAGCGCCCATGGCTTGGGAAGGGCGGAATCCGCCCCAGCCAGCTCCCCGACGGGTCGGCGCCCCCCGAAAGCGCGAGCTTCTCCAGACGCTTGGCACGTAGGATGGCAGACGCGGGGTCGCGGGGATCGCGAGCGAGGAAGCGCACATTTCGAAAGGCGCATTCCCCCGGACCGAAGACGAGCCCGAAAGTGCCGAAGAGCACCTCTCGACTGGGGAAGGTGTGGGTCGCCACCAGTTCCCCGTCAAACCACAGGTCGACGGTGCGCCCGACGACGTCGACGCGCATGCGACGCCAAAGGGCGGAGCGGGAACGACCCGCTGAAGGCTCTTCGCCCGTGGGAACCGGAAGATGGCGCCAGGTGCGAATGTTCGACCCTCCGCTCGAGGTGATCAAATCGACCCAGGCCCTGGGCGTTGCTCCCTCCCCCGCTGAGCGGGCGGGGAAATGGAGGAAGGCATGGAAGTTCGTACCTCCCTTGTGGCCGAAGACGATTCCCGCAAAGGTCACTGCATCTCCCCTGGCATCGACCTCCGCCTCCATCGAGAAATCGCCGCGGGTCAATTGGTCGAGGGTGACTACGTGGAAGTCATAGCGCCCCGGCTCGTACTCGCCCATGCGCGCGCGCAGGACCGTGCCGTCGGGACGAAAGCCGGCCTCCTTACCCCCGACCCAGCCCTCGAGGTCACGCTCGTCATAGGCCAGGGACCAGATCGCCGGTTCGCGCCCACTGCGCGCGACCGCCTCCCGATAGGGTTCGAGCAGGCTCTCGATCCCCAGGTCCGCATAGCCGCGCCAGGCGATCTCCATCACCATCAAGTCCTGACCAGCGGCTCCGTAGCGCTCGACTAGACGCGCAAGGGCCTCACCAAGTTGATCGGTCAGTCGAGTCAAGCTGCGCCGCTTCGGGTCGAGCTTGGAAAGGAGGCGCTCGACCTTGGTGATGCGTTTCTCGTCGGGGGAATCGGCGCGTTCCAACCAGTGCAAGGCTTCGAGGGCCAGCTTGGCGGCCCTGTCGGTGTTGCCGTCCCTCTCTGCGAGCAGATCGGCGAAGCCCAGAAGCAACTCCACATTCCCGGGGTCGGCGACCAGGCCCTTCTCGTAGTGTTCGCGTGCGGCGTCATAGTCCCCGTTCTCCGCGGCGAGGCGCGCCCACTCCCCGTAGGGGCGCGGGGGCACGTCCGCCCCCAAGGCCTCGTCCCGTAGGGCCAGGATCCACCTCTTCCAGACCCCATCGACCTCCTCGATCGTCCGTGGCAGTTCGAGCGCACCCTCCGACCTGGGATCGTAGGGGGGCTTGGGGTGGGCCAGGACCACCTGGGTGAAGGTCTCGACCGCGGTCTCGCCGCTCTTGCCACCCGAGGCGTCGATGTATTCACGCAAGGCATCCCGGTAGACGAAGCGGCCGTCGAGGGGATCTTGAAAGTTATAGAGGAAGTAGACCAATCCCCAGGTAGGCGCGTACCAGGCTGGGCCCCAGGCGTAGTCGTTCTCGATCAGGATGCGGAAGGTGGGAGCCTTCTCGGGGGTGGCCTCGGGATCCGTCGGATCGAAGCCGTCGGAGGCGCTCGCCATCCACCCGCGCTCCATGCGCTCCGCCAGGGGCATCAGGCGGTGGTTGGCGGGCATGTTCATGATCACCGTGCCGTTGGGCAGGATGCGCGTGCCCTCGAAGAAGCTGGCCAACCCCTCGTTCAGCCACCCCGTTGCGCGCGTCGCCATGGAGACGTACTGGTGAGCCGCCTCGTGAAAGAGGGTACCGACCATGGTCTGGAAGCCGCCCTCGACGTAGGTCTCCACCGCGCTGCCGGTGAAATGCCCACCGGACCACTCCACCGGCGGGCCGATCCCCAGGGTCAGATACTCGTCCCGAGTCTTGAAGATGTGGACGCGAATGCGCGGCACCCTGTGGCCGTCCTCCTCGGTCCCGTAGTGGAAGAAGATGCGGTAGAAAGCCGACATCTGCTCCATCGCCTCGGCGGTGCGAATGAGCACCTCGTAGCCGGCGTCGGTGACGGTGATGTAGTTCTCGCGCTCTTCCTCCCCCGCCTCTTCCCAGGTTGCGTGGGCAGCGTCATAGGCCGCGATCCACTCCTCATCGACATCCGCAAAGAGGTCGGGAGGGGTGGCATCCTCCGCCAGGCTCGGATCGGGGGCTGCGGCGATGCGCTCGATCGCCTCGGGGGCGGCAGGATTCTCGGGATCGAGGGCCGCGACCTCTTTCCAGACGCGGATCGCCCCGTGCGGCCGACCGGATTTCTCATACTGCTCCGCAAGGGAGATGAGGGATTTCAAGTAGCGCTTACGTAGCTCGAAGAGTTCGCCGGCCAGGGGATCGACCCGGATCAGCTCATCCTTCAGCCGTTTCAGCTCCTTGCGATCGGCTCCCTGGACCAGGGCCAGATCGTAGGAACGGTGAAGGGCATAGACCCGCTGCGAGCGATCTCCGGCAGCCTCGGCCCAACGCCCGAGCAGTTCCCACACCGGCCGGGAGCGCCGGTCACGCTCCAGGGCCCTCTGGAGCAGATCACGGGCCTGCTCCAACTCCCCCGCCGCCAGAGCACGCTCAGCACGCTCGAGGGTGAGGCCCAGCATGGAGACCCCCTCCTGATCGGGGAGCGTGCCGGCCACCCCCGGGGTAGGAATCGCCTGGAGCAGGCAGAAGAGGACGAGAGCGATGGGAGCATGGCGCATGGAAGGGTCCTTTCTCCGGCACTACCCCCAGCAGCCGGACAGGCTACGCCTGGACCCTTTCCGAGCCCGAGCTACTCGCCGTCCAAGCGCCGGATTCGTACGTGACGGTACCAGACCTCATTACCGTGGTCCTGGAGACAAATGTGCCCGATCTGGTGGCGCCCGAAGTCGGGCCACTGGGCGAACTTGGAGCGGGCCACGCGCGCTTCCCAGTCGGGACTGTAAAGCTCGTAGGAGCACTGGCGCACCCCGTTGAGCCAGTACTCGACATGGCGGCCGTCCACGAGGATGCGTACCGCATTCCACTCCCCCACCGGCCGCGTGTTGTCCTCGGCCGGGGCGTGCAAGGCGTAGTCCGCCCCCGCGGAGACGGAGAGATCACCCTTGGCCACCACGTTGTCGAGGACCTGCATCTCCGGCCCGCTCCAGTAGCTCGGCCCCTCTCCCTCGATCACGTGCCACATGATTCCGGAGTTGCCACGCGGGGAGATCTTCCACTCCAGTTCGAGCTCGAAGCTACCGTAGGTCTCGCGGGTGATGATGTCACCGCCACCGCCACCCGTGAGGTGGATGGCTCCATCCGGATCGTTGATCCAGTTCTCGGGCACATCGTCCCGCTTGTATCCCCGCCAGTGATCGAGGGAGGTGATGTCGGTCGCCTCATCGGCAGGAGCACCCCCCACAGCGGAAGAGTCGGCGCCGCCGTCACCACCGGCCGAGCGACAGGCACAGAGCGGACCCAGGAGGGCCGTACAGAGGATCAGAGGGAAAAGGGGGACCAGGGGTGAAGGGGTGTCCGACATGGAGATCAGGCCGAGGGAACCCGGCGGCGTCCGGAGGGGTAGAAAAGGAGCAGAGCCAAGAGGCAAGCCAGGGAGGCGTACATGGGGACGCTGAAGAGGCGCGTATAGTCCATCGCGCCGTCGCGACTGGCCCACTCGGCCACCCAACCCGCCACCAGGGAGCCGACGATGATGCCGACGCCGATGATGACTAGATTGAAGAGGCTCTGAGCACTCGCACGCCGATCGGGGGAACTCTCTTCATCGACGACCATGAAGGCGACGAAGATGAAGCAGCCGAAGCAGAGTCCGTGCATGCCCACCCCCAGGATCAGGGTCACGATCTCGGGCAGGGGGATCGCGTCCACATAGGCGAAAAGAGCCATGCGCAGACCGTAGGCCAGGATCCCGATCCCAAGCAGGGTCTTGCGCGAGAGACGTCTGGCCACGAGGGGGATCAGAGCCAGAACACCGATCTCGGTCATCTGCCCGACGGTCATCAGGCCGCCCCCGCCGACGCCGAATATGCGGTTCAGGGCGGCGGCTGCACCGAGCTGGTAGCGCCCAAGGAAACCTGCGGTATGGACGAAATAGAACTGGTGGATGCAACTGATCGGCACCGCCAGAAGGAAGAGGGTCAGCAGGGGCTGATGGCGCACCTCCCCCAGGGCGGCGAAGGCGGCATTGGTCTCGGCGCTCTTTGAAGGGGGAGTCGCCGGCAGGGTGAAGCAGAAGAGCCCCATCAGGAGCCCCAAGAGGGCACTCAAGCGAAAGGCGTCGGCCATACCCCGCACCTGTCCGAGCCGGATCGGAGCGGCTTCGACCTCCTCGGCAAAGTGAAAGTCCCCCCCCAGGAGATCCGCCTGCACGCGGTTGGGATCCTCTCCCCCATCGAGGCGACGGAGAGCCGCTTCGATGGCGGCGACCGCCGCCGCATCCTTCCCATTGCCGTCCGCGGAGAGAGGCGCCAGAAGAGCAGGGTCCAGCGCCTCGCGGGCCACGGGGTCGGCGAGCTGGGTCGTGAAGACCTCCGCCCGCGCCTCCGCGGCCGAGAGGGTGTGACGCGCGGCGAGCCACTGCCCGATCCCGATACCGACCAGGATCCACCCCACCGTCCCCCAGACCCGCACGCGACCGAAGTCACGATCCCGGTCCGGCAGGTGGTGGAAGGCGAGGGAGTTGGTCAACGAGAGGGTCGGCGAATAGATGAGCGAGTAGAGCAGGGAGAAGGCGAGGAAGGCCCAGTAGCCGGTGATCGAAGCCAACTGATAGACCAACACCGCACCCACGATGTGACTCAGGCCGAGGAACTTCTCGGTGTTGAAGTAGCGGTCCGCGATTTGGCCGGCGATGAAGGGGGCCACGATCGCTCCCACCGCACCGACGGAGAACAGGGTTCCGATCTCCTTGCCGCTCATGCCGACGTACTCGGAGAGGTAGGGCCAGAGCAGCGGGAGCCAAGCGCCCCAAATCGCGTACTGCAGGAGCATCATCACCGACAGCTTGAGCTTCAGCGAGCTGTCGAGCGGCGGCGGCTGTTGGTCGGACATGGGGCGCCTATTCCTCGCTGAAGGCGGCGTCGAAGGCCGTCGGGCTGACTTCGAAGTCGAGACGGCGGCAGAATTCCGCCGACTCCCGTGCGCCGTGTTCCCGGTGCATACCGGGATCCTCCCACTCCACGGTCAGAGGACCGCTGTAGCCCGCGGCGTTGAGCCGCCGGATGATCGCCTCGAAGTCGATCGAGCCACGCCCGACCGAGCGGAAATCCCAGTAGCGACCTTCCTCTCCGAAGGGAACGTGTCCCCCAAAGACCCCGGCAGGGGTGGGCCGCTCGCTCCACCAGACGTCTTTCATGTGGACGTTGAAGACGCGCCCGCCGAACTCGGTCAGGAACTGGACGTAATCGACGCCTTGATAGCCGAAGTGACTGGGATCGAAGTTGAAGCCGAAGGCGGGGTGCCCCTCGATCGCCTCCAGAGCACGCCGAGCCGAGGCCAGGTCGAAGGCGATCTCTGTCGGGTGCACCTCGAGGGCGAAACGCACGTGCTCCTGCTCGAAGAGATCGAGGATCGGCTTCCAGCGCTCCGCGAATTCGGCGAAGCCGGCATCGATCTGCCCGGGGAGCAGGGGCGGGAAGCCGTAGAGCAGGTGCCAGATCGGGCTGCCGGTGAAGCCGTTGACCACCGCGTACCCACCACGGGCGTCGAGCTGTTCGCGCACGGAGGGCGGCGCGGCATCGAAGAAGCGTCGCGCCGCCCGGGCGGTGTCCTTCATCTCCTGGGCGGCTCGGCGCCGCACCCCCTCGGGGTCTCCGTCACCCCAGACCGCCTCCGGCAGGATCGCGCGGTGACGCTCGTCGATCGGGTCGGCAACCGCCTGTCCGACCAGGTGGCTGGAGATGGCGTAGGAGGCCAGGCCGGCCGACTGGAGGATCTCCCAGTGGCGCTTGCAGTAGTCGTCTTCGCGGAGGGCCCGTTGGACGTCGAAGTGGTCGCCCCAACAGGCGAGTTCGAGCCCCTCATAGCCCATATCCGAGGCCTTCTGGGCCAGGGTCTCCAGGGGAAGATCGGCCCATTGGCCGGTGAAGAGGCAGATGGGTCGCGCCATCGCGGTACCGGGTCCGGGGGGGAAAAGCGGGGGCCGCGAGGAGTGCGACTCCCCGGGCGGGTGCAGTGTAGGGGTCTCACTCGCTCTGCGCGAGGTCTCCGCGTCACCCAGGGGGTGCCTCACCCAGGGGGTGCCCTCACCCAGGGGGTGCCCTCACCCAGGGGCTGCCTCACCCCAAGGGGTCAGTTGCAGAAGAGCACTTCGATCGCGCTCGAGGTGTTGGTCACCACCCCGGGGTTCAGATCCCGGTACCAAAGCTGGAAGTCCCAGCTCTCCCCGGCGAGCAGCTCGATTCCGGGGGGCAGGTTCTGGTAATCGACGGGGATCTCGACCATGCCCCCCCCGTCGATCGGCATGACGTGGGGAGTGAACTTGAGTACCGGCATCGCCAGGCAGAGTGTGCCCTGACTTCCGCGGAAGAAGGGCACCTCCGCCCTTTCCCTGGCCATCATCAAGTAGGCGAACTGCCCCGCGGGGAGGGAGGAGCCGACGAAGGTGAGCTGGTTCTCGGAGAGGGAAGCGCTCCCCAGCGCCAGGAGCACGGCGCCTTGCCCGGTCGAGTTCGGACTCGCTACGCAGTAGCTCTCGAATCCACAGGGGGCATCGGCTCCGGCCACGGCATCGAGGTTGAACTGCAGCTCGTAGAGGATCGACTCGATGACGGCGTTCCACAGGAGGTGGGCGGTCTCTCCCGGGGGGAGGACGGTCGGAAGGTCCAGGGGAGCATCCTCGATCTGGAATCCGGGCAGGGGATCGACGATCTCCTGGAAGGTCTTGAGATCGACGCCGAAGACCAACTCGGCCCCATCGCCGAGGAGGCTGAGTTCACCGCTCAGCGGGAGCAGCAGGGGCAAGGGTCCGATGGGTGTTTCGTTCTCGCCGACGACCAGGACGAAGGAGAGTTCGGTCGGAACGAGGAGATCGAGTTGGTAATGCCCCTCGCTGCCGCTCAGGCTTCCCCCCTGGCTGGGAGCCACCTGGACCAGGTGCAGGTCGCGCAGAACCTGCTCCCCCAGGGGCAAGTCGATGGGAAAGTCTCCCAGGTAGAAGGAGTCGGGGTTGAAGCTGCGGAAGGTTTCGAACTCCAGGTGCAGGCTGGTCGCTCCACTGCCCTCGTTGCCACCGAGTAGGTCCAGTTCGAGGCCCGACAGTTCGGCGCTGCCCTCCTCCAGATGGACCGCAAGTTCGAAGCCGCCGGCGGGGGCCCCTTCGAGGAGGGCATCGTTCGAGAGGCCCATGGTCGCATCGACCGGCTGATTGCCGCTGCCTCCGATCAACCCGGGTCGGGTGAGGGTCCCTTCCGGATTCTGGTCGGGGTCGTAGTTTCCGATCAGGGTCCCGGGCAACTGCACCGTGACCCCGCTCTCGAGTCTCATGCTGCTCTTTGGGAGAAGCTCGAAACTGTACTCCTGCGCCAGGGCGGGAAGAGCCAGAGCAGTAGCGAGAAGGGCGTGGATCGTGCGCATGTCGGGATTCCTCCGGTATGAAACTCGAGCCGGATGCGCCCAGCCTACCGCAAGGCCGCCGAGCACGCCCGCCCCCACTTGCCCAATCGGCTCGAGCGGCCCCAATCGGCTCGAGCGGCCCACTCGGGATGGAGTCCTGGCGGGGAGTGGGAAGCACCCTCGGGCAGGCCCCCTGCCCTCAACCCCTGGGCCTGGACCCACGTCTCGGTGGCCTCATCCCCTACGGTCTGAAGCGGCTCAGGCCAACCGATAGCGCACGCTGGTTGCGTCCTGGACCACCTGGGATGCCCCGGTGGGGATGCGGTAGGAGAGGGCGCGGGCGGCGCCGGGGCGGAGCAGGCGTTCCTCGACCACGAGCCCCTCGCCATCCACCCGATAGATCCGCTCCACACTCGAATCCGCCAGGGGCCTCCCGTCGCTCCAGGCGAGGGGGACCTCCAGGCGTACACCTCCGTCGACCAGGGTCAGGCTCGGATTGAGGGCAAAGGGAGTCGCCACGCGACTCGATGCAAAGGCCAACACTCCCTCACGCAACCGACGCCAAGGCCAGAGGAGGGCCTCCCGGTGACGTCCACCACGCCAAGCGTTACGCGCAAGCCAGAGGGAAAAGCGCAGCTCCTTGGCCCCACTCCGCCAACCCCTCCCCCAGGAGGGTAGGCCCGCCTTTCCCGACCACTCCGCCGGGCCGATTGCGGGAAGCTTCCCCTTGCCGAGCAGCTCCCGACCATCGACCCGCGAGACGACCCGCAGAAGAGTCGCCCCATAGGGACTGCCATGGGCAATGTTGAAACCCGGCCTGGCTCCGCGTACCCAGGCACAGACCCGGTCATCCTCCAAGCGCACCAGGTCCGCGTCTGGAAAATGCTGCAAGGAGAGGTCGATCCCCGCGCCGGAGCCGGGGGAGTCCTGGGCTCGATCCCAGAGGGCCTCCAGGTCGACGAGGGAACGCGCCATCCACGAGCTGTGCCCGGCCCAAAACAGGGGACACTGATAGCTGCGCTGCCACCCGTAGCCGGGGCGATGGTCCCTGGGCATCCCCTCCGGGGTGAGGTGCGCCGCCCAGACCGAAAAGGCGCGTCGGGCCGCCAACGCCAGAGCATCGCGTCGAAAGTGGTGCCAGCCCCTGGCCAGGGCATAGACGTCAAAGGGGTGACTGGCCACTTCGTAGGGCGCTCCCCAGTACCAGGGCTTGGCCTCCACCCCACCGCACTTGATCCCGTCGGGCCCCTGCAAGGCGACCAGAAAACCGAGCCCCGCCAGGAGCTGGCCCGCAAAAGCCTCATCGGTGGGACGACGCCCGATACGCTCCAAGGCGAAGATCAAGAATGCCGTCACCCGCGACTGATAAAAGCTCGAAACGTCACTCGCCCCGGGATGGGCCGCCCCCCACTCCACCGGGTGGTAGGGATAACTGCCGTCGCCCTGCTGGATCCCCTCAAGCACCCAGGCTCCCTCGGTCGTCGCCAGCTCGAGGACCTCGTGCCCCGCCAGCCCAAAGGCCGCGGCCACCCCCGTCATCGCCCAGGCACGCTGGGCCGGGATCCCCTTGTCGAAAATGCAATAGCGCAGGTAGGTCTGGGCGTGCAGGACGGATGCATGCACGTAGCGTTCCCTGCGCTGCCCCTCGAGCTCCTCGCCGAAAGTACGCACCAGCTCCGCCAGGGCGTCCGACGCCGCTCCGCCGTCGATGACCGAGTTCGAGCAGTTGTAGGGATCGTGGCGACCCGGCCGGAAGGTGAAGCAGGTGCTCTCCCCCTCCCGCTCGAGCGCCTCGCAGAGCAGGTCGGCCTGCTCACAGGCAAAGGCCATGAGTGCTCTGCGATCCGCCTGCGGATCGATCCGCGCGAGTTCGCAGGCGATCACGATGGCGCCCGCGTTCTTGCCCGTGTGGACCATGCCGTGGTCGGGGCAGACGATGCGCCCCTTCTCATCACGCAGGGACTGCATCCAACGCAGCACCGCCCAGACCGGGGCCAGGAGCTCTCTGCGAACACTCAAACGCGCCCCCGCCCGTTCTCCAAGTCGCTACCACAGGCCATGCGCTCGACCAAGCGCTGCATCAAGCGGTCCACCTCGTGGTCCCGTTCGACGATCGCCGCCAGCTTCCGCCCCAGCGCCTCCCGCTCCCGCGGAGTGCGATCGAGCCAACACCCCGCGCGCCGGGCGAGCCCACGGGCATCGCCGGGTTCGAAGGAGAGATCCGCCGCCACCTCACCCAACTCAGCGAAGATCGGGGGAAAGCTCTCGTTGCAGGTGATCGGGATCCGACCGGCAGCCATCGCCTCCAGGACGACCTTGTCCACGCTGCCCGTACGACTCCCCGAAAGGAGCAACGTCGACCGCGCGTAGAGGGCCGGGATCCGCCGGTAGGGCACCGGACCCTGCAAGTGCACATGCTCCTCTAGCCCCAGTTTCCCGATCCGCTCGCGCACCACCGCCGCGAAAGCATCGTCCCCCGCGGCCAGGGCACCCCCCGCCCACTCCAAAC
>JALWOP010000321.1 GCA_027083445.1 Planctomycetota bacterium | reverse complement strand
CCCCCCAGCCCAGCCCAATTGACCGATGGCCGACCGCGGCGATACCCACTATCACATCCCGACCCTGAACTGGTGGTTCCTGGGGTCCAGCGTCTTGTTCCTGTTGACCATGGTCTGGACCGTGATCGACGATTGGGACGCGGAGTGGAAGCATTACCAGCGGGAGTTCCGGGCCCAGGAACTGGCTCTCCAGGAGGCCAAGCTCTCGAATCTGCAGAAGCAGGGCATCCTGGAACGCGAAACCGAGCTCAAAGGCAAGGTGGAAGAGGCCGAAAAAGCCCTAGCTGCCAAGCAGGATGAGCTCGACGCGGCCAAGAAGGAAGCGTTCAGCCTGAAGGAGCAGCGTTTCAAGATCGAGGAGGCCTACAAGGCCGCCAAATCGGTCCATGGCTGGGAGGTTTGGCTGGCGGAAAAGAAGCTCCTGCACGAGAAGGAGCACGCAGACGATCCCGATGCGATCAACTCCGAATGGGTCCAGCGGCAGGTCGAAGCCTACGACGCCAAGGTCATCGCGCTGAAGCTGGACTACGAGCGGATCACTCGCGAATGGGATGCGGCGGAGAAGAAGGTCGAGGAACTCAGTCGCCACCTGACGGAAGCCAAGGCTGCGCTCGCCGCAGGGACTCGGGATCTGAATCGGATCCGCGAGAAGATCGATCTTTTGGCTCCCAAGGAGCCTGCCAAGAAGATCGCCAACGTCATCCGGGATTTCCCCGGCCTGGACTTCATCGGCCCGAATCTAAAGGTCCAAAAGTACGTCCTCGACAACATCACCTTCAACCTGAACTTCACCACCAAGCCCCGTATCGACATGTGCACCACATGTCACATGGGCATGGAACGAGGGGAGTTCGCGGATGCGGAGCAACCCTACGCCAGTCACCCGCGCCTGGACCTCTTCCTGACGTCGAAGTCACCGCACCCGGCCAAGGACGTGGGCTGCACGGTCTGCCACCGGGGTTCGGGTGAGGCGCTCAGCTTCCAGCACGTCGATCACCGTCCCAGCGACGAGCAGCAACGCGAGGAGTGGCACGAGGAGTATCACTGGCACAAGCAGCATCACTGGGACTATCCCATGCTGCGCAGGCAGAACGTGGAAGCGGGCTGTGTGCAGTGCCACAAGACCTCGATGGAGCTCATCGCCGAGGAGGCGCCGACCCTCTTCAAGGGGTATGAGCTCTTCGAAACCAAGGGTTGCTACGCCTGCCACAAGGTCGACTGGTTCCCCACCTCACGCAAGCCGGGTCCGACCCTGAAGAACCTGGCCGCCAAGCTCGACCCGGCCTTCGTCTACTCGTGGATTTCCCATCCGCGGGCGTTCCGGCCCAAGACCCACATGCCGCAGATCTTCCACCTGGAGAACTTCGACACCGACGAGGTGGTGGTGGTTTCCAACTGGGGTCAGGGCAGGGAGATCAAAGGCGGTGAGTGGAACGATGCCGCTGTCGCCGCGATCACGACCTTCCTCTTCGATCGCGCGCCGCTGAGTCCACTGCCACCGATCCCCGAGGGCATGCAGGGTGACGCTGACCGTGGCCGGGAGGTGATGACCCTCTCCTCGTGCTTCGCCTGTCACAACACCGCTCCCTATGAGGAAGCGGGTGCCAACCCGCCGGTGCTCTCGAACCGGGTGACGGGCAACGGGCACGGTATCGGCAAGAACGAGATGGGCCCCGACCTGCGGGGGGTGGCCACCAAGGTGAGCCGGGAGTGGATCTATCACTGGCTGGTCGATCCCAAGAGCTACTGGGCCGACACTCGCATGCCCGATCCCCGGATCAGCGAGCAGGATGCCTTGGATGTGGCGACCTATATCACCGAGGATCCCGACGGGATTTTCCACGACACTCCCGATGGCTGGAAGGTCGAAACCGACTGGCGCTCGAAGCTCGATCCGGAGGTCTTGCGGGAGCAGGCGCGCTGGTTCTATCAAAAGGATGGTCGCGACGCCCTAGAGGCGAAGCTCGAAGGCGAATGGTCCGACACGGCGGTGCTGGCCTCGAAGGTGGGTGAGGCTTTCGTCAGGAACCAGGGCTGCTTCTCCTGTCACCTGATCGGGGGCATGGAGACTTCGATGCCCATCGGCACGGAACTGACCAAGTGGGGCACCAAGACCGTCGACAAGCTGGACTTCGGACAGCACTACCTGGAGGACATGCAGCTTCCGGCGGCCTTTGCGAAGGAGAACGGTATTACAGACCGAACCCTTCCCAAGCTGGATCACCACTACCGCGAGGGTTGGATCGAGCGCAAGCTGGCACACCCCCGAAGCTACGACCTGGACAAGTTCAAGTCTCCCAAGGATCGTCTGCGTATGCCGTGGTTCGATCTATCCGAGGACGAGATTCTGGCTATCTCGACCTTCGTCATTGGACTCGTCGACGACGAAGTCGGGCAGAGCGCCATGTTCCCCACCGCGGAGCAGAAGGCGATGGATGCCGGCAAGCGGGCCGTGCGCCAGAACAACTGCGCCTCCTGTCACATGATCGACCCGCCGACGGTCACCTTCGCCGACGAGAACGGGCAGGAGTTCACCGTCGAAGGTGAAGTCCTGGCACCCTTTGCCGAGGATCCTCTGCCCCCGCGCATGAACTCGCTGGAGACCCTCCTAGCGGACATCTCCGAATCGGAGGCCATCATGGAGGAGGAGGTCGACGAACTCACCGTGCGTCTACTCGGGGTCTCGCCGGAGTTCGGCTTGCCGGGAGAGCCGATCATCGTCCCCAAAGAGAAGCTGAAAGCCGTGACTCCGGGGAACGGAGGTGACTTCATTCGGCTCGTTACCGAGTACTACAAGGTCGGTTCCGCCTTCCTCGCGAATGAGGACTACGATCCCGACGACGAAGAGTCGGGACCCCAGTTCTACCCGGCTACCTTGGGCTGGAACGATGAGGACTCCTTGAACCTGATCGAGGACGTCGACGGAGAGCAGCGCAGCTACCAGCTCGAGCAGTACGACAAGGTGCGTTGGACCTTCGCGCCCCCTGTCCTGTGGGACGAAGGAGGCAAGCTCCAGAGCGACTGGTTCTATTCGTTCCTGCAGGATCCGCTCGGGCTGCGGCGCCAGATCCGCGTCAAGATGCCCAAGTTCCACTACGACCCGGGTGAAGCCGAATCGATCGCAGACTACTTCGCGGCCAAGTCCCGCGAAGAGTGGCCTGCGCGGTATGCCAAGACCCTGCGTTTGGCCCTGGGTCGTTCCGTGCGCGGTTCCTACGAGGATGGCAGTACCAAGCACCAGTGGAACCTGGAAACCGAGGTGCTCGACTACCCCATCCTCAAGCACACGACCGATGCCGGAGTGCTCAGTCTCGAGGATCTGGCCGCCCGCATGGCGGAGGGGCCCTCCGGAAAGCTGGAGCCCAGGGTTCTGGCTTCGATCGAGGCGGGTTCGAAGCCGGACATCAAGTCCAGCTTCTCGAAGCTCGTCGCCTTCGGCGAGCATGTGGGCTTCTCGATGTCCGGCCCGGTCAAGGTTGGCCAGGGAATGATCGAGCGCCGCAGCCCGACCTACCTCGCGGCCCACGCTTCGTTGGTCGGAACCGGCAAGCAGGTCGCCGAGCAGGGGGTCAACTGCTACCAGTGTCACGACAACCCGAGCGACAGCGGACCCTATGTGGGATTGGATCCCATCGCCTGGGCCCCCTCCCTCGAAAACGTCCGCGACAGGCTGCGGGAGGACTGGGTGCGTGACTGGCTTTGGAGCCCGACCCTCAAGTATCCGGGCACTGCCATGCCCGACAACTTTTCCGCCCCCGTTCCCCAGTACCAGGACACCTATCCCGGTTCGACCAATGCAGACCAGGTAGAGGCCGTCCTGGCCTGGCTGTTCAACATGGATCGACCTGACCCCCAATAGAGCGGGAAGTCCGGTAAGGTGGCCAGCCCATCGGGTCTGTCCCAGGAGTGTGGCCCCCGAGTGTGGCCCAGCCGGTTGCAGTGGTCCCCACCCGGGATCTCTGTTCCTGGGCGCGGCCGAGGCCTCCCTCGGGTTCCAGAATCCCGGAGGACGGTCACCTGGGACTTTCCCGTAAAGCTGCCTCTCCGACCCGCCGACAGGGCGTATGGGTCCCGTAACCGTCTCCTAACCCGCTTTCCCCCGGGAAGAAGGGCCTGGTTCGGGCGATAATCCAGCAGACATCCATCCTTCCACCCGGTCATCCAGACCGGTCGCCTTTCCGCCGGGGATGCACCTTCCTTCCCCGGCACCCCACCCCGCAAGGACTCTCCAACCATGAAGTTTATCCAGACCCTGGGTGTCGCCGGAGCGGCGGCCCTGGTGGCCGGCTTTGCGCTGGCCAGCGATGCCAAGACCGCTGCCGAGCCGACCGTCAAAGGCCAGGTTACCGGCAAAGTCACCTTCGAGGGCGACCTGCCCAAGATCAAGCCCCTCTCGATCAGCGCGGAAGCCGCCAAGGGCTGTTGCCCCGAGGGCGAAAGCGTGAACGACGAGGATCTCACCCTGCTCATCGACAAGGAGACCAAGGGTATCGCCAACGTCGTCGTCGCCCTCGAGGTCGACGGCTTTGAGGTCAAGCTGCCCGAGGAGCCGGTCCACGTCGATCAGCAGGGTTGCCGCTTCCACCCCCACGTGAGCGTCGTCCACGAGGGCACGACCGTCGCCTACAAGAACTCCGACGCGGTCTCGCACAACATCCACACCTACTCGGTGAAGAACGGCGGCATCAACGTCACCGTGGCAGCCGGCAAGGACACCAAGCAGACCCTGAAGAGTGCCGAGGCGGTCAAGGTGGCCTGCGACATCCACCCCTGGATGGGCGCTTACGTTTACGTCACCAAGGGGACCCACTGGGCGGTCACCGGTAGGGACGGCTCCTTCACCATCGACGGGGTTCCCCCGGGCGAGTACAAGCTCGAGATCTGGCACGAGAAGCTCGGCAAGGGCAAGGGCACGGCCGTCGTCAAGGATGACGGAAGCTGTGACCTCGTCGAGATCAAGATGAGCGCCAAGAAGAAGGGGCGCGGACGCGGACGCGGTCGGTGAGCTGAACCGGTCCGTGCGCCTGATTCGGCAGGCGAGCCTTCCCATCGCAGCCGGATCTGCCGTCTCCCTACCGGCTTGGTCCGGTAGTTGATGATCTAGAGCGGGTCGCCCCCTGGGGCGATCCGCTCCTTCTCTTTTCGGATTCCGATCCACGGCCGGCCTCACCCAGGCAAACGAGCCCCCATTTGGGGACTTCAGGCCTCCCAGGATCGTGACGATGCCTTTACAGCCTCTTCCGGGTACCCGGACCAGACTGTCGGAGATACTCGGGTAGATTGGCGGATCGCACCGCGATCCGCACTCCTTCCCGAATCTTACGCGGTGGCTGAGAACTTCAACCCACAGATAGGAACCTCCATGCGACTACGCACCTTCGTCCCTAGCGCCCTGCTCCTCACGGCCGGCGCCCTGGCCCACTCCGCTCAGGACCCCTGTTGCGAGCATTCCGCGGCGAGCCGCGCGCAACTCGCATCCCAAGCCTCCTCCCAGGACGCCGAACTCGAAGCTGCGGAGGAGAGCCTGGCGGCGATCGACTCAGCCCTCGCCGAGCTGGCATCGACTCTGCAAGAGACCGAGGGCGGCGCGGTCACGAGCGAAGATGCCCAGTCGGATGAGATCGCCTCCGCCCTGAGTGAGCTGGAGAGTGTTCTTCGAGACGGGGACCGGGGTTACCTCGGCATTCGCATGATCCAGGACGAAGGCCTGCTCGTGGACTCTGTGATGTCTTCCAGCGGTGCCGAACGGGCGGGGCTCCAGTCGGGCGATCGGATCCTCAGCATCAACGGCAAATCGGCCCTAGATGACGACATCCTGGATTACATGCAGGGGCTCGAGGCTGGAGACTCGGTCAACGTCACCTACCAGCGAGGTGACCAGAAGCGCGAGACCACGATCGAGCTGATGACCCTGGACGCCATTCAAGGTGCCCGGGATGCCGACGAACCTCCGACCATGGAGTTCACCGTCGATGAGGAGTTCACAGTCGAAGAAGAACCGGTCGAAGAACCTGTCGTCGTGAAGGTCGAGGCCGGCCCGTCGGATGATGAGATCCGCCGAATCATCCGCGCAGAGGTCGAGAAGGATGTCGAGGAAGAGTTCGTCGACGAGACCGAGGGCATCGAATGGGACAGTATCCCGAATGTCCCGTTCACGGTTCAGTGGGATGGAGACCAGTCCACAGATTCGTCCTCGGGGATCGTTATCTACACCATCAAGACCGACGAAGAGGGGCAGGAGGGCACCTACACCATCAAAGTGCTCTCCGGAGATCCGGATGAGCCCCCCGCTACTGGGATGCTGAGGATCAGGGGTGACTCGACCTTGAAACTGGGTGGAGAGGGTGGATCCCGGATCGTGCTGAAGAGGTCCGGCGAGGGACCCGTCGAGATCAAGACCCAGGACGACGTCTCGGGAATCCTCACCCTGGCCCCGATGATCACCGCCGTTCGCGTGAATGACCGGACCGAGTGCGATGGCTCCGGAAACTGCGACGACTGTGAAGGCGAGGAATGCGAAGAGTGCAAAGGGGCTGAGGGGCGGAACACCATCATCCTCCGCGCGCTGACCGGCGATGACTGCGACGGCGATTGCGACCGCGGATGCGACTGGGACGATGACTGCGACGGCGATTGCGACCGCGGATGCGACTGGGACGATGACTGCGATGGCGATTGCGACCGCGGATGCGACTGGGACGATGACTGCGACGGCGATTGCGACCGCGGATGCGACTGGGACGATGACTGCGATGATTGCCCCATGCCGCGCCGCATGCACATGATGTCCGAGGCCCTGCATTCGATGCACGGCCAGGGCGCGTGGTTCCAGGGCGGGCACGATGGGGGCCACGGCCGGCACCGTGGCGGCCATCACCATGGACAGCGCAACGATGCGAAACATCATCCACAGGGCAACATGCCGCGGGGCAGGATGAGTCTTGGGTGGGAACATGGTCCGGGCCCCGATGGCTTCCCTGGCCGGGGTGGCTCGCACCCCCCGGTCTGTCCGAACTGCGGTAGCCCCATGCCCGGCGGCCCGGATGGTCCCGACCACTTCTTCATGGGTTTCATGGGCCACCCCGACAGCCACGGAGGCCCGGACAACCACGCTGGTCACGGTGGTCCGAATGACTTCTTCATCCCTCGCGGCGCCGCCCACGGCCACCCGAGGATGGAGGGTCCCGATGACCCCATGCAGGAACTCTTCGAGCGCATCGAAGAGCTCTCCGAGCGCATGGAGCACCTAGAGGGGATGATCGAGCGCCTCTCCCGTCGTCGCCGCTGACGACCGATAAGGCTCTCCTATCGGGCCCTCCTGTCGGCGGGGTCGCGTCCTTGGACGTGGCCCCGTCCTCTTATTCGTCCGGTTCCAGTTCGCTCGGGTCGAACCCTTCGGGGAAGAGGTCGGGCATCACCTTCCCGAGGTCGAGGATCTTGGAGGTGGGTGTCCAGTTGTGGAGCACTCGTGCCACGGAGCAGAGCACCTCGTCATCGAGGTCTCTCTGCACCGGCTCGATCGTGCGGGCTGTCTGGCCGGTGGCTCGGCGGGCCAGGTTGTTCTCGACGAGCACCAGGATTCGATCCCGGACATGATGGGGAGAGTTCAGGGCGCGCTCGATGAGGGGCAGGAGGCGAGCCGCCTCGGTGAAAGGCAGATCGTGGCGCGCGCACATGCGCTGGAGAAGGCTGCGGGCATCCATGGGGCTTGGGAGCGGGAGTGGAACTCTCCGCCCCGAAGCCTACCCCGCTCGGGGCGATCCCGTGGTACCCACCTCTGATCCCACAGTGATACACCTTCCTGCCTCTTCGTGGAGCGTTCTTGCAGCGTGGAGGCAGAGTCACTCCCTGGGCGGCAGCATCTCTTCCCGGCTCTCCTTGGGAAAGCCCTCTCTCAGGTCATGCGCACGTGACGGTTGTCGAGGGCGAACTCGATCAAGCTGTCGACGGCTTCGTCGCTGAGACCGAGTTGCGTGCAGGTCTCGGGATCGAAGATGGCTGCAGCAGTCTGGGGAGAGCCGTCCTTCACACGATGGGCGAGGAGGTTGGCGTGGGCGACGATGGAGACCACGACATTCTTGGCGACCTCTGAACGAGGTCCGTGGTGATACTGGATGCCGTTGGCAATCTGCTCAGGGAGGCCCCAGCGGCTGGCGACCACGGCCCCGACATCGGTGTGGGAGAAGCCCAGGCTGGCGCGTTCCACGCTGTACATGGAGTGTCCCTGCTCGGCTGCGGTGCGGGCCAGATCCAGGTAGCGTTCTCCCAGACCGTCCATGAGCACCACCTTGCCCACATCGTGGAGCAGGCCGCAGACGTAGAGCTCCTCCGGCGTGAAGGCTCGCAGAACGGTCGAAAGGGAGGCGATCTTGGAACACAGATGCGCCGTGAAGCCGGCATGATCCCAGAGGTCGCTCACACTGAAGTAGTCATTGCCCTCCAGGTGATCGAATTGGTTGATGACCGCGACCTGGGTGACGATGTTCTTGAGGACCTTCACACCCAGCACCGTGCTGGCATGGGACGTGGAGACGCACTCGCCCGAGAGCCCGTAGTAGGCACTGTTCGCGATCCGAAGCACCTTGGCCGCCAAGGGGGCGTCTTCGGAGACCAGCGAGCCGATTTCGGCTGTCCCGGCATCGGGGTCCTCGATCAGCGAGTTGATCCGCATCACCACCTCGGGGAGGGTCGGGATCGACAGGTTGTTGCGGATCAGATCCTTGATCGAGGGATTGCTCATGGCGTGGGGCGCGTGGGGCGCGAGATTCCGGAGACTCCGTCCCCTTCATCGTCGCGTCTTCCCTTCGGGGTTGAGGCTCCCCTCAGAAACGCTGGTAGGGGTCAGGAGCGCGAATAGCCGGCTCCGGGGCCTTTTTCTAAAGAAGTCGCATTTGGTGACCCGAGGGGGAGGGGGATCGGCGCGGCCCCGCGCACCCCCTCTCCATCCCCTCATCCACCCCATCCCCGATGCGAAGCGTTTTCCTCTGCTTGGCGGCCGGCCTCTTTGGTGCAGGTCTGGCCCAGGTTCCGGGCCCTCTCCGTTCCGAGGCCGGAACCGCGGTTCGGCTCGATCTCGAGCAACTCGTCGAGCACTCCGACCTGGTCCTCGAGGCACAGGTGGTGGCTGCATCTCCCGTTGAGATCGGGGGCGAGGTCAGCACCGACTACCAGTTGCTCGTAGACCGCACCTGGTGGGGAGAGGACCAGGCCACCCGCACCATTCGGCTGCCGGGCGGCATGCTGCCCAGCGGGCGTGGGACGCTCGTTCCGGGGATGCCCCAGTTAGCCCCTGGCGACGACCTCATTCTCATGCTCAGTGCCGAGGGTTCGCATCAGCAACGGGTCGTCGTCGGTCTCTCCCAGGGGCGCTGGCGCATTGTCGGTGATGGCCGGGGCGGCAAGGTCGCACTGCGGTCCGGCGAGGGGACGGCCTTGATCGATGGGCAGCACTCCCTGCCCCTGCCGGCGGATCAGCTCGAAGAGGTCGACTATGCCGACCTGGTCTCGCGCATCGAAGCCGCCGTGGGAGCTCGGCGTGCACGGGAGGGCAAGTAGGATGAAGCAGCGGCTCTTCTTGCTCCTGGGACTTGCGGCGGCCTCTTTCGTCCTGGCCCATGTGCGCCTGATCTACTCGGCCAACGGCAACGTGCTCTACTGGAACGATCCGAGCAACGTCTCGGTCGTCATCAACTCGACTGGGTCTGACGACATCTCCGACTCCAGCCACTTCACCGCCCTGCGCAATGCAATCAGCGCCTGGAACGATGTGACGGGCACCACTGCCACCCTGGTTGAGAACACCAGCGCTTCCGAGCAGGCCAGCACGAACTGGCAGTCGGACAGTCGACACCTGATCTTCTTCGACGAGAACAACTCCTCCGGCTACTTTCCAGGAGCCTCAGGCATCGTCGCCATCACGCCGCTGACCTTCTACACCTCGGGCAAGATCATCGACGCTGATGTGCTCTTCAATGGCAAGAGCTACCTCTTCACCACCTCGGGCGCGGCGGGCCATTTCGACGTTCAAGACGTGGCGACACATGAGCTCGGGCACCTTCTGGGTCTCGATCACTCGGGCGTGGCCGGAGCGACCATGTATCCCTACGTCGATCCCACGGTCATTCTGCACCGCAGCCTCTCCCTGGACGACATCCACGGTGTCCAGCACATGTATCCCTCCGGGACCTTTGGGCGGATCAGCGGTAGCCTGACGCGGGCGTCGGATGGGAGCCCCGTGCGCGGTGCCTGGGTCGGAGCGAGGGACGCGAATGGGCGTGTGGTGGGGGCGATCCTCTCGACCAACACCGGACAGTTCACCCTGCCCTCGCTCGCGAGCGGCACCTACACCGTCTACGTCACTCCTCTCGATCAGCCGGTAACGGTATCCAACCTGACCAGCGGCCATACGATCGATACGGACTTCGAGGCGCAGGTCCTGGGCAGCATCTCCGTCACGGCCGGCTCCACGGCCAATCTGGGCAGCTTCGGCCTGGGGCCCGACGTCTCCGTCGGGCTCGGCCGCGTGGCCGATGACTATCCTTTGCGGGTCATTCGCGGTCAGAGCAACTCCTTGATCGTCCAAGGATCGGGGCTGGACGCGGGCAGCACTCTGACTTGCAGTGACCCCTCGATCACTCTCTCCAACGTGAGTTGGAATGGGACCTGGGTGGCCTTCGACGCCACACCTCCCGCGGGAGCGGCCCCCGGGCATGCGGACCTTCAAGTCACCACCGCCGCTGGAGACACCCATATCCTGTGCGCGGGGTTGGAGATCACACCCGCGGATCCGGTCGTGAGTAGCGTCACGCCCGCGACGGGCGTGGCCAGTGGAGGAACCGCGGTCACCATCTCCGGCTCGGGCTTCAATCCCGGTTGCTGGGTCGTGATCGGGGACCAGCGCTATGCGGAAGGCTATGCAGCGACCCGCGTTGATTCGAACACACTCACGCTGACGACCAAGGAGACTCTACCGGGGCTCCACGATGTCGTCGTCATCGACGCTACGGGAGTCGAGGGACGTGCGACGGATGCTTTTGACGCGGTCGAGCAACCCAGCATCACCGGAGTCTTCCCGAGTGCAGGCGATGCCTCCGGTGGAACCGTAGTGACCGTTACGGGCGATGATTTCGTCGCCGGTTCGACCGTGTCGATCGACGGTGTGGCCCAGTCGAACGTCACGATCAACAGCCTTTCGAAGCTCACCGTCGTGACCGAGGGGGGAGTGCCCGGAGGACCTTACGTGCTCACGGTCCAGAGCCCCGGGGGGCAGACGGCCAGCTCCGCCTTCGTCTATAGCGCCAAGCCCGACCCGGTCCTGACCAGTGTTTCACCGGATAGGGGCAAGAACACCGGGGGGGAGATCGTCACCCTCACCGGTTCGGGCTTCACCGACCAGAGTGAGGTGATTTTCGGAGCCGATCCCAACACCGGCCGAGGCGGAGAGAGTGCTGCATCCGTGAAGCTGGTCAGCTCGACCCTCCTGCAGGTGACCACGCCGGCCAGCTCCTCGACCGCGACCTCGGTCATGGTCCGCGAGGCGGACACGGGTCAGGCCTCGCTCCTGAACGGCGCCTTCACCTTTGCCGGCAACGGCTCGGGTGGGGGAGGGGCCTGTGCCGCGGTCGTTCCCGCGGGGCCGCCGAGTTGGACCGACATGCTGGACGGGGCGGGGTGGATTGCGCTCCTGGCCCTACTCTTCGCCTGGCGTGCCCGTCGGGCCCTGCGGGCGCTACCCTACGGGGTATGAGTCATGCGCAGCGTCTGACGATCGTCTTCGACATCGAGGTGGCCGGCTTCCCCTGGGAGGAGGTCGACGAGATCACCCGCGGCTACCTGCTCGAGAGGGAGAAGGACCCCACGCGGAGGGAGGCGATTCCCGAGCGCACGGCCTTGATCCCCGGCCTGGGTAAGGTGATCGCCATCGGATTGTGGATGGTGGAGAGAGAGCGCGGCCTGATGCTTCTCGAAGGCGACCCGGAGCCGGAACACACCTGGGAAGCGGTGCCCCACTCCAAGCTCTTCCGTGGGGACGAGGCGAGTCTCCTGCGCAAGTTCTGGGAGGTGGTTGGTTTCTCGCCCCGGCCACGCCTGGTGACCTTCAACGGTCGCGGCTACGACGGGCCGATGATGCTCATTCGCTCCTCGCAGCTCGGTGTGACCCCCAGTCGCAACCTGGTGCCCTATCGCTACGACATCGGCGATCACTGCGATCTGGCGGACGTGCTCACCTTCCAGGGCGCAACGCGCGACCACTACTCCCTCGACTATTGGTGCCGGCGCTTCGACATCGAGAGCCCCAAGGGTTCGATCGACGGCAGTCAAGTCGGTCGAGCCTATCGCGAAGGACGCATCGAGGATATCGGGGAGTATTGCCTGCGCGATGTACGCGCCACCGGGCAGCTCTACCAAAAGCTGCAGCCGACCCTCCTGCCCCTCTTCAAGGGGGGCCCGCGCCCCTGAGCCCGTGGGCAAGGTCCGCGAGCCTACCCGACCTGGGAGGGCACGCTAGTTCCTCTCCACCGCAGGCGCCTCCTCCTCCCGGGCCAGGGTTCGAATGGCTGCGGGCAAGAGCAACATATCCCCGGCCAGGGCGGCGATGAGGCCGCTGACGAGGATGCCGGCGAAGAGGCGCGAAGTGGGCAGCGAGGAGAAGAGCGTCACCGAGAATCCGGCTGCGAGGACCGCGGTGGTCATGATCAGGGCGCGGCCCACCCCGAGGTAGGCGCGCACGAGCGCTTCTTCCTGACCAAAGCCGAGGGAACGTTCGCGCTGGTAGCGGCTGACGTAGTGAATCGTGTCGTCGACCGCGATGCCGAGCAGGACCGTGAAGGCCAGGACGCTGGGAACCTGTAGCTCCAGACCCGACAATCGCAGGCCCGCCGCCACGACGACCACCGGCAGGGCGTTGGGGAGCACGCAGACCGCACCCAGGCGCAGGGACCGGAAGGCGAAGGCCAGGAGGAGGAAGATCACGCCGGCCGCGAGCCCCAAACCGCGGGCGAAATCCTCGATGATGCGATTGATATTGCGCCGGGCGACGTAGCCCGTGCCGGTGATGGCCAGGGTGACATCGGGGTAGGCCGCCCCCAGGGCCGCGAGATCCCGTTCGAGCTCTTGGTAGCCGGCATCGCACTCGGCGCTGCCCGCATCGGGGATGCGTACCCGGACCAGAGCGTGTCCCAGATCCGCGCGCAAGAACCGCCGGGTGAGCTGGGGCGGCAGGAGTGCCAATCCCGACGATCCTTGCAACTTTGCAGGCAGGAGCTCTTCGAGATCGAGGATCGAGAGGGGATCGCGCGTCAGGGGGTTTTCCTCCAGCACCTTTTCGACCGCGCCGATCAAAGCGTGCAGGCGCTCTGTGCCCAGTCCCTGGGAGGGCTGCCACTCCAGAGAGACCGCCGCAGTCAGGGCACCACCGAAGTGCTGCTCGAGCACGGCGAGTGCCTCCACTGCCTGACTGTCCTTGGGGGTGGTCTCGGTCAGCCGATTCTCGGGGGTCAGTCCGAGCGCGAGTAGGAGGCACCCCAGGACCAGGGCGCTCCCGAGGAGGGTTACCCATCCGGCGCGGGCCAGGAGCGCGCGAATCAAGCTCTCGGCCAGTGGGCGCATTCCCGAAAAACGCCGCGCAAGGGAAGGCCGGCGACCCCTGCGGAGCAGCAGGCTCGCTAGCAGGGGTACGACGGTCAGTACGACGAGGAAGGACATCCCCACCGATGCGGCAAAGACCCATCCATAGCGGCGAATGACCTCGATGCGTGAGACCGCCAGGGATCCAAATCCGATCGCGGTGGTCAGGGAGGTCAGCGCACAGGGCAGCGCCAGATCACGGATGGCTCGCGCGGCGGCATCGACCCGACCGAGTCCCGCCTGTCGCCCGCGCAGGATGTCGATCATCAGGTGGATCGAGTCGGTGTAGGCGATGACCATCACCAAGAGGGGCAGGGATGCGGTCAGGAGGTTGAGGGGCTCTCCGATCAGCCCCATGAATCCCAAGGACCAAAGGGCAGCCAGGCCCGAGGCCGCGGTCGTGATGAAGACCGGACCGATGCGCTGAAAGATCGCCAGGGCGATCAAGGCACCCAGGAGAGCACTGATGGGGGGAAAAACCCGTTGCTCGTGCCGGATCGCATCGAAGATCAACACGCGCAGCGGCGGCACACCCGTCAGACTCAGCCGGTAGCCGGGGCGCGCAAACTCGACCAGGGCCGCGCGCAGCGACTCCACGCGTTTGCGGAGGACGCTGACACGTTGATCCTCTCCCTCCAGGCGCGCCACGATCACGGCTACCCGTCCATCGGGGGAGAGGAGGAGGTCCTGGGCCAGGGGATGTTCATGGGCCATCTCGAGAGCGGCGTCGAAGGCGGCGTCGTCCGCATCCGGCGCAGGCAAGAGGGGCCGGGGCAGACCCTCATCCAGGAGAACCAGGTCATCGAGACTCCAGGCCTGGGCGATCCCTTCGATGCGCGCGATGCGGGCGTCGAGACGGCGCAGGAGATCCACTCCCTTCCGGCCGAGCTCGCTTTCGCCTTCGAGCAATACCAGACAGTCTTGATCGTCGGCTCCGAACTCCGCGAAGGTGCGTTCCAGGCGCGCGAAAGCCTCGTCATCGGAACGGAACAGGGAAGACGGCAGGTCGTCGATCATGGTGCGCGAGGCTCCGTAGAGGGCCAGCAGACTGACCAGGGCCGCCACGGCTGCAACCCTCGGCCGGTGGAGGCGAAAGAAGCGCGCCGAGTCGGTCATGGTCTCTCGGCCCGACGCACCTCTTGGCGCAGGTGTTCGAAGCCGGCCAGTCCGGGGATGACCACCAAGCCGACCGCGATGATCACCGGTCCCAAGCCGGCGCGCAGTCCAAGCAGCGGCCGGGACACCTGCACGAAAAAGGCCGATCCGGCAGCGGCCAGGGCCGGGGCCCAGAGGAGGAGCGAGCTTTCCGGCACGAGGAGTTGGGCCGCGCCCGCCGCCGCCAGCAACGCGAGCACGAGTTCGCGCCGGGGCGGGGTGCCGACGGCGAAGCGGTCCAAACGCGCTCGTCTCTGTGAACTTCCAAGACGCAGCAGGCGTGAGGCGATTCCGAAGGTGGCCACCGCCAGGGCGGGCAGGCCGAAGGCATCCCCGATGCCGATGCGGGGGCCCGGCAGCCCGCCCGGCGGAGGGGTCTCTAGCAGGTAGCCGACTCCCAGGGCTACCAGGCACCCGGCGAGGGCTACCGCGAGGCGCGGGCTGCCCTCGCGGGGGGGAGCCAAGAGCAGGGCCAGGGCAAAGAGGGCGCCGATCGGCCCCGTGGCAGCGCAGAGTGCGAGGGCGGCGAGCCCCGCCGTGAACCAGCGGCGCCGGCCGCTCGATACCCAGTGGTCGGCGGTCAGGCCGGCCCAGAGTCCCGCCGCCAGCCCCAGGTTCTCCGGTCCCCACAGGCTCCCGTGCAGGCAGGCGATCGGCAGTGCGCCCCAAAGGGCCAGGGCGAAGAGCCCTGCTGCGGGGGCGTGGACTCGCTCGAGCGTCAAGGAGAGGGCCAGGGCCGCGGCGAGGTGTGCGGCGAGGGCCCCGACCTCGACGAGGTTTGCGAGCAGGGCTGGATCGAGTCCCTCCTCGACTGTGGCCCGCGCCCAGCCCCGGGAGGCGACGACGGCGGCGGCGCGCAGGTGGCCCACGCCCACGCCGATCTCCCGGGCGCGGGGAAAGAGCGCCGCAAGGAGCAGTGCGGCGAGGGCCGCACGGGTGAGTCGGGTCAGGAGAGGGGGCCGGGGGAG
>JALWOP010000320.1 GCA_027083445.1 Planctomycetota bacterium | reverse complement strand
GTGGGGCCGGTGGCCAGGGGGCCGTCGGTCATGTCCACCTTCAGCGCCCCGTAGCCGTGGCCATTGAGCTGGATCGGATCCCCGATCTGGATCAGACCGTGGGCTCCACCCCCCACGCAGAGCACCCCCGGCCCCATGGGACGGGTCACCTCCTTGGGGCCATAGAAGAAGTAAGCCGGCTCGCCGGGGACGCCGTTCTCGATCGAAAGGTAGAGGGCGTTGGCCCCCACGCTGATCGGCCCCTCGAGGCGCAGGCTCGCCGCCTGGCCCGTCGAGTTGGGCGACGACCAACAGATCCGCTCCCCATCCCCGGCGACGCCCCGCAGGACGCGCACCCGGCCGGCGCCGAGGACATCGCGACTGTAGTATCTGTTGCCGTGGGCCCACTCGGAGATACCGTCCCCGTCCATGTCCCCCATCAAGGCCCCCCGGAATCCGGGGTGCAACTGCCAGAGCATCGTCCCCGTGCGGCCGGAGAAGACCATAGTCTGGCCATCCACCGGATAGTTGTTGGAATCGTATCCATAGAAGGTGTTTCGGCCTATGGCCATCAGGTCCAGCACCCCGTCCCCATTGACGTCCTCACCGCCCCGCAGCCACCAGAAGGGGCAGCCCCCGGGGGAATCCACCTTGAAGGTCGGACCCAGATCCCACTGATCGATGAAATGGCCGTCCTTGCTCGAGTAGAAACGAATCCAGCCTGAGCGGGTGTGAGCAAATTCAGATGCAACACACTGCGTCGAAAAGGTTGCACTGACCGCCAGGTCGGGGCTGCCGTCCCCATCCATGTCGCCCATGCCGGCTACCGCCCGTCCGAAGTAGGCCCAGGTGTAGTTGTCCGGGTAGCCCGGCACCGGAGGAATGTGGAGTAACTGCTCCCCGGTCTTACCGGAATAGAGATACACACCACCTGTGTTCAAGGTCGGAACTCCGATGAGATAATCGCCTGCTCCATCACCGTCAACATCATCGATAGGAGCCACTGATAGCAAGGCTGCGGTATGGTACAGATGCCTGCGAATCAGGTGCCCATCCGGGCCGCCGATGATCCATACCTCCCCGGCCGTGTCCCATCCGGCGGCAAAGTCCGCATACCCATCCTGATCCACATCCCCCAGCGGAGCCAGGTATTCTCCAAAGGCATCGCCGGGGTGCTGCGATCCATCGATCACGGCCAGGAGCGCGCCCGTCGCTCCACCCCAGACCCGCACTTCGCCGGTCATGCTCAGGTAACCGTTCAGGGGCACGCCGCTCGCATAGTCGGGCACGCCGTCGCCATCGAAATCACCCGTACCGATCAACTGCCAGCCGTAGTCGTACAAGGTCGGAGCCACGTGAGCACGAACGACATCGCCAGTCGCGCCGTCGCAGAGCAACACGCCTCCGGTTCCCCAGACGCCGATCAACCCGACGACGAACTCTCCGACACCGTCCCCGGTGGTGTCCCCCACCGGAGCCACCGTGTGGGCACCCTTCGCATGGGAGCGCCCGGTCACCTCCAAGAGCTGCTCCTGAGCGGTCACGGCCGGGGTGACCAGGCCGAGGAGGAGAAGGGCTCTGCGGAATCGTGGATTGCGATACATGATCCTTCTCCTTTCTAATGCCCGTAAAGCCGGATGCCACCGGAGTAATCCGCCACGATCAGGAACTTCTCACCGCTCGCAAGCTGCGTGATCGACACCCCCTGGGTCTCCCCCGGGGTCTGCACTGTGCTTACCCGCTTGAGGATCTTGTTCTTGGTGGGATCGAAGCGCAAGACCTCGAAGCCCACCCGCCGTTCGGCCAGGTAGATGAGGGCGCTCCCGCCTCCTTCGTAGTCCACCGCGATATCCATCAGCGCCGTGGGCAGGTCGTCCATCGTCGAACCCATGGCCCTCCAACTCGCCAGGGCCGTGGGGTAGGCGATCACCGACGGGTCGGTCTTGGAGATCCGGCTCGAATCGGCCAGGGAAGCGCCGTTGGGAGTCTTGAGTTCCTCAGCCCGTTGGTGGGTCGGCAAGGCTGCTCTCAAGGTACGAAGGTGATCTTGTAGGCGTCGGTGAGGCCGAAGCCGGCGGGGGAGGCGGAGTCGCCGTACCAGGCTTGGACGACCCAGGTGCGGCCGGGGAGCCAGGCGGTGGGGCCGGTGGCCAGGGGGCCGTCGGTCATGTCCACCTTCAGCGCCCCGTAGCCGTGGCCATTGAGTTGGATCGGATCTCCGATCTGGATCAGACCGTGGGCTCCACCCCCCACGCAGAGCACCCCCGGACCCATGGGACGGGTCACCTCCTTGGGGCCATAGAAGAAGTAAGCCGGCTCGCCGGGGACGCCGTTCTCGATCGAAAGGTAGAGGGCGTTGGCTCCCACGCTGATCGGCCCCTCGAGCCGCAGGCTCGCCGCCTGCCCCGTCGAGTTGGGCGCCGACCAACAGATCCGCTCCCCATCCCCGGCCACGCCCCGCAGGACGCGCACCCGACCGGCGCCGAAGACATCGCGACTGTAGTATCTGTTGCCGTGGGCCCACTCGGAGATGCCGTCCCCGTCCATGTCGCCCATCAAGGCCCCACGGAATCCGGGATGCAACTGCCATAGCATCGTCCCCGTGCGACCCGAGAAGACCATCGTCTGGCCCACCGCGCAGCAAGTGAAATCGTAGAAGGTGTTCTTGCCTATGGCCATCAGGTCCAGGACCCCGTCCCCATTGACGTCCTCACCGCCCCGCAGCCACCAGAAGGGGCAGCCCCCGGGGGAATCCACCTTGAAGGTCGGACCCAGATCCCACTGATCGATGAAATGGCCGTCCTTGCTCGAGTAGAAACGAATCCAACCTGATCGGATGTGTGCGAATTCATCCTGATCGCACTGCGTCGAAAAGGTCGCACCAACCGCCAGGTCGGGGCTGCCGTCCCCATCCATGTCGCCCATGCCGGCCACCGCGCGTCCGAAATAGGCCCAGGTGAAATTGTCCGGGTAGCCCGGCACCGGAGGAATGTGGAGTAACTCTTCGCCGGTCTTGCCGGAATAGAGAAACACGCCGGCGCCGAACGTGTGTGGAACTCCCACGATGTAGTCTCCCCCGCCGTCACCGTCGACATCGTCGATAGGAGCGACAGACATAAAACCCGAGAGACCCCCACCATAGATGTGCCTGCGAATCACGTGCCCATCCGGGCCACCGATGATCCACAGCTCCGATGCGCCGTCCCATCCGGCAGCAATGTCCGCATACCCATCCTGGTCCACATCCCCTAGGGGGGCCAGGTATTCCCCAAAGGCACGGCCCGGGTGCTGCGATCCATCGATCAGGGCCAGGAGCGCTCCCGTGGCTCCACTCCAGACCCGCACCTCGCCGGTCATGCTCAGGTAACCATTCAGGGGCACGCCGCTCGCATAGTCGGGCACGCCGTCTCCATCGAAATCACCCGTACCGATCAACTGCCAGCCGTAGTCGTAGAAGGTCGGAGCCACGTGAGCACGAACGACATCGCCAGTCGCGCCGTCGCAGAGCAACACGCCTCCGGTTCCCCAGACGCCGATCAACCCGACGACGAACTCTCCGACACCGTCCCCGGTGGTGTCCCCTACCGGAGCCACCGTGTGGGCACCCTTCGCATGGGAGCGCCCGGTCACCTCCAAGAGCTGCTCCTGAGCGGTCACGGCCGGGGTGAGCAGGCCGAGGAGGAGAAGGGCTCTGCGGAATCGTGGATTGCGATACATGATCCTTCTCCTTTCTAGTGGCCGTAGAGCCGAATGCCACCGGAGTAATCCGCCACGGCCCAGAGGCCGTCACGCCCCCCGGCAACGTAGATCCAGTCGGCTCCTCCCCCAACGGGGGGATCGGCCGCTGCCGGATCGAGGACCATCTTCGAGGCGAGCACCCCCATCGAGCCGAGATCGAAACGCTTGTTCCCGTCGAGCGCCTGCATGTTGGCGTCGTAATAGGCGGGGGGCTGGGCGCTCTCGTCGTACATGTCGATCACCGTCACGGTGCCTCCCTCGGCGCTGTAGAGCATGCGGCCCGAGGGGGTACAGAGCAGCGCCCGGGCCCGGGACTGGCCGGCGACGTCGAGCAGGGTCACCAGGGGCGTCGGTTCGCTCTGCAGGGCCGGGGCACGCTCAGCTACGGCGAGGGTGAGCAGAGGGAGGACAAGGGCATAAGGGGGGGGGGGGACAACTTCATGCGACCTACCTTGGGATGC
>JALWOP010000319.1 GCA_027083445.1 Planctomycetota bacterium | reverse complement strand
AGCCGTGGGGCAACGGACCCGGGGGGTGGGCCTGGGGCGCCCTCTTCGTCGATCTGGACAACGATGCGGCGCCGGATCTCTACGTGCCCAACGGGTTCTTGACCGGCACGGACCCGCGGGACCTGCAGGGCTTCTTCTGGCGTGAAGTGGTGGGAGCCTCACCCCTCGACTCCAAGGTGACCCAGGCCTACCTCGACGGTTGGAAAGCGATCACGCGCCTCTCCCAAAAGGTGGGCTACTCCTGGAACGGGAATGAGCGCAACTACGTCTACTGGAACCTGGCGGGGGGGAACTATGCCGACGTGTCGCGGGTCACCGGGGGCGACAAACGCGACGACACGCGGGCGGTGGCACGCATCGACTGGAACGGCGATGGGCGCGAGGATCTGTGGCTCAAGAACCGCACGGCGCCCCTGGTGCGGCTACTTCTGAATCGCGCCCCCGACCCGGGCCACTGGCTCTCCATCGAACTGGTGGGGGAGGCACCCAACACCGAAGCGGTCGGGGCCCTGGTACGGGTCGAGAGTGCTGGACGGGTGCAGCCGCTTCGGGTCTATGGGGGTGAAGGCTACCTGGCGACCTCCTCCAAACGGTTGCACTTCGGCCTGGGAAGTTCCGAGACGATCGAGGGGGTGACGGTCCGGTGGCCGGATGGGGAGACCCTCGAGTATTCGGGGCTCGAGGTCGATGGGCGCTACCGGTTGGACCGCCGGGGTGGGGTCGAGCGCGTGGAGACCTCCCCGCACCCTCCCCTGCCCGAGCGGGCTATCGAACCCTCCAGTGGAGACCCCCTGGGGCGCACGGTGGCTCTTGAACGGTTGCCCTTTGCACCCCTCCCCCTCTCCCGCTTCGATGGGATCCCCGAGACCCTGGCCGACCACGCCGGAAGGTGTGTCCTGGTGACTCTCTGGGCGAGCTGGGACGAGCGAGCCTGCCGGATCCTGGGGGATCTGGCGGCGAACGAGGCGCGCCTGGCGGCGGGCGGGGTCGATCTGCACCCGATCGATATCGACGGCGTGCGGGATGAGGAGTACGCGCGCCAGGTCCTGGCGGCTTCGGGTCTCTCCCGGGTCGGAGGCCGGGCGGGGAGGCGCGAGCGGGTCCTCTACGAACTCGCCTGTCAGGCGATCCTGGCGGACTACGACGACCTCGACCTGCCGGTATCGCTGCTCTTCGATCCGGCCGGTAGGTTGTGCGTGATCCAGGTGGGAGGCCTCGATGTCGATGCGGTTCTGGCCGATGCCGCTGCCTTGGCGGCAGCCCCACAGGAGCATGTGACCACCCTCTGCCTGACCGGAGGTCGCTGGCTGAACCGGCCTCACCGTAGCCTGGCTTCCGTGGCCGACCGGCTGGAGCGCGATCGGGGGGAGCGGGAGTTGGCGCAGGCCTTCCGGGCTTTCATCGAGGAGCGCGGCGACTGAGCTTTCGCGCTGCTTCATCGCTGCTCGAGGAGCCCCGGCGATGAAGATTCCTTGCCACTGGGGCTGGAAGGCAGCATCGGGGTGAAGGGGCGCCTGGGTTCCAGCTCGATCCACAGCTCCGGGTCGAGCAGCCCCTCGCTCTCGCCGATCTCCGACCCACCCCGAACGGAGCCCATTCGAGCGGAGCCTGCACTACCGCTGCCGAAACCTCCGCTTCCTGCCTTGGAGGCTGCAACGCTGCGCAACTGCAAGGGCCCGCGCTGAGGGGACCAGGCGAAGATGCCCTCACCGGTCCGGCCGGGACTGCGCGGGCGCGCCAGGAGCCAGAGCGTGCCGTCACGGCTGGGCCGCAGGGTGAAGATGTAGCCGTGGTAGAGCAGGCCGGGACCGCTCGCCAGGGGTCTGGCGTCCTGCAGGCGGTGGCGCAGGCGGGGGCTCCAGGAGGAGAAGTCGAGGAGCCCCGTGCGGTTCGCCTCTGGAGCCGCGGTGCAGGTCGGGCCGAGCAGGGCAAGTGCGGTGCGCGCGTCCTCCTGATTGGTGCGGCGGACATAGTCGGCCAGGCGTGGCATGGAGACGAGGCAGACCACCCCGATCACGGCGCCGACCAGGAGACCGTCAGTGAGGTGCAGGCCCAGGATCCGCGGTCGCCTTACCGAGGAGGTGGGGCTCTCCAGCGGCGGCCTCTCCAGAGCTTTCGAGTTCAAGGCTTCGGCCACCCTTGGAAGCTAGAGAAGGGCGGGGTACGGTTCAACGATCGTGTCCCCGCCCACCGTCGAAGACTTGGCTCCGGCCCAGAATCGGGTCGCGAAGGGCATCGCACAGAGGCTGGCGGAGGCGGGCTACCGGGCTTGGCTCGTCGGGGGCGCCGTGCGGGACCTGGTGCGCGGCGTTCAGCCGAGCGAACTCGACATGGTGACCGACGCCCACCCGGAGAGCATCGAGGCGCTCTTCAAGCGCACCAGCGCGGTGGGGCGGGCCTTCGGGATCGTGATCGTCTCCTTCGAGGGCCAGTCGGTCGACCTGGCAACCCTGCGTTCGGAGGCGGGCTACACCGACGGGCGCCACCCCGACCGGGTGCGATTCACCTCCTCGGTGGAAGAGGACGCGGCCCGCCGGGACTTCACCTGCAACGCGATCTACCTCGATCCCTTGAGCGACACCTGCCTCGATCCCACCGGCGGACTGGAGGATCTCGCGGCCGGCCTTCTCGCCACGGTCGGGGACCCGCGGCGCCGTTTCGCCGAGGACGGCTTGCGGCTCCTGCGCCTGGCCCGCTTCCTGGCACGTCTCGGGGCCCGCCCCGCTCCGGGCCTCTTCGAGGCAGCCCAGGCGAGCCTGGACTCCCTCCGGGGCGTGAGCGAGCCCCGGGTCCTGGGGGAGCTGCGGCGCATCCTCGCGGGAGTGCGCACCTCGGTGGCGATGGAGGTGCTCCTGGGACTGGGGATCTTCGGGGCGGCCCTGCCGGCCTGGGAGCGGCGCAACCAGGTCGCGACCCAGCTGCGCCTGCGAGCCTTGGGGTCGCTTCCCGATCCCCCCGGAGAGGTGTTGGGACTGGCCTGGCTCTTGGAGACGGACCCCCTGGGGGAGGCTGCCGAGTCGGACCGGGGCGAGGATGGAGCGCTGCTCGAAACCCTCCACGCATCCACTCGCCTACGCCGCAGGGTGCAGCGGGTCTGGGAGGTTCGTCGCCGGGCGCGGGCACACCTCTCCGCGGCAGCCCGTGCGCGCCTCCTGCGGGATGAGGGATGGCGGGAGGGGCTGGAGCTGGCAAGGGCCTGGGCTGTCGCCGCTGGTGGCGACGGGGCGCCCTTCGAGGAGCTCTCTGCCTGGCGCAGTGGGGCCACCGACGAGGAACTCTGCCCCTCCCCGCTGCTCACCCCCTCCGACCTGATCGCCGCAGGGGTTCCCCCCGGCCCTGAGCTGGGGGAGCTCATCGGTGCACTGGAAGAGGCGCAGCTCGAGGGCCGTGTGCGTACGGTCGGTGAGGCGAGGAGCTGGTTGGCTCGGCGCAGGAACTCCTGAAGGGGACGGCGGCCCCCGGGGGATCAACTGGGTGGGAAGATCCGGCGCAGGGCGTGGGAGAGGGGATAGCCGGCCAGGATGGCGAGGGCGGTGAGGGGCGGGGCCGGACCCCCATCGAGGGGCAGCAGGGCCAGGGCCGCCGTGAAGAGGAGTAGCCGCCGGAGGGCGCTACCCATCGCCCCCTGGACCGCCCTCCGATCCCACGGCTGTCGCCGGGCCGCCGCCCGCAGCAATCCAAGGGCGGCCAGGACCGCCAGGATGGCCGCCGCGGCGCTCCCCCGCACGGTCGTCACCGGTAGGAGCAGTCCGACCAGGGGCAGAGCGAAGAACACCCCTGCCAAGGCGCGCAGGATCCGGGCCGGGCGATCTCCCAGGGCACCTGGATCCTCGCCATCTTCGAGTCGACCCAGGCGGGAGAGCCCGAAGACGTAGAGTCCATAGAGCAGTGCCGGCCCGAGGAGCGCCGGGGCGGGATCCCTCCCGCCCAGCCAGACCCCCAGTTGCAGGCCCGCCGCCAGATTTCCGGCGCGGCAGAGGGCCAGGAGCAGGGGGCCGCGCCAGGGGCCGCGGCCGGCCAGGTCGTAGAACCCCGCGGCCACGGCGAGGGCGGCCATCCAGAGGGCGGCGCGCCTCCCCAGGGGCGCACCGGGTGAGCGCCCGCGCGGTTCCCCTTCGGGCGGCCCCGTGCGCCCTGCTCTGGAGCGAGGGCCGGCTGCTGGCGGGCAGCCGGGCAGACAGCGCG
>JALWOP010000318.1 GCA_027083445.1 Planctomycetota bacterium | reverse complement strand
GCCGCGGGAAGCGCGGAACGCGGGGGGGCGGGGCGCGGGGACGACCGAGATCTTCACGGGATGGCCTGGGGCAAGTGTACCCCGATGTCGCATTGGATCGTCCCGAGTCCGTTCTTCGGAGCCTGCCAGGGCCCGAAGAGCGGACTCGGGACGAGGCAGTGCAGCATCGGAGTGGTAGGGATTCAGCCCCCGGTGATCTCCTCCAGGGCCTGGGCCAAACGCTCATGGGCCCGGCGAACCTCCTCCGAGCCTCCTCCCCCGTCCAAAAGGTCGCTCTCCTCGTGTGGGTCCTGCGAGAGATCGTAAAGACGATCCCGCCCGCGCGTCTCGTTGCGGATCAGCGCGAAATGCCCGTCGGAGACCGCGCGCCACAGGTGCTCGGGCCTGGGGCTGTGGTTGGGTGAAAAACGTTCGGCGAAGAGCACCCTGCGCGGCCCCTGGGCCTTGGGATCCCGGAGCACCGCGCCCAGATCGACTCCGTCCAGGACCCGCCCCTCGGGCAGCAGGGCGGCTGCATCGACCCCGAACAGGGAGCAGATCGTCGGTAGGAGATCGACACTCGACACCAGAGCCGACGAGACCCCCGGTCGTGGGACAGCCGCTCCCCAGACGAGGAGCGGAACGCGCAGGGAGCCGCTGTAGAGGGTCCCCTTGGCGTGCTCGGGCAAGAAGGGCGGCTCGACCGCAGGCCTGGGCGTGCCATTGTCCCCCAGGACGAAGACCGTCGTTCCCTCTGGTAGGGCCGCCAAAAGGCGTCCCAACTCATGGTCGGCCGCTTCGATGGCCGCCTTGTGTTTGTCCGCGTCGCTCTCCAGCTTGCTGCGGGTGATCAACTCCGACGGCGGAACGTGGAAGGGGACATGGGATGCGTGCAGGGGCAGATAGAGAAACCAGGAGTCCTCCTCTCCCATCCCTGCGAGCCACGCCAGCGCGTCTTCGATCGTATCGGTGGTCGCGTATCGGTGTACGGGAACACCTCGGCCATCGACATACTTGGTGAAGTGCTCGTAGTCCCCCAGGTTCCCCTGGGTCAAAGCCGCCCGCTCGAACCCCTGGGCGCGAGCTTGATCGTCCCCCTGGTCGAACGAGGCCAGGTGCCACTTCCCGAAGGCAGCCGTCCGTACCCCCTCGCCGCTACCGGCCCGCAGAAACTCGGGCAGGGTCCACTCCTCGAGTTCGAGCCCACGGGCTCCCCTGCCGTGCTCGACGTTGGTTCCGATCCCGGTTCGAAAGGCGAAGCGTCCGGTCAGGAGCGCCGCCCGACTCGGACCGCAGTAGGGCTGGGCCCAGACCCGCTCGAAGCGCAGCCCCTCGGCCGCCAGCCGATCGAGGTGCGGAGTCACCGGCGGATCGGCCGCCAGGCCATAGCAGCCCAGGCGATCCACGCCCACGTCATCCAGAAGGACGAGCACGACCCGCGTAGGACCCGCGAATGCCGCACTGGAGCAGAGGAGGAGCAGGGAGAGGAGGCGGATCGACATCGCTACCCAGAGCCTAGCTCCCCTGCCTCAGGCAGGAGGAACAAACGCCCCTTCGGACTGGGGTCAGGCCCGACGGAGCTCGGCCCCCAGCTTCTCCACGGCGCGCTCGACGCGACCCAGGAACTTTTGAGCGTCCTTGTCGGTGAGGGTCTTCTTCTCGGATTGGAGCAGGACGTGCCAGGCGAGGGACTTCTTGCCCGCCCCCAGGGACTCCCCGCGGTAGAGATCGAAAAGGTCCAGGTCGGCCACGACCCCCTTGCCGGCGGCCTCGATGGCCGCGGCCAGCTCGCCCGCGGGAAGGTCGCCGGGGGCCAGGATGGCCACATCGACCTTGACCCCCGGAAAGCGGGGAATGGGCCGGTAGGCGGCCGTCCGCGCGGGCACGGCCAGGAGCGCGCCCAGGTCGAGCACGGCGCAGGCGACGTCGCTCTCGAGCTCCCCCTCGAGCCCCAGTCGCGGCGCGGCACCCGGATCGAGCTCCGCTACGAGCCCCACCGGCTGCTCTCCCAGCCGTATCTCCAGGCACTTCACCGGGTGGGCCCAGGGGGGCGGCGGATCGAGCGGAACGAAGCCGACTCCATCCCGCTCGAGGAAGCGCAGAAGATCCTCGACCACCCCGCGCAGGCGCCAGAAACGGGCCTGGTCGTAGGGAGCGTCCTGCCCCGGCGGAGGACCCGCCCAGAGCAGGGCCACCTGGTGGACCTCTCCGGGCTCTCCACTCTCGCCGGCGCACTCGGGTCGGTAGCCCTTGCCTACCTCGAAGAGACGTACGTCGTCCCGGTGACGACGTCCGAGCTCCGCCACCGCCAACAGACTCGGCAGCACATCGCGGCGCACCCGCTCGAGTCCCTCGGCCACCGGGTTGATCACGGTCACATACTCGAGCTCGTCCAGGCCCAAGCGGCGGTGCAGGTCCCGAGCTTGGAAGGAGTAGCTCTTGACCTCGTGAAAGCGGGCATCCCCCGCCAGTCGATCCTGGATCTGGCGCACCATGCGACGAGTGGGATCGGGAGCGGGAGGGCGGATGGTTCCCACCAGGGGTGCCTCGGGGAGGTTGCCGTAGCGATAGAGGCGTCCGATCTCCTCGATCAGATCCTGCTCGATGGTGACATCCTTGGTCGCCCGCGCCGAGGGCACCTCGACCCGAAGGCACTCGCCCTCCCGGCGAACCCCGAAGCCGAGCCGTTCGAGCAGGCTCGCCTGCTCGTCGTCACTGAGCTCTCCCCCGAGGGCGCGCCGCACCCGCTCGGGGCGCAGCTCGAGGGTGGTGGCGGGGTCGCTCCACTCCCCCACGTCCGCGAGTTGGGCGGGAAAGCTGACGCCCGGCTCCAGTTCGCGCAAGAGGCGTGCGAAGTGACCGGCGGCCTGGAGGGGTAGGGTCGGGTCGAGATGCTTCTCGAAGCGAGCCGACGAATCCGTGCGCAACCCCAGGCGTGCCGAGGTACGCCGCACGACGGCGGGGTCGAAGGTGGCCACCTCCAGAAGAAGTCGTTCGGTCCCCGCGCCGACCTTGGAGCCCTCGGCGCCCATGATCCCTGCCAGAGCCACCGGTTGGTCCCCCGAACAGATGACCAGGTCGCTCGGCTCGAGAGAGCGCTCCTCGCCGTCGAGGGTGGTCATGGATTCACCCGGGTGGGCCCTGCGCACGACGATGCCCTCCGGTGAGAGGGCGCTCTGGTCGAAGAGGTGGTTGGGCTGCCCCAGGTCCAACATGACGAAGTTGGAGAGGTCGACGAGGAGGTCGATCGGGCGCTGCCCCACCGCCAGGAGCAGCATGCGCATCCACAGGGGTGCTCGCTCGCTACGCGCACCCTCGATGACCAGCCCCAGGTAGCGCGAGCAGGCCGCCGACTCGATGCGCACGGGAGGGGGCGGCTCGCTGCCCGTGGGCGGACCCGAGAGGTCGAGATCGAGGAGCTTGCGTCCCGTGATCGCCGCGACCTCCCGCGCCACCCCCCGGTGACCCCAGAGGTCGGGACGGTGGGTCAAGGACTTGTTGTCCACCTCCAGCACCCAGTCTTCGAGCCCCAGTGCCTCGCGTACCCCCTCACCGATGGCGGCATCCTCGGGTAGGACCCAAATGCCGGAGTGGTCGTCTCCAAGTTCGAGTTCCCGCTCCGAGCAGATCATCCCGCGGGATTCGACCCCGCGGATCTTCGACTTCTTGATCTTGAAGTCCCCGGGTAGGACCGTGCCCACGGTGGCCACCGCCACCCGCTGGCCGGCGGCGACGTTGGGCGCACCGCAGACGATCTGCAGGGGCTCATCCTCGCCGATGTCGACCCTGCAGACCGAGAGTTTGTCGGCATCCGGGTGGGGCTCCCGGGAGACGACGTGCCCGACGCGTACGGCCGAGAGGTGCGGAGCGAAGGGTTCGACCCCCTCGATCTCACAGGTCGAGAGGGTGAGCTGCTGTGCCAGTTCGTGGGCGTCCAGGCCGTCGAGATCGACGTGACGCGAGAGCCATCGGGTGGAGATGTACATCTAGAACTGCTCCAGGAAGCGCAGGTCGCCCCCCATCAAGTGCCGCACGTCGTCGATGCCGTAGCGCAGCATCACGAGGCGCGAGAGTCCGAGCCCGAAGGCAAAGCCACTCCAGCGCTCGGGGTCGAGGCCTCCCGCCCGCAGAACGGCGGGATGCACCAACCCACAGGGCAAGAGCTCGATCCAGGTCGTGCGCTTGCAGACGCTGCAGCCCTCTTCACAGAAGGGACAGCGCGCGTCCAGCTCGAAGCCCGGCTCGACGAAGGGGAAGTAACCCGGCCGCAGGCGTACCTCGAGCTCGCGACCGAAAATGCCGCGCAGGAGGGTCTTCATCGCACCGATCAGGTGCGCGACGCTGATATCCTCGCCGATGACCAGCCCCTCCATCTGATAGAAGGTGTGGTCGTGGCTCGCGTCGGTCGACTCCTGACGAAAGACCTTTCCGGGAGCGATGGCACGAAAGGGAGGCTCGAGCCTCTCCATGGCCCGCACCTGCACGGGGCTGGTGTGGGTGCGCAGCACCAGGTGTGCCTCGGGGTCGATGAAAAAGGTGTCTTGACTGTCCCGGGCCGGGTGGTCGGCGGGGATGTTCAACGCCTCGAAGTTGTAGTGTCCCAGCTCGACCTCGGGACCGTCGAGGACCTCGTAGCCCATCGAGGCGAAGAGGTCCTCCAGCTCCCGGGTGACCCGGGTCAAGGGGTGCAGGGATCCCCGGCTCGGCCGCGGCGCCGGCAGGGTCGGATCGAAGCCCTCGCCGCTGCGACGCGCAGCGAGGGCACCGGCCGCCAGCTCCTCACGCCGGGAGCCGATCGCCTCGAGCACGGTCTGCTTCAGGCCGTTGGCGGCGATCCCCGCCGCCCGACGCTCTGAGGGATCGAGGGTGGGGATCGCCGCCAGAAGGCCGGCCACCACTCCGTCCTTGCCGGTGTAGGCGCGCTCGATCGCCTTGAGGGCCTCCTCGTCGGCGGCTGCGGCGACCTCCGCTCGAGCCTTCTCGGCCAAGGTCTGGATGTCGGTCATGTTAGGCTCCACTCAGAGACGAGCCGCCGGCGTGTCGAAGACCCGCCGGCGGCTCGCGTAAACTGCCGTCCCTCAGCCACTGCCCTCCCTCAGGCGCGCGCCGACCGGGCCTCCTCGACGAGGGCGTCGAAGGCCTTGGGGTCATGGATGGCGAGCTCGGAGAGCTGCTTGCGGTTGAGGTCGATGCCGGCCTTCTTGAGGCCGTCGATGAACTGGGAGTAGGTGATCCCGCGCATGCGCGCCGCGGCGTTGATGCGGATGATCCACAGGCGCCGGAACTGACGCTTCTTGACGCGGCGATCCCGATAGGCGAAGGCCCAGGAACGCAGGAGCGCCTCACGCACGGTCCGCCAGAGCTTGGAGCGCCCGCCGCGGTAGCCGCGCGCCTGGCGGAAGTAGCGGGTCTTCTTCTGGGCGCGGGGCGCCCCGTAGGTCACGCGTACCATCTAACGCCCCCCCATCATGCGCTTGAGCAGGTTGGCCCAGTTGCCCTCGGTCACCAGGGCCGAGCGCTTCTCGCGCTTGCGCTGGGCATCCTTGGGGGCGTGCTGGTGGCCGCGGCCGGGGCGGCTCGACTTGAGCTTGCCGCTCTTGGTCACGCGAAAGCGCTTCTTGACCGCGCCCTTCGATTTCATCTTCGGCATGGGACGTCCTCGTTCCTCTGGGTCCTGGGCAGCGACGGACCGGGCCGCCGGGCCCCGCCGTCGAGCCGGGAAACCCCGGTTCGCGAATCCCCAGTCGCTGGCATGCCGGCGCCGCTCGTGGGGGCCGCGCGGCTCGGCCGGGCGGCTTGGAAAGGCGAGAGGATAGGGGCCGGCTCCCGGAGGGGCAAGCGCCCCCGGCAATCATCTACGGCCATTCCCTGGACGCAACCGGGGGAAGGCCGGCCGGGAAGCCACCCCGGGAAGATCGGGGCGGAGGATTCGGCCCGTGGGTAGAGGGGCGGCCCAGAAGCGGGCCCAGACGGAGAGCCCAGACGGCAGGCCCAGACGGCGGGCCCAGACGGCGGGCCCAGACGGTGGGCTCAGACGGTGGGCTCAGGCGGACTCTTCCCCGGCCTCGGCCTCACGCTCCTCGTCCATGCGACGGCGTTCCTCGATCTCTTTCTGCTTCTTGCGGCGCTGCTCCGCGCTCAGGTTCGAGAGCATCATCGTCATGCGCCGACCGGACATCTTGGCCGGAGATTCGACCTTGCTCACATCCGAAAGGGCCTCGGCCACGCGCCGCATGACGTCGTAGCCGTGCTCGGGGTGGGCCATCTGGCGCCCGCGGAAGATGCAGACCACCAGGACCTTGTGCCCCTCTTCTAGGAACTTGCGTCCATCCTTGAGGCGATAGGAGAGATCGTGATCGGAGATCGCGGGACGGACTCGCAACTCCTTGAGACCCGACGCGCTGCGGCTCTTGCCTCCACCCTTCTTCTCCTTCTTGCGCTGATCGTATTTGAACTTGCCGAAGTCCATGATCTTGCACACCGGAGGACGGGCGCTCGGCGAGACCTCGACCAGGTCGAGGCCTGCTTCCTGTGCACGACGCTTGGCGAACTGGGTGTCCACCACCCCGTGCTGCTCGCCGTTCTCGTCGATGAGGCGCACCTCACGCACGCGGATTCGGTGATTGACTCGATAATTCTGACTTGCCACTCAGCTCCTTGTCTTCTAGTTCGGGGTCATGGGGAGGCGGGGTAAAAAGCCATCCCCTGGCAGAATAGACCCAGCAGGGCCATTGCGGAAGGCCTCAGCGAAAGGCCTCATGCGTCCACGGGCGAACCCGCCTCCCCTCCGGCGGCCTCGGGCGCGAGCGAGGCCACGTGCACCTCGGCCAGTTGAGTCGGGTCGATTTCCGAGGGGGCCTCGCACATGGCATCCGCCGCCGCGGTGGTCTTGGGGAAGGCGACCACGTCGCGGATGGAGTCCAGTCCCAGGGTCAAGGCGACGAGCCGATCGAGGCCGACGGCGAAACCACCATGGGGGGGGGCACCGTAGCGCAGGGCCGAGAGCAGGAAGCCGAACTTCTGCTCCTGCTCCTTCGGACCGATCCCGAGCAGTTCGAAAACCTTCTGCTGGGTGTCGGAACGGTGGATCCGGATCGATCCCGAGCCCAGCTCCCAGCCGTTGAGCACCAGGTCATAGGCGCGGGAGGTGAGCTTCTCCGGGTCCCCCTCCAGCTCCCAGTCCTCGGGGGCGGTGAAGGGGTGGTGCTGGGAGGTCCAGCCCCCCTCCTCATCCCGCTCGAACATCGGGAAGTGGGTCACCCAGAGGAAGTTCCAACAATCGCTGGGGATGAGGTCGAGGGTGCGGGCCAGGTGCACGCGCAGCTCCCCGAGCACCCTCCAGACCATGGCCTGCTCCCCCGCGCAGCAGAGGATCAGGTCCTCCGAAGTTGCCCCCAGTCGCGCCAGGAGCGCCTCACCGGAAGCGTCGGCACAGAAACGGGCCAAGGGACCCGCCGCGCCCCCGCTCTGGCCCGGCTTCCACCAGGCGAGTCCCCTCGCCCCAAAGGACTTGGCCAGCTCCTCGAGTTTCTTGATCTGTCCGCGGCTGATCGCTTCGCCTCCGCCCGCAACGGCGATGGCCATCACACGACCGCCCTTCTCGAGGGCCGACTGGAAGACCCCGAAGCCGCTCTGTCCGACCCACTCGGCGATGTCGGTGAGCTCCATGCCGTAGCGCGTGTCCGGCTTGTCGAGACCGAAGCGCTCCATCGCTTCCGTCCAGCGCAGGCGCGGGAAGGGAGTCGGCAACTCCACCCCCATCGCCTCGGCGAAGGTCTGCGCGAGCACCTCCTCCCAGACGCGCCAGACATCCTCCTCCTCGACGAAGGACATCTCCATGTCGAGCTGGGTGAACTCGGGCTGCCGGTCGGCACGCAGATCCTCGTCCCGGAAGCAGCGCGCCACCTGGAAGTACCGATCGGTGCCGCTGATCTGCAGGAGCTGCTTGAAGATCTGGGGCGATTGGGGCAGGGCGTACCACTTCCCCGGATGGACGCGGCTGGGGACCAGGTAGTCGCGGGCTCCCTCTGGAGTGGCACGGGTCAGAATCGGGGTCTCGATCTCCAGAAAGCGGCGCTCGAGGAAGGCCGCCCGTAGGGCACCGATGAAACGCGAGCGGTGTGCCAGGTTGGCGAGCATGTCGGGGCGCCGCAGGTCGAGAAAGCGGTACTGCAGACGCTGCTCGACCGCGGTCTCGATCCCGCTCTTGATCTCGAAGGGCGGCAGCTCCGAACGTGCCAGCACCTCGAGACTCTCCGCGACCACCTCGACCTCCCCCGTCGCCAGCTCCCGGTTGGGTCCCGCCTCCCGCAGTTGAACGCGGCCGTGAACCGCGACCACATCCTCGGGTCCCAGGGTTTCGGCGCGCAGAGCCTCGCCTTCCAGCACCACCTGGGTCAGGCCGTAGCGGTCACGCAGGTCGACGAAGTAGACGTTCTTGTGGTCACGTCGCCGGGCGACCCAGCCGTTCAGGGTCACCTCCGCTCCCACGTCCTCCGCGCGCAGCTCGCCGCAGGTGTGAGTGCGGCGCTATCCGGTGGCAGTGCTCATGCCGGGCAGGATAGCGCCGAGGCCCCGGCGGCGAAGCCGGGCCCACGCCGAAGATCGCCCCCCCGAAAATCGGTTAGACAGAGCCGCATCAGCGCTTGTGCTCGGCGACCTTGAGGCGCTGCAATGCGCGCCGCAGGGCTGCTTGAGCCCGCAGGAGATCGATCTCTTCGACCTTCTCACCGGGGCCTTGACCACCCCGACCCCGGCGACGCAGGCGCTCCCGAGCCCGCTCGGCAGCCCGGCGGGCCCGCTCCACATCGATGGCCGAAGCCGGTTCGGAGGCCTCGGTCACGACGCGCACCGTATCCCCGCGCACCTCGGCAAACCCTCCGGAGACGAACATCTCCTTCTCGACACCCCCCTCGGTCCAGGTCAGGGCACCGGCATCGAGGGCCGCCACCATGGGAGCGTGGTGGGGTAGGACCCCCATCAGGCCGTCGAGACCGGGAAAGCGCACCGACGAGGCGGCCGTATCGACCGCGATCGACTCCGGGGTGATGACGCGCAGGGTGAAGGTGTCGGGCATGCTGAGGTGGGTCTGGGGCCAGGGATTCCTAGAGGGACTTCGCCTTCTCCACGGCCGCGTCCACGTCACTCACCATGTAGAAGGCATCCTCCGGCAGGGAGTCGTGCTTGCCCTCCAGGATCTCCTTGAAGGAGCGCACGGTGTCCTCGCGGGGGACGAAGACCCCGGGCATGCCGGTGAACTGCTCGGCCACGAAGAAGGGCTGGGCCAGGAACTTCTGCATCCGGCGGGCACGCTGGACGACCAGGCGGTCCTCGTCGGAGAGTTCCTCGACACCGAGGATGGCGATGATGTCCTTGAGGTCCGCATAGCGTTGCAGGGTCTGCTGCACCTGACGCGCGACCTGGTAGTGCTCCTCGCCGACGACCTGGGGGTCGAGCATGCGCGAGGTCGACTTCAGGGGGTCGACCGCGGGATAGATTCCCAGCTCGGAGATGGCCCGGTCGAGGATGATGGTCGAATCGAGGTGGGCGAAGGTGGCCACCGGCGCGGGGTCGGTGATGTCGTCGGCGGGGACGTACACCGCCTGCATCGAGGTCACCGACCCGTCCTTGGTCGAGGTGATGCGCTCCTGGAGAGCGCCCATCTCCGAGGCCATGGTCGGCTGGTAGCCCACCGCGCTGGGCATGCGGCCGAGCAGAGCGGAGACCTCGGAGCCCGCCTGGACGAAACGGAAGATGTTGTCGACGAACAGGAGCACGTCCTGGCCGCGCTCCTCACGGAAGAACTCGGCCATGGTCAGCCCGGTCAGGGCCACCCGCAGGCGGGCTCCGGGGGGCTCGTTCATCTGACCGAAGACCAGCACCGCGTTGTCGATCACCGCGGCGGTCTCGCCCTCGGGGGTCTTGTACTCGGCCTCGCTCATCTCGAGCCACAGGTCGTTGCCCTCGCGGGTCCGTTCACCGACCCCGGCAAAGACCGAGAAGCCACCCTTCTCGACCGCGGTGATGCGGATGAGTTCCTGGATCAGCACCGTCTTGCCGACGCCCGCACCGCCGAAGAGGCCGATCTTGCCCCCCTTGGCGAAGGGGCAGAGGAGGTCGACCACCTTGATGCCGGTTTCGAACACCTCCGAGACGGCCTCCTGCTTCTCGAAGGAGGGCGCGGGGCGGTGGATCGGCCAGCGCTGGGTCTCACCCAACTCGCCCTTGGCGATCACGTCCAGGGGCTTGCCGAGCAGGTTGAAGATGCGGCCCTTGGTCGCCTCACCCACCGGCACCGAAATCGGCGCTCCGGTGTCGGTGGCAGCCATCCCCCGGCGGCAGCCGTCGGTGGAGGCCATGGCGACGGTTCGGACGACGTCGTTGCCGAGGTGCTGGGCCACCTCGAGAACGACATCGATATCGCGCTCCTCGTCCTTGATGGTGATCGCGTTGAAGATGGCCGGGAGGTGGCCGTGATCGAAGCGGACGTCGACGACCGGGCCGAAGATCTGGGCGACGGATCCAACGTTGGCGGTCATGGGGAGATGGCTGGGCTGGTGGCTACGGCTGGGGGCTACTGAATGGCCTCGGCGCCGCCGACGATGTCGAGCAGCTCCTTGGTGATCGTTTCCTGACGCTTGCGGTTGTAGACACCGCGCAGCGCGTTCTGCATGTCGGTCGCCGCGTCGGTCGCGTTCTTCATCGCGAAGCGGCGGCTGGCGTACTCGGAGGCGAGGGCCTCGAGCAGGGCGTTGAAGACGCGCGTCTCGAGGTAGCGGGGCAGGAGCCTCTCGAAGATCGATTCCGCGTCGGGCTCGAGGATCACCCCACCCTCCAGAGACTTGCTCTGCGCCTCTCCTCCTCCATCAGCAAGAGTCTCCCCGCGAATGGGCAGGAAGGGCACGATCTGGGGGACGTACTTGACCATCGACTGGAAGCGCGTGGTGATGAGCACCACGTCGCGGTATTCGCCCGACAGGAAATCCTCGACGAGGATACGTCCGACGAGCGCCGCGGAGCGATAGTCGATCTGCTCCAGGGGGGGCTCTTGGAGGTAGGACTTGATCTCGAAGTCCCGCTTGTTCATGTATCCGAACCCCTTGCGCCCATAGACGAGGTAGTCCACGGGACGACCGAGGTCGGCGCGCCAGGCCTCGATCATCTTGAGCAGGTTCGAGTTGTAGGCGCCGCAGAGGCCGCGGTCGCTGGTCACGACCAGGGCCAGGGTCTTCTCGCCCTTGCCCGCGCGGAAGAGGGGACGATCCTCGACCCCCTCCCCCAGCATGGCTGCCAGGCGACCCACCAGGGCGGTGATCTCCTCGGCGTAGGGGCGGGAGCTGGTCGCACGATCCTGGAAGCGACGGAGCTTGGTCGTCGCGACCATCTCCATCGCCCGCGTGATCTGCTTGATGTTGCCGACGGAGGTGATCCGCAGGCGAAGCTCCTTGATACCGGCCATGGGTCAGACGAGCTGCGCTTTCACGGTCCCGATGGCCTGGTCGAGGATCGCCTTGGTCTCGTCGGTGAGTCCCTTCTTGGCCTCCAGGATCTGATCCGCGACCTCGGGGTGGCTGGCGTTCAGGTACTCGAGGAAGGCGCTCTCGAACTCGGAGACCCGCTCGGCCGGCAGATCGTCCAGGGCGCCGGAGGTGCCGGCGTAGATGATCGCCACCTGGTCGGTGACCTTGAAGGGGCGGTACTGCCCCTGCTTGAGGATCTCCACCAGACGCTCACCCCGGGTCAGCTTGTCCTGGGTCGCCTTGTCCAGATCGGAACCGAACTGGGCGAAGGCCTGCAGCTCACGGTACTGCGCCAGGTCGAGGCGCAGGGAACCGGCGGTCTTCTTCATCGCCGGAATCTGGGCCGCGCCACCGACGCGCGAGACCGAGATCCCCGCGTTGACCGCCGGACGAATGCCGGAGTTGAAAAGGTTGGCCTCGAGGAAGATCTGTCCGTCGGTGATCGAGATCACGTTGGTGGGGATATAGGCCGAGACGTCGCCCTCCTGGGTCTCCACCACCGGCAGGGCCGTCATCGACCCGCCGCCCGCCTCGTAGCGCGGGTTGATCTCGGGAGCGTTGTCCGCCAGCTTGGCGGCCCGCTCCAAGAGACGGCTGTGCAGGTTGAACACGTCGCCGGGGAAGGCCTCCCGTCCGGGCGGACGGCGCAGGAGCAACATCACCTGGCGGTAGGCCAGGGCCTGCTTGTAGAGGTCGTCGTAGAAGATGGCTACGTGGCGCCCGGCATCGCGGAAGCGCTCGCCCATCGTCGCTCCCGCATAGCAGGAGAGGTACTGCATCGAGGCCTCATCGATGGCCGAGGCCATGACGACGATCGTGTAGCGCATCGCACCGGCCTCTTCCAGGCGGCGCACGATGTCGACCACGGTCGACTGCTTCTGGGCCACCGCGACGTAGATGCAGAGCACCTGCTCGGGGTTCGCGGGGTCCCCGCCGCCGGTGTTCTTTTGGGAGAGAATCGTGTCGATGATCAGGGCGGTCTTGCCGGTTTGGCGGTCGCCGATGATCAGCTCCCGCTGGCCCCGCCCGATCGGAATCATGGCGTCGATCGCTTTGATGCCGGTCTGCAGGGGCTCCGTCACCGGCTGCCGCTCCACCACCGAGGGTGCCGGCTGTTCGATGGGACGCAGGTCCGACTCGGTCGTGCCGAGGGGTCCCTTGCCGTCGACCGGATCCCCCAGGGCGTTGACGACGCGCCCGAGCAAAGCGTCACCGGTCGGTACCGAGATGATCCGTCCGGTCGCCTTGACCGTGTCACCCTCGCGTACCTTGGCGGCGTCCCCGAGGAGCACACAACCGACGTTGTCCTCCTCCAGGTTGAGCGCGATGCCGCGCACGCCTTCGGGGAACTCGAGCAGCTCGTTCATCATGCAGTCGTCCAGGCCGTAGACGCGCGCAACGCCGTCACCGACGCTGAGCACCTGGCCGACGCTTTGCATGCGCCCGTCGCCTCCGAAGTTCTCGATCTCCTTCTCGAGGATGGAGGTCACTTCCGCGGGTCGAAGGTCCATGGCTGTTTGTCTCTTCTTGGGCTCGTAGGGGGAGCGGGGTCAGGCGGGCAGCGGTGCTGCCTCGAGCTTCTTGCGCAGTTCCTCCAGGCGGCCCTGCACGGATTGATCGATCATGTTGGAGCCGACGAGGATGCGCACGCCGGCCAGGAGCTCCTCGTTGACGCGGGATGTGAGGATGACATCCTTGCCCAGACGCAGGGCCAGGGCGGCCTTCAGCTTGCCGAGCTCGCTCGATCCCAGGGCGCGGGGAGCCTCGACGACCCCCTCGACGACCCCGCGCTCGATGAGCACGCGCTGATGGAAGGCGGGAGCGATCTCCTCGAGCACCTCCCGCCGATGGCGGAGGAGGCAGAGCTCGATGAAGTTGCGCGTGAGAGGGTGAGCCCCTGCGACCACCTCGCGTAGGGGATCCCCACGCTCGATGCGGTCCAGGTCCCGCTCCACCTCATCCACCGCGTCGGCGCGTTGGGCGGTGTTGAAGAGGGCCTGGGCCCAGCGGGCCGTCACCGGATCGACACGCATCAGGCGGCGCCCCCTTCACCCGGGCCCTCATCGGGGCCCGCCGGTGGAATCGGAGGCGGCGCAGCCGCGCCGACCAGCTCCTCGACCAGGCGCCGATCGTCCTCGCCGCCGACCTGGCGGCCGAGCACCTTGGAGGCGGCTTTCAGGGAGAGATCGACGACCTCGCCACGGATGGCGGTCAGCGCCTTCTCCTTCTCCGCCTCGATCGTGGCGCGCGCCGCCTCGATCATGGCATCCGCCTCCTTCTTGGCGTTGGCCACGATGTCACGCTCGCGCACCTCGGCCCGTTCCCGGGCCTCGGTCAACAGGCGTGCGGCTTCGGTCTGAGCCTCGCCGAGTTTCACCTCGACCTCCGCCCGGGCCGCCTCGGCGCGTTCGCTCGCCATCTCGGCCGATCGGATCGCTTCGGAGGCTTTGGAGTCGCGCTCCTCCAGGGCGCTGGTGATCTTGCTGAACACCAGTTTCCACATGAAGGGCAGGGCGATCACGAAGATCACCACCGTCCACAGGAGATTGCCGAGCCCGCTCGGATCGAGCGGGTTGAAGCCACCTCCGCCTTCGGCGAACAAGAGCATGGTGGGCATGGGCAGAGTCGGGCCTGGGGTGAGGAAGAGGATTCGGGGCGACCGGCTCACGCGCTGGAGCCGGCCACCCCCCTTCGGGGAACCTCGCGACTAGAGCGCCACCAGCAGGGTGACGACGACCGCGAAGAGCGAGACGCCCTCGATGAACGCGGCCAGGATCAGCGAGCCGCCGCTGATCTCCTTGGCGGCCTCCGGCTGGCGGGCGATGCCTTCGTTGGCGGCAGCGCCGATCTTGCCGATGCCGAGACCGGCACCGATGGCAACGATACCGGGACCGATGGCGGCTCCGAACTTGGCGAGGTCGACGACGGCCTGTTGACCTTCGGGGGGGATGGGCATTGGATCTCCTGAAGAGTTCGCGGGTTCTGCCCCGAGCAGGGGCGCGTGGGGTTCGGTTTCGTAGGTTCCGCCGAGCGCGAAGTCCGGTTTGCCGGACTAATGCTCGGGGTGCAGGGACATGCCGACGAAGATCGCCGAGAGGACGGCGAAAACGTAGGCCTGGACGAAGGCGACGAAGCCTTCGATGATCATGATGAAGACGGCGAAGCCGACCGCCACGGGGGCGATGGCATAGCCGATACCGGCGCTGAAGCTCTGGCCGAAGAAGAAGATCAGCCCCATGAAGCTGAGCACGACCATGTGCCCGCCGGTCATGTTGGCGAAAAGACGAATCGTCAGGGCGACCGGCTTGACGATCAGACCGATCAGCTCGATGACGAAGAGCAGGGGCCAGAGCCAGAAGGGAACGTGGGGGACCAGGTTCTTCCAGAAGGCCACCGGCCCCTGGACGAGCATCCCCCCTCCGATCATGACTCCGAAGGTGATCAGCGAGAGGCCCGCGGTCACGAAGATCGAGGCCGTCGGCGTCACCGAGCCGGGCACGAGGCCCGCCAGGTTCATGAAGAGAATGAAGAAGAAGAGCGACAGGAAGAGGGGCAGGAGCTTGGTCGCGTGCTCCCGGCCGACGTGGGGCGCAACCATCTCGTCGCGCACATAGAGCGAGAAGCCCGCCAGCACGCGGGTGATCCAGTCCCCCTTGCCGGTCTTCAGGTAGCGCGGGACGCCGCTGAAGCCGATCAGAATCAGGATCACCGCGGCGAACTGGAAGACCTGCAGGTTGTAGAGCACCAGGTGCCGGCTCTCCACATCCGGGGATTCGTAGCCGAACATCCCCAGGAAGCCGGGAAGCGGAAGGGCGAGCAGGGGATCGGAGTGACCGTGGCCCCCGCCCTGTTCTGCAGCGTCATCTCCTTCGGCGGCATGACCTCCGGCGGCATGCTCCCCGGAAGGCTCCTCCTCGGCCTCCGCCGCCCCATGCTCCTCGGCCCCGTGGCCCTCCCCCGCATTCACCAGGGGAGCCGGCACGAGGTGCATGTAGAGCGCCTCGAAGGCGCTCTTGGTCCCCGAGTGGTGGGCGGAGTAGTTCAGCGTGATGGCGCTGGCCCCCACCAAGGTCACGATCATGAGCAGCGGGCGGATCACAAGAGCGACTCCTTGAGAGCACGGGTGGTCTCGGCGGTGGCGAAGAGCATCGCGAGTAGGCTGGCACTTGCGTAGGCCACGAGGAAGCCCCGCCAATCGAGGGCCTCGCCGGCAGGCGGGACGAAGCGCAGGGTGACCGCCGCCAGGAGGGCTACACCGAGCTTCATCATGAAGCCCTCCAGGGTGGCCCGGAACGCACGTGAAAGATCCACGCGAAGCCAGTGGCGCTGCCAGCCGATCGCGAGAAGGGCGATCGTCCCACCCAAGAGATAGCCCCCCACGATCCCAGCCGACAGCGCGCCTTCGTAGCGCGCGGCAACGATGACGGCCAGGACGAGGCCGATGAGGATGCCGAGAGTGGTGCGGGTCATCCCGGTGG
>JALWOP010000317.1 GCA_027083445.1 Planctomycetota bacterium | reverse complement strand
AAGAGGTAGGCCGAGCCGGAGTCCGTCCCCCCATCCGCATCGCGCCACGCCCCCATCACCGCCACATCTCCGCTGACTCCCACCGACCAGGCGAAGTCATCCCCCTCGGCGATATCGGATGCGGTCCCCTTGGCCCTCTCGGTCCACAGGCCACCTCCGCTGTCTTGGAACAGGTAGGCCGACCCCGCGTTACAGACGCCGGGGAGGGGCGGATTCTGTGTGCAGTTCTCGGAGGGACTCCACTCGCCCCAGGCACCGATCACCGCCAGGTCGCCGCTGATCGATACGGCGTGACCGAAATCGTCGCCCGGCTCCGCATCGGAGGCGACGAGCTTGGCCTCGCTGACCCATCCGCTTCCCGTGTGCCGGAAGAGGTAGGCCGAGCCGCTTGGAACTGGATTGGAAAAGCTGATCGGCCAGGTCCCCACGAGCAGCACCTCCCCCGACAGGGAGAGCGAATAGCCGAAGCGGTCTTGCTCGCCGGCAAGGGGAGCGGAGGCGACGAGCTTGGCCTCTTCATTCCAAAGACCCGTCGCGGGATCGTGACGAAAGACGTAGACCGCACCGTCGCCGTCGGGGAACGACTGGCCGGTGTTGCCCTCGTTCCAGGCGCCGACCGCGACCACATCGCCGCTCACCGCGACGGCGATGCCGAAATCGTCCTGGGCCTCCCCGTCGGAGGCGAGGAGCTCGGCCTCTTCGACCCAGCCGCTACCGTCGAAGCGGAACACATAGGCCCGGCCGTTATCGGTGAGGTTGTTCTCGGGAGCACCGACCACGATCACGTCGCCTGAGATGGAGACGGAGGTGCCGAACTCGTCCTGGGATTTGCCATCGGAGGCCAGGAGCTTGTCTTCCTCGATCCACGCGGTGCCGTCGAAACGGAACACGTAGGCGGAGCCCGACGCAAAGCCCTTGTCGTCATCGCCGACCGCTCCGACGACCGCCAGGTCGCCGTCCAGGGCTACCGAGGAACCGAACCACTCCCCCGCAAAGCCGTCGGAGGCCAAGAGTTCCTGGACCTCGATCCAGTTCGATCCCGTGTTCCGATAGACGTAGGTGGCGCCCTTGCCATCGAAGAAGAAAGGGCCCGAGCTGCCGTGGTTGCGGGCACCGACCAGGACCACATCGCCATCCAACGCCACGGTTCGGCCGAAGGCCGCGCCGGGCAGTGGATCACTCGCCTTCAACTTGAAAGTCTCGGTCTGCGCAGCGGCCGGAGCATTCCAAGCGAGGGTGGCAACGAGTACCGGGAGCAGGCGGTGGATGTGCGGGAAGGGATTCATGGGACTTCTCTTGCGGAACACGATGCCTGGATCGGGAGGAGAACACGAGCCTAGCACACCGATCCATTCTCGCTTGAACGAGCCGTTGCTGGTGGGAATGGGCGCAATCAGCCGCTGGGGCCGGCACCTTGAAGGCTATCCTCGGGCGGTGAGCGAAACTCCTCCCGATCCTGGACCGTTCGATACGGGCCTCACCCCAGGCGATCTGGATCCAGAGCGTCCCGAACCGATCGAAACCCCCTTTGGGACCTTCGCCCTTTTCGAGTGCGAGGGAGAGATCGTCGCGGTGGAATGTTGGTGCCCCCACATGCAAGGACCCCTCTTCGAGGGCACTCGACGGGGGAACGAGGTCATCTGTCCCTGGCACGCCTGGCGCTTCTCGCTCGAGGACGGGAGCTGCCGCTGGGCCCCGGACGGTGCCGAGCAGCCGGATCCCTTGCGCATCCTGCGGACCCTCTTGGGTCCGACCGGAACCCTGCTCCTGCACCCCCCGGAAGGCTAGTGCGCGGCTAGAATCCCCGCACCATGGCTGTGCTTTCCTCCATCCTCGACGCGATCGGCAACACCCCCCTCGTCCAACTGAACAAGGTCGGGAAGTCCACGGGCTGCACCTTCTACGCCAAGTGCGAGTTCATGAACGCCGGCGGATCGGTCAAGGATCGCATCGGCAAGCGCATGGTGCTCGAGGCGGAGAAGGCTGGGCGCATCCGCCCCGGCGACACCCTGATCGAGCCGACCAGCGGCAACACGGGGATCGGCATGGCCCTGGCTGCGGCGGTCAAGGGCTACCGCATGATCATCACCATGCCCGAGAAGATGAGCCGCGAGAAGCAGGTCGTGCTCGAAGCGCTCGGGGCCGAAATCATCCGCACACCGACCGAGGCGGCCTGGGATTCTCCCGAGAGTCACATCGGCGTCGCCAAGCAACTGAACTCGATCCTGCCCAACTCCCACATCCTCGACCAATACTCCAACCCGGCCAACCCCGACGCCCACTACTACGGAACCGGCAAGGAGATCCTGGAGCAAACGGAGGGGGGGCAGTTCGACTACCTGGTCGCCAGCGCGGGCACCGGCGGCACGATCACCGGTGTCGCACGCCGTCTGAAGGAGGACGCGCCCCACGTCAAGATCATCGGCGTCGACCCGGTCGGCTCCATCCTGGCCGGGCCGGGGGAAATCGGCTCCTACAAGGTCGAGGGCATCGGCTACGACTTCATCCCCGACGTTCTCGATCGGTCCCTGATCGATGAGTGGATCAAGACCGAGGACCGCGAGTCCTTCCTGACCGCACGCCGTTTGATTCGCAAGGAAGGGCTCCTCTGCGGCGGCTCGTCCGGTTCGGCCATGTGGGCGGCGCTCGAGCTCGCACAGCGCGTCGGCGAGGGCAAGAAGATCGTCGTCATCCTGCCCGACTCGGTTCGCAACTACATGACCAAGTTCATGGATGATCGCTGGATGAAGGAGAACGGCTTCACCGAGCACCCCTGGGCTCAGGGGTCGATCGCCGACATCCTGCGACGCGTCCCGGACCAGGAGCTGATCACCGCGACGGGGGGCGACACGGTCGCCGACGCGGTCATGCGTATGAAAGAGCGTGGAATCAGCCAGCTCCCGGTGCTCGAAGAGGGGCGCCTGGTCGGCATCGTCACCGAATCGGACCTGCTCGGTTCGATCGTCGAGGGCAACGCCAGCCTCTCCTCGACCGTCGCGGAGGTGATGTTCCGCTCGGTGGAGACCGTCTCCCTGGAGGATGACGCCGGAACCCTGCTCGATTGCTTCACGCGCGGCGCGGTCGGGCTGGTGGTCGACTCGCAGCGCCGTCTGGTCGGCATCCTGACCAAGATGGATCTGGTCGATCACCTGACGGGCGACGTCACCACGGGAAACGCGTGAGCGCTCCGGCGATGTTGGGACTCCGCTGGAGTGTGCTCCACATGGGGGACGCGCTCCGCGGCAGCATCCTCTTGTTCGCCCTCACCCTCTGCGGGGCTTGTCACGCTACCGGCGCGGCGGAGAGGGCCTTCAGGCCCGACCAGGTGCTGGTCCTAGGCACCCTGCACGGCGGTCACCTGCAGTCCACGGGCTATGGGCTGCCCCAGCTCAAAGAGCTCCTGCGAAGTCTCGACCCCGATGTCGTCCTTTGCGAGATCCCCCCGGATCGCTTCGACCAGGCCTGGGGAGAGTTCGTCCGCGATGGCGAAGTGCGCGAGGAGCGGGTCGTGCTCTACCCCGAGTTCACCCAGGTGCTCTTCCCCCTGGCCCTGGAACGCGGCTTCGAGATCGTGCCGTGTAGCGCCTGGACACGGGAAATGGCCGACGCACGCCGGAAAGCGCTCGCGGAGTGGGCTCAGACGCGACCGCAGGAGACGCGCGAGGTGAATGAGGCGCAGGCACGGGCGGATGAGCGCCTCGAGGCCGCCGGTCTCTCCGACACGCCGGGTGGAGTGCACGACGCGCGCTATGACGAGATCGTTGCCGAGGGCATGGAGCCCTACGAGCGGCTCTTTTCGGAGGATCTCGGCCCGGGGGGCTGGACCCAAATCAACCTGGACCACGCGGCCCTGGTCAACGCCGCCCTCGACGAGCGGGCGGGTCTCGGCCTGCATGTATTGGTGATCTTCGGCGCCTGGCACAAGTATCGCCTACGGCAACTCCTGGCCGAGCGCGACGACATCGAACTCATCGACCTCGAAACGGCGCTGGCGCGTTGGGGCCCGCAGGACTAGGCGGGGGCGGCCTCAGCCGGCCGAGCGCTCCAGCTCGGCCTTCAACTCATTCAGGCGCAGGATTCCCACCTGGTTGCGCATCACGATCGAGAGCATCTGCGAGATGAAGGCCAGAATCTCGGTGTAACGTCCACGGGTGTCTTCGGCCCGCATCGCTGCACAGTCCGCCAGCAATTCCTCGATACGCCAGACCTCCATCCGCCCCGCGAGGTGATCCTCGCGCAGGCGTTCCAGCCGAAAGCGTATGTCGCTCATGTGGGCTTCTAAGTTCATCTGTATCCGGGCCGCCGGATTCACCCTACCCCGACGCGGGTGAGTGGGCCACACAGCCCTGTCACCCTCCTCCCAAGCCCTTGGGGCGGGCCTGGACACGGAAACTTTTTCGCCACCCCCTACCGATGGCGTCAGGGTGAGGGGGCTCGACGTCTGTTTTCTGCTCAGGTGCCCACGATGTAGTCACTCCACCCGGCAGGATCGGGCCGGGAGCCCCGGCATGAGAATTGCCGTTCTACGGACAAACCCGAGGCTCTGACTATGCATATCACCCGCTCCAAACCCGCTCGACTCACCGCACTTCTCCTCCTCACTCCCCTGGCGGCTGCCGTCCCCCAGGACCCCCCGCGCGTCATCGCGTGGAACGACCTGGGCATGCACTGCATGGACCCCGATTTCGGTGTCTTCGCGGTCCTGCCGCCGTTCAACACCCTGAATGCCCAACTCCTCCTGAATGGCAAGCTCGTCGATCCAGCAGGTAGTGGCATCACGCTCTACTACCGTGGCATCGCCGACCCCCAGGGCTCGATCAACACCACCTCGATCGGCAAGACCAACTTCTGGGACTACGACGTGGCCCTCTTCGGGGTCGACCTGCCCCTCGACGTGGGCCTGACCGGCAGCGCCATGCCGGGGGCGAACAACACGCCCCAGCCGATGACCTACGACCCCACCTGGAAGTGGTCGGAAGGGCAGGGCATCCCGATGATGCCCATCGACGATGCCCACAACAAGAACACCTATCCCCTGATGGAGATCCTGGCCCTGGACAGCAACGGGAACCAGATCACATCGACGGTGACCACCGCCCCCAACTCCCTGGAGCTCACCTGCAGCATGTGCCACGGGACGAACGGCAACCCCTTCGCGCGTCCCGATGGGGGCTGGATCGGCGATCCGGATCCGGTGCGTGATGACCGTCTGAACATTCTGGCTCTGCACGACGACCGGCAGTTGGGTGATCCGACCTACGACGCCGCCCTGGCCGCCGCGGGCTACAACCCCGCAGGCCTCCTGGCCACGGTCCAGGTGGACAACACCCCGATCCTCTGCGCCCGTTGCCACGGTTCCAACGCCCTACCGGGCACGGGGATCGCGGGAATCAGCCCCCTGACGAGCGCAGTCCACAGCCTGCACGGAACCGTCGTCGATCCCACCAGCACCAAGCTCGACGACATCGTGAATCGTACGGCGTGTTACTCCTGCCACCCCGGTTTCGACACCAAGTGTCTGAGGGGTGCGATGGGTAGCGCCATCGGCGACGATGGAGACTTCGAGATGCAGTGCCAGAGCTGCCACTCCAATCTGAGTGCGGTGGGGGATCCCACCCGCGTCGGCTGGCTCGAGGAGCCCGCTTGTCAGAACTGCCACACGGGTACTGCGACCCAGAACTCCGGCCAAATCCGTTTCACCAGCGCCTTCGACGACAACGGGAACCTGCGCCAACCCGCCTCGCAGATCTTCGCCACGACTCCGGACGTGCCTGCGGCGGGTTTCAGCCTCTATCGCTTCTCCAGCGGCCACGCGGACCTGCAGTGCTCGGTCTGCCACGGCCCGCCCCACGCGATCTACCCCACGGCAGTTGCCAACGACAACGTCCAGAGCCAGCAGCTCCAGGGCCACGTCGGCACGATCAGCGACTGCACGGTTTGCCACGCTCAGCTCCAAGACAGCCAGGTCAACGGCCCCCACGGAATGCACCCGGTCTCGCAGAAGTGGGTCAAGGATCTGCACGGAGACATCGCCGAGCACGACTCGAGCAGTTGCAAGGACTGTCACGGGAAGAACTACAAGGGCACGGTCCTCTCGCACGTCCAAGGTGACCGTAGCTTCTCGACCAAGTTCGGCCAGAAGAACTTCTTCCGCGGCCAGCGCATCAGTTGCTACACCTGCCACGACGGGCCCAACGACGACGACCACTCGACGAACACCCCTCCCGTGGTGAGCAACAAGAGCCTCTCCACCCCGGCGGACACGCCCGTCACCGTCGACCTCTCCGGCTCGGACGCCAACGGCGATTCCCTCTCCTACCGCATCATCGACCAGCCCTTGCTGGGTCAGGGAACGGTGGCCATCTCGGGCCACACCGCGACCTACCTGCCCGACGGTGAGTACCAGGGTCCGGCCTCCTTCACCTTCGCCGCCTGGGACGGCAAGAGCGACTCCAACCTGGGCACCGTGACGGTGAACGTGCAGCCTCCCGCTTGCCCGGGCACAACCGATGTCTACGGCTTCGGCTGCCCCGGAACCGGCGGTGAGCTCCCCACCCTCTCGGTCTCGGGATGTCCGACTCCCGGTGGCAGGGTCACCCTGACCATGGCGAACGCCCTCCCCGGAGCGGGCGGCTTCTTCGGGGTCGGTGCGGAGCGTGGCTCGAAGGAGCTCTGGCCCGGATGCGTCCTCCTGATCGACGCCATCGACCGCCGCACGGGCACCCTGCCCATCGACGGCAACGGAGAGCTCTCCCTCTCCTTCACCATCCCGGCCAGCCTGGTCGGTCAACGGATGACCTTCCAGGGCTTCGTCTACGACGGCGGTGCATCCCACGGCCTGGCGGCCTCCAACGGAGCCGAGATCGTCATTCACTGATCCCGGCCCCGGCCCAAGGGGAGGCGGGCGCGCGCTGCGTGCCCGCCTCCTTCCGTTATGGCGCTGCCATGACAGGCGCAGGGGCCGCCGCCGGTTTGGAGTGTCATCCCCAGGGTCAGTTCGCCGGTTGGACGTTCAGGACTGCGGAAAGGTCTTCGGCATCGACGTCCACGAGCAGTTCCGAAGTGGTCAAGCCGTCTAGCGGCGGCAATCGGATGGCCACCTGTCCGGCACCAGTGAATTTCAAGAGCACCTTGGGGGTCTGAAACGAGGAGGTCAATGGACGAGGCGGGTACTCCCGCCCAGCCAAGGCAACATTCCCTGCGCTCACCCTATGCACTTCGAGCCGGTCCCAATACTCGTCCGGCAAGGCGATTTCAGTGCCATTCATTTCGGCGGTCAGCGTGACGGAGGTCTGGGCAACCCGTTCGAGGGCGACCGAGTTCCACCCCTCCAGAACATCGACCCGACCTTGATAGGCCTCCCCATTCCGGCCTCGACCCCTGACGTCATAGGTGCCGGGAGGAGCCACGACAAAGATCTCCCCATCCCTGCCTACCTCCCCAAAGATCCCTTCGCCGGTAGCCGGAGGGACCGGCTGGGCACTACAGGATTCCAGCAGTTCCGTCCCGGCAGAGACGTAAACGATCCCCAAGTGCGGACATCGAATACGGACCCCCTGGTTCACTCCCTCACTGAGATCGTGATCTTCAGAGTAGCCGAAGGGCCGAAGCGTAAAGCGATAGCTCCCTCTTGGGACGTTAATGCGTTTGTAGAACAGAACGGCGTCATCAAAGCCCTTGAGGGGGGCCGACTGCTTGAACCGCTGCACGAATCCCCGCTCCTTGCTATACAGATCTACCTGGAGGCGGTCGAAGTGCGCCAGGCCGACTTCCCTCAGCATTTCCTGATCGTCCCGGGGAAGATCCACCCTTACCGTCACCCATGTCTGCGGATTTGGCGCGCAGGAAAGAACCACTTTGGTGGTCCCCTGAATCATCACAGTTTCCCTTGCGAGAATCGAGCCCGCCCGTGACTCGAGAAACACATCTGCCTCGCCCTCCGGAACGCCGGTAAGATGGATCGGAGGGGTCACCGCCCCCGCGCCCCCCATTCCCACGGCCCTGTCAACCTGAGAGGGTGGGCCAAGGGGTATCTTGAGCGGCATCAGCCCCTCCGGCACCAGAACGAGGACACCGTCCGAAGACAAGACGGCCTCCGTGGTGTCTTGATCCATCTCCACGATGAGGTCGCCGGCCGGATCTGATGGCGGCACGGCAATGGCTCTCCCGTACTGCGTGGTCGGGACACTCAGGATTCGCTGCCAAGTCCGACCCGGCTGCCGAACAAAGACGCGCTTGACCCCTAGCGCCCCCAGGACGGCCACACCATGGAAGCACCGCAGGGTCGAAACCGTCGACCGTACACCCGGATGCCAATCCACGCCTCGGCCTTGGGTAACCTCAGCAGCGAGCAGCTCCCCATCTCCGACCCCGGAGACGGCGGTGAAGGCCCCATCGCAGAACGCGACGGCCCGCTTGACGGCGTCTCTCCACAGCTCGCGGTAGCCTTCCCGGGCGGGGAGATCAAGCGGCCTGAGTGCGTTCGGCGTCTGCAGGAATGCCTCATAGGCGCCGGGATCTCTCCCGCATTCTCCGCCGCGGGTTCTACGGGAAGGCGGCTCTCACCTCCCGCCAGGTTTGAACCCCGATCCATGCCGCCCACATGTCCCTCTGAGGAGGGGGCTCTGATCGGACCTGAAGCACTCGGCCGTCCCGCTGGGGCGGGAAGGAAGACCACCAGTCCCCACACAAGGAGGACCCCAATCAGTGCGACGCGTAGGACCCGCATGAACTCTCTCCCAGCCACCGTACCACCCATGGAGTCCGACCGCTTGACGCTGGACAGAGGTGGGTCACCAAGTGACGCCAGTTGAGCCGGGGTTTTCGTTATGCTGCCGCCATGACACGCGCAAGAGCCCGCCACATCCTCGTCTCCACGGAGGCCGAATGCCTCGAACTCAAGTCCAAGCTCGAGCAGGGAGCCGAGTTCGAGAGCCTCGCCAAGCAGCACTCGACCTGCCCCTCCGGCCAACGCGGGGGCGACTTGGGAGAGTTCGGTCCGGGCCAGATGGTCAAGGAGTTCGACCAGGTGGTCTTCAACGAAGCCGTCGGTGTCGTCCACGGTCCGGTCAAGACCCAGTTCGGCTACCACCTGCTCGAGATCACGAGCCGCGACTGACCCCGCGCGACTCCCACTCCTCGTCCCTTGGGAAGGGGCGGCTCTGATCCAGGACCTGGGCGGCGGCTGGGATCATCAGCAGCGCCAAGAGAACCGACAGGGGGCCGGAGGTCGGCAGCGAGAGCAGCGCCAGGAGAAGCAGCGTCCATGTCCAGGCACGTGAGCGATACCAAGCTCCCGCGCAGGCCAGCAGTTGCAGCGTAGCGAGCGCGAGATAGAAGAGCCCGAGCCAGGGGGCGAGCGACAGGAGCAGGTTCCCCAGAAAGAAGTCGCGCTCCTCGATCCACGCGCGCAGTCCGGGGAGAGTTCCCCAAGCAAGGTTGACCAGCAAGGCTCCTGCGACCCACAGGAAGAGTGCGTGGACGGCGGTCAGGATGAGGGCGGCCGTAAAGAGGGGCGTGCGCGGCCGACAGAGGAAACGCCGCTCGAGCGCCGGTTCGTCCAGCGCTCCACCTTCCACGGGGAGGTTCAGGCTCCGCCAATCCTCAGCCTGTCCGCTTCTAGCCATCCTCCTCTCCCTTCACGAGCAGTGCGCGCAGTCCGGCGACCCGATCGGGGCGTTCCGCGGACAGGTCGGCCTCTTCATAGGGATCACCGATCAACTGATGCAGAACCTCCTTTCCCCTCGCCGTGCGCCAGAGGGTCCAGTCTCCCTGGCGCACCCCGGTCGTGTCGGCGTCGCTGAAGCGGGCCAGATCGCCGGAGTGAAGCAAGGGGTCGGGGCCGGACGCCAGCCCCAAACGGACCAGGAGCGAGGAGGGCAGCTCCGCTGTCGAAACCACCGCATCGATCCTGCGACCGGCCGGAATGCCCGGCCCGATGAGAAGGAGCGGAACCTCCAGACATGCTTGGCGCAAAGAAGGCTCGACCGTGGAGTCGTGGGTGCTTACGACGGCCACCAGGGTGGTCGCATCGAGCCCCCTGCGCTCCAACTCCGCCAGACACAGACCCAGGGTGCGGTCGGTAGCCCGTTGGGCCGCAGCCTCCCGATCCCCGCCACGCTCCTCGAGGTCCGTGGAGGTGTAACCCTCGGTCGGCAGGACCAGGGCCAGGAAGAAGCGCGCTCCGGCGATCCTTCCGAGCCAGCGGCTCATCCGTGCGGCGATCTCCCCTCCCCCGCCCTCGATCTCTTCTGATTCCTGGAAGGCCGCCGCCAGATCTCCGATCGGCTCGCCGAAGTAGGCGCCCAGGATCCCCTCCCCCCCGAGCCGCCCGGCCAGCCCCTCGCTCCCCTGGCTGAAGAGGGTCGCGAGCACCCGCTCCCGCCGTGGCGCGGGAGCGACCGCTCGGCTGAAGCTCGTCCCCGTTCGCTCCAAGCTTTGGAGCTGGGCGAGTGGCCGCCGCGCAAGGCGCCGTTTCCCCAGGCCATCGAGCACGATCAACATCAGGGAAGGGGCATCTGGTCGGGCGAGACGCGGGTGAACCTCACGGCCCTCGACGACGAGGACGGGCGCGGAGGCACGCGCGATCCAGAGGGTGGGAAGCACCAGCCCTAGCAACGCCCCCGCCACCAGCGCGGGGGTGCTGTCCAACCCAGAGAAGGAGCGCCGCATGATCCAGAGCAGCGCGCCCGCCAGGAGCAGGCCTACCCCCGCCGCCTCCGGCCAGGCAGCGGCCGCATCCGGGATGGGCAGCCCGATGAGCACCCAGAAGAAGAGAACCCCGTCGAAGAGCAGGGCTGCCCGTGCGCCGGCCCGTCCGGCGAGGGCTGCACCCAAGACGCCGAAGATCAGAGCCTGGATCGAGCGTGGGGCCCAGGTGTGGGCGAGCAGCCAGGCGGCCAGCTCACCCTCCTCTCCCAAACCGGTGCGCAGGAGCTGTCCGACGACCAGCAGCACGCCCGAGACGAGAAAACCCACCGCAAGGGTGGCGCGCGTGCCCTCTCGAAAGCCCATTGGCTAGAGGTTAGCGATTCCTGCCCAAGGCTCCTCCGCCCCTTCGTAGGCTGGATAGGCGCTCCAGAATCAGCCCCAGGATCACGTCCCGTGTTCTGCGCCATCCTTCCCCTGCTCCTGTTCCCCAGCCCCCAGGAAGATCCTCTTCAGGAGGATCCTCTCCAGGAGCTGCTCCGCCTGCGCCGAGCGGGCGACTGGACCGCCCTGGCCGAAGCCGCCGGCGAGGCCCACGCCCAGGCGGATCCGACGAGCGACCTCTGGTACATCTCGGCCGCCGATCTTTGCCGGGCCTCCTATTGGATCCACGACGACCCCTCGCTCCAGACCCTCGAAGAGGCCGGCGAGGAGCTGCTCGACCATCCGCCCGCCGAGGCCGGCGCCGACAAGATCTGGGCCAACCAGGTGGTGCGCTCCTATCTCGCGCTGCACGCCTTGAACCGGGGAGAGGCCGCCCGGGCCCTGGACCTCGTCGACCCCTTCCTGACCGTGCGGCCCGGGTCGATCCCCGCCGAGCTTTGGGGAGAGGCCAACCTGATCGCCGTCCAGGCGCTCTTCGAGCTGGAGCGCGGGGCCCAGGCCGGCAACCTGCTCTTCAAGGTCGCCATGCGCATCCCCCTCACTCGAGTGGGTGCACAGGCCCAGGCCTGGCTCGTGGCCCTGCACGGCGAATACTTCGGACGTTATCGCGAGAACGAGGAGCATGCCGCCCTGCGTGTCGCCTGCCTCGCCGCCGGGGAGGAAGCTCGCGCCAAGCTGATCGAGTCCCTGCCCGAGCTGCGCCTCGAACTCGAGAGCATCCTGATCGGCTACGCGGATCGTCCCGACGAGCTCTTGGATCAGGACTGGTGCATCGCCCTGGTCAACTGGCGCGACCCACGGCCTCCGATCCTGGTGGTCTTTACCGAAGAACTGGAAGTCGACGCGATCGACCCCGCCCTGCGCCTTGCCCGCGAACTCTTCGAAGCGGCCCTCGAGCTACGTCTCGGGCGGAGCGGCGAGGACCTTCCCCCCTGGCTCCTGCGCGGTCTCGCCTGGCGCTGGAGTGGGTTCTTCCCGGAGGCGGAACGACAGGCACTCCTGAACCGCTTCCTCCGGCACTCCTGCGACTCTCCGCTTACGTCGTGCATCCTGGACCGCAAGCAGTACTGGTCCCGGTGGCCGGTCCCTCTGGATCCGAGCGAGGCCGCCCTGCGGGTGGCGAGTCTCCCCCACCCCGAACGATTCATGGATTTGCTCATCAACGGCGATCCTTTGGGGGAGGCCTTCGAAACCGCCAATGGGGAGAGCCTCGACAACTTCATCGCCCGGGCCGACCGGGAATTGCACCAGCGGCTCAAGCGCCGCCTGGAGAAGGCCCGCCCGGCCCTCCACACGCTCTTCGCCAGCAGCCCCGCTACCGGCCCCGGCACGCAGGCGGCCGAAGAGGTTCTCGCGGAAACCTCCATCCCTTGGCTTCGCAGTGCGGCCCGGTGGCGCCTCGCTCGCTCCCTGGCCGACCGCGGTCTCCCGCGGGAAGCCCTTGCGGCTTGGGACGCCATCCTCGCCGATCGCCGCCACCACCCGATCCTGGTCCCCGCCGCCCTGCACGAACGCGCCCGCGCCCTCTTGGACCTGGAGTCCTGGTCCGAGGCCCGCCAGGCCCTGATGCTTCTCGGCCGCACGACCCGCCGTATCCCCATTCGCAACTGGGCAGCCCAGGCCCTGAAAGCGATCGAGAAGCGCTGAAGCGAGCGGTGGGAGCCCTTCCAGGCCCGCGGCAGGGTCTCGAGGGGAAGCAGCCCCATGTAACGCTCAGGCCATAACTTGACATTTTCCGTTAGAATGTCTAACCCCGTTGAAGAGAAACCACGAGGTAGTCGCTATGGCCAATCGAAGAACCCACTCCCTCACCGCTGCTGTCGGTGGACGGTTCCCGGATCTCCCGGGACCCGCCCTGCTCCCCGAGCATCCCGGCGTCGCCCACGCTTGCGTGGCCACCGGCCCGGCTGAAGCGGTCCCAAGGACCGCGACCCACTATGGGGATCACCTCCTGCTCAACGCGGAGAGCTCGATGGGGCTTCCGCTTTTCCCTCGAGGGGGGAGGACCCCATGGCAATCGACCAGGAAGAGCTAGGAAAACGGCTGCGACGGGCTCGCGAGGTCTGTGGCATGACCCAGGAGGATGTCGCGCGGCACCTCGCCGTGTCGCGTTCGACCGTGGCCCAGATGGAACTTGGACACCGTGCCGTTACGGGTATCGAGCTGTCGCGCCTTGCCTATCTATTCGGCAAGGACCTGCGCGCCCTCGTGGCGGACGAGGCCACGGACGAGGATGACGTACTCGTCGCGCTTTTTCGTCTGCACCCGGAGCTAGCGAGCGAGGGGAAGGGGAACGTACTCGAAGCGTTGCGTAGCTGCATGGCGCTCGGACGTGAGCTGACCAACCTCGAGCGGCTCCTCGACATCGACCGCGACCTCGCCACCATTGCCGCCTACCCGCTTTCCCGCCCGCGGAAGAAATGGGAGGCCATCCAGCAGGGCGAGCGCATCGCGACCGAAGAGCGCCGACGCCTCGGGCTGGGGCTCACCTCCCTCCCAAGCGTAGTCGAGCTGCTCGATGCGCAGGGGGTACGCACTGCCCAGGTGAACCTCCCCGAAGACGTCTCCGGGCTGACGTTGATCGAGCGGGAGATCGGCCTCTTCGTGGTTGCCAATCGCCGGCACCACATCTTGCGCCGGCGTTTCTCTTGGGCACACGAGTACTGCCATGTGCTGGTCGACCGCGATCAGTGTGGACTCGTCAGTCGCGGTCGAGACCGGGACGAGCTGTTGGAGGTGAGAGCCAACGCCTTCGCCGCAGAATTCCTGATGCCGGCCGACGCTGTTCTCCAGTTCATCCACGCGCTCGGCAAGGGCCACCGGAGCCGGATTGAGGCCCAGGTATTCGACGAACGCGAGCCGGTCCGTGCGCGCGCCCGCTTCGCCCCCGGTAGCCAGGATATCCAGCTCTATGACGTGGTCCAGATGGCTCACCACTTCGGCGTGAGCCGCACCTCGGCGTGCTACCGCCTCAGGAACCTCCGGTTGCTCACGGGGACGGAACTCGACGCCCTACTCGGCCAGGAGCGCGCCGGTCGAGGACGCGAGCTGGAAGAACTCCTCGGACTCCCTCAGCCGGACCATCAAGCTCAGCGAGACGAGTTTCGCCGCCGCTTCCTCGGTCTGGCACTCGAGGCGTTTCGGCGCGAGGAGATTTCACGAGCGAAGCTCGTCGAAGTCGCCGCCATGGTCGGCGTCACGGCGAACGACGTCGATCAGACGATCGTGGACCTCGGGATCGATGACGACGATGGCGTCGACCTCCTCGCTCCGGAAGCGTAGCGAGGTGAGTGTCCCGGAACAGGCTGAGGCACTCACTCGTGCTTTCGACGCGGGACACATCGGTAGGCCCTCCTCCTCGGGCATTCCTGAGCTCGGGGTCTACAAGGAGTAGAAGCGTGACGGAGCCACCCCGATGTTGCCTCCGATCGTCCAGGGCGGGAACGAGGCGTCCTCTCAGCGCACCACCTTGAAGCGGCCTCCCGAGTCCTTGGAGAGCCAACGTAGCAGTTGGGCGCCCTGGCCACCGAGAGAGATGGTGTGGATGCGTACCTTGCGGGCGGTGTTCCAGCGGGCGACCTCTTGGCGGATGCCGGCCGGGTCGACGATCTTGCCGGCGCTGGGGATTCCGTCGCTGAGCAGGTAGATCGTGTCGATCAAGGGATCGTCGAAAGCGGCTTCCAGGGCGTCGTAGATCGCAGTACCACCCGCTGCGGTCTGCCGACCGACATACTCCAAGCTCCCGGTGCGGTTGCGCTTGGTCATCTCCACCAGCTTGTCCCTCCAAGGAAACACGTCCGTGGAGTAGAAGATGATGTTGAAGAGATCCCCCTCCGGATAGCGTTCGAGGGCAGCGGTCAGCTCGCCCTTGGCCGCTTCGATGCGCGCCCCCATCATCGAACCGGAGATGTCGAGGATGAAACAGACCCGCTTGCTGACGATCTCGAGGCCGTAGAAGCTCGAGCGCGTCCCTCCGCGGTCGTGGTTTCGGTTCCGCGCCTGCTCGGCCAGCAAGGCATCCTCGTAGCTGGGCAACTCGAAGGTTGCGCCCTCCGCGCGCCACCACGCCTGCCAACGCGCCGGAGTGCGACCCAGGTCCAACCCCGTCATCAGGCGCAGAACGGAGGCGACATCCCGAGAGAGAGTCCCCTCCTCGGCGGAGAGGCGCCCGATCAGGAGCGGGATGGAATCCCTGCGGTGGTAACTGTCCCGTTAGACCCACCTTGTAGCCCAGAGGTGAGCTGGCCAGGCTGAGGGAATGAGCCACATTCGTCGCTGCCGCCCAGAGATCATCCAACTCCTTGAACGCCGTGCTCGCTATGGGCTGACGTACCGCGAGCTTTCCGAGGAGAGCGGAATCTCGATCTCGACGTTCGCCTACTGGGCGGCGAAGCTGCGTGGGGAGGAAGAGGACGCTCCTCGATTCGTTCCGGTCGATGTGGTCGATGAGGAGGAGGGCGTCGCCATCAAGATCGAGACCGATTCGGGGCTGCGGGTTGTTGTTGAGCCGGGCTTCGACGAGCAGCACCTGGCCCGTATCCTTTCGTGGCAGAGCAACAGTTTCGGTGTAAATTCTCACTCGGTGTCCATGCTGAGGTAGATGCGTCCGGTCTCCCACTCCTCTGAGATCTCGATCGCGACAGCGCTGACGAGTCGGAGCAGGGAAGCGGTGTTCGGAAAGAGCGTTGCGACGCGGGTGCGCCGCTTGATCTCGCGGCTCAGTCGTTCGAGCGCATTGCTCGTACGTAGGCGCCGGCGGTGCGCTGGCGGGAGTTCGAAGATGGACAGCCGCCTGAGGATGTTGTTTTCGAGCCACGCAGCCAGGTCGGGGGCTGTCTCGTGGTAGCTCTCGACAGCCAGGGCGAGCAGGCGCTCTGCTTCGGGACGGCTCGGAGCGCCAGAAGATGTCCCGGATCACCTGGGCCACCTCCTTGCGC
>JALWOP010000316.1 GCA_027083445.1 Planctomycetota bacterium | reverse complement strand
GACCAGTCTCAACCTCGCCTGGGGAGTCGACCGCCACCCCCAGCGCCCGCAGGCGATCGACTCCCCAGGCGAGGTTGAGACTGGTCCCCTCCAAAGCCGCCCGGTAGAGCACCCCCGGAGCGAGGTGGCCGGGGGCCATCCCCTCCAGGGTTCCCCGCGCCTGGGGCAAGTCGGGTACCCGCTCCCCCATCAGGTAGGGCAACCAGAGCAGACCGTCGCATCCGGGGGGGACCTGGCGGGCGGCCTCGGTCAACTCCCCGTGCCCCTGCCCGAAGGCTCGCGCCACCTCCTCCGCCGGACCGGTCAGGTTCATGATGCAGACGAGCGGCAACCATCCGCCGATCGAAGCGCAAAAGGGAGCCACCAGTCCACTGGGGTCGACCAGGGGGCTCTCCCGGTGGGTGAAGACCGTGCCCGAGGTGCCCAGGCTGACCACCACCACCCCCTCGCGCGTCGCGCCGCTCCCCACGGCACTCATCATGTTGTCCCCACCCCCCGCACTGACCCAGAGTCCCTCGGTGAGCCCGAGCAGAGCTGCACCGGCCGCGGAGAGACGCCCCGCCGGCTCCCCCGGTTCGACCAACTCAGGCAGGCAATCGGGCAGACGGGGATCGATCCAGGCCGCCTCCTCCCGGTTGAACGAGCGGCGCAGGGGATCGAACAGCCCCGTCCCCGAGGCGTCCCCCGCCTCGGTCACGCGCCGGCCGGTGAGACGGAAGTTGACGTAGTCGTGGGGCAACAGAACCGTACGCACGCGCCGGAAGAGCTCGGGCTCGTGGCGGCGGCTCCACAGGAGCTTGGGCGCGGTGAAACCGCTGGGCACGGGGCGACCGAAGTGGGCGGAAAGCTCACGCGCCTCCTCGGCGGTGGTGGTGTCGCACCAAAGCTTGGCCGGACGCAGCACCTCTCCCTCCCCATCGAGAAGCACCGCGCCGTGCTGCTGACCCGAAACCCCAAGCGCCGCCACTCGAGCGGGATCGATCTTCGCTCGCAGCTCGGCCGCCACCTCCTCCAGGGCGCGGATCCAGGTGTGGGGGTGTTGCTCCGCCTCTCCCGGCTCGGAGGGAGGCAAGAGGTCATAGGAACTCGCGCCCCGGGCGACGACGCGTCCCTCCGCCGGGTCGATCGCCAGGGCCTTGGTCCCCCCGGTCCCCACATCGAAGCCGAGGAAGAGGGGGCCGCCCCTCACGCCCCCGCCACCCCGAGCAGGTGCTCGGTCAAGAGCTGGTCGAGGCGCTCGTAGCCCAGCCCACGGGCCGCCACCGCGTCCGGATCGATCTCGAGCTCCCGCAGCGCATGCGCCTTCTCGGCGCTGTAGCCCCCACTCAAGAGGGGATCGAGCAGGGCGTCGGGCTTTTCGGCGATGAGTTCCCGCACCCTGGGATCGGCGTCGAAGGCCCGCGCCCGCTCACGCAGGATGTTGTAGGTGCGCATGCAGCCGCCGGCGAAATCCCAGACTCCCTCCATGTCCTCGGTGCGATAGGCGTGGGCATCGAAGTGTCGCGGCCCGTCATAGGGTTCGCCCCCGCCCGTCCCTTCCAAGAGACGCACCAACAGAAAGGCCTGCTTCAAGTCCTCGCTGCCGAAACGCAGGTCCTGGTCGTAACGACCGATGCGCTGGCCGTTGAGATCGATGTGGAAGAGCTTGCCCGCCTCCATCGCCTGGGCCACGCCGTGGGTCATCGAGAGGCCCGCCATCGTCTCGTGGGCCACCTCCGGGTTGACCCCCACCATCTGGGAGTGCTCCAGGGTCTCGATGAAGTGCAGCATGTGGCCGGTCGTGGCCAGGTAGATGTCCCCGCGCGGTTCGTTCGGTTTGGCCTCCAGGGCGAAGCGCAGCTCGTAGCCGCTCTCGATCACATATCCACAGAGAAAGTCGATCGCCTCGCGCAAACGCTTCAAGGCCGTGCGCGGATCACGGCAAGCATCCGCCTCGCTTCCCTCACGTCCTCCCCAAAAGACATAGGTCCGCGCTCCCAGCTCCACCCCGAGGTCGATCGCCTCCATCGTCTTGCGCAGGGCGAAGGCGCGCACCTTGGGATCGTTGGCCGTGAAGGCTCCATCCTTGAAGATCGGATGGCTGAAGAGGTTGGTCGTCGCCATCGGCACGACCAGACCGCAGTCATCCAAGACCCTCTTGAACTCCCCCACGATGCGGTCTCGCTCGGCGGCGCTCGCACCGAAGGGCACCAGGTCGTTGTCGTGCAGGTTGACCCCATAGGCCCCCAGCTCCGCCAAGCGACGCACGAGGGTGGCCGGCTCTTGAACCGGTCGCACCGGTGCACCGAAGGGATCCCGGCCGGGGTTGCCGACGGTCCAGAGGCCGAAGGTGAAACGATCGCTGCGCTTTGGGGCATAGGCATCCATCTCCCTATTGGACCCCCTCGGGCCCCCTGGCCCAAGCACCGGGCCGCTCCCACCGGCCCTATGCTGGGGTGATGCGGCACCTCGCCCCCTACCTCCTCCTGCTCGGGACGGCCCAGGACGGCGGCTACCCCCAGATCGCCTGCGACGAGCCCCCGTGCAGGGCGGCTCGGGCCAACCCGGCCCTGGCGCGGCGGGTGGTGAGTGCCCTCCTGGTCGACCCGGCGAGCGGCCGGCGCTGGCTGATCGACGCCACCCCCGACCTTGCGCTCCAGGTCGAAGCGGCTCGCCGGGAGGCGCCGCCCCCCGCGGGCCCGGGACGTCCCCCCCTCTTCGAGGGCATCTTCCTGACCCACGCTCACATGGGCCACTACACCGGACTGGCCCAGCTCGGCCGCGAAGCCTACGCCTGCGCCCCCACCCCCCTCTACGCCAGCGCCAGGATGCTGGCCTTCCTGCGCGGCAACGGCCCCTGGAGCCTACTCTTCGAGGCGGGGCATCTGGTCGCCGAGCGCCTCGACCCCCTCTCGCCGGTGGAACTGGCCCCGGGGCTGCGCATCACCCCCATCTCCGTCGAGCATCGCGCCGAGTTCAGCGACACCCTGGCCTTTCTGATCGAAGGGCCGCGCGCCAAGATCCTCTACCTGCCCGACATCGATCGCTGGGAGGGGATCCGGCCCTCGATCGAGGAGTGGCTCTCCCGGGTGGATGTCGCCCTGATCGACGGCACCTTCTACGACGGCGCGGAGCTGCCCGGCCGGGATCTCTCCGCCATCCCCCACCCCTTCATCGCCACCAGCCTGGCGCGCTTCGCGGCCGAGGGACCCGCTCACCGCCCCAGGATCCTCTTCCTGCACCTGAACCACTCCAATCCTGCCCTCGACCCCCACTCCTCCGCCCGACGGACCATCGAAGAGGCGGGCATGGGGGTAGCGCGCGACGGGCAGCGCTTCGCACTCTAGGGCTCCTCGTCATCTTCCCGGCGCACCCAGCGCTCCGGGGGGGCGAGGAGCTGTTCGCGGGTGAGCAGCTTCCCCGAACGCTCCAGGGTATAGCGAGCCAAGAGCTTCCCGCGCCCATCCCGGTGCTCGATGCGTACGGGATCATCGGGGGAAGCGACGGAGCCCTCCCCCCGCGCCGGGAGGCGCACCAGCCGCTCGTCGGGATGGACCGCGAGGTGGGCACGCGCCCCCCTGCCCTCCGCGGCGATGCGCGTGAAGGTGAAGCTCTCCCCCGCCTCTCCCCGGGCGAGCAGCGCGGCCCGCAGGAGAACGCCGCCCTCGCTCTCGACCGGCCCGGGCAGGTTGCGCAGCAATTCCCGGGCACCCAGCCACCCAGCGACCTTGCTCTTGCTGAAGGTCAGGTGGGCCAGTTGGGGACTGCCCTCCTGCGCGCCGAAGAGCCGTAGTTCCACCGGCGAGAGGGAAGGGTCCATGCGGCAGCGCAGCACCTCGCGCTCCGCCCGCGCTCCCTCCTCCTTCCCGCGGCGCGCGAGGAGCACCTCGATGAGGCGCTCCTCTCCCCAGATCCGCTCGTGAAACTCGAGGGTGACCCGGGCCACCCGCTCCCCCTCCCGCAGGACCCAAAACTCCCCGTCGGGGCGCTTGGCGAGCAGGGCCCGCGCTCGACGCCCAAAGTCCACCTGCTGGGCGCCCCCCTGGGGCCCTCCCCCTGGAGCCTGGAGCAAGACCGCCATGAGGAGCAAGTAGAGGACCATGCCCCTATTCTGATCCCTTCCCGGCCCCGCGCGCCAGCATCGACGCCCCTAGAGCTACCCCCGTCCCACCGCCAGCGCCACCAGCGCGAGCCCCGCCGCCAGGGCGGAGAGAAGTGCCACCAGGGGCCAGGCCGGAGGGCGGAGGAGCGGCTCGTCCTCCTCCACCTTGGGCGCTAGGGCACG
>JALWOP010000315.1 GCA_027083445.1 Planctomycetota bacterium | reverse complement strand
TTGCAGATCACCGCCGCCCGCCGATTCTCCGCCTGACCCTGCATCCAGCCTCCGTCGGGGCCAGTATGCCCTCTCGCCGCCCCTTCCCGGTCGAAAACGCCACGCTCCGCCCGCAGGGGGGCACGAGTCTCCCCGTCGCTCTATCCTGCGGATCCACACCCAAGCCCCGACCTCGACGATGCTGCTCCCCCTGCTTCTGCTGCTCCCCTCCCTCCAGGACCCCTCCTCCACTGCATCCACGCCGGCTCCCTTCGTACGGCTGATCGAACAGGAGAGCGGGCTGCGCCTCGAGATGGCCGTACGCCGCTATCACTACCGACGCGAGGAGGGGCCGGAGACGCTCGTCTCCCTGGTCGCGGCCATGCACGTGGGCTCGAAGGAGTACTACTCCGCCCTGCAGGAGCTCCTGGACAGCCAGGACCTGGTGCTCTTCGAGCGCGTGGTCGACACCGACCCGGCCGCGGCCCTCCCCCAGGTGACGGAGGCCGAGCGAGCTCGCGTGGCGGCCACCTATCGCCGCTTGACCACCCTGGCCGGCTTTCTGGCCCTGCACGCGGAAGAGAAGGGGGATCCGGCGCGACTCGCCGCCGCGATCGAGGATCCGTTCCTCGCCAGGCGGGTGCACACCGCCCTGGCCGACGGCTGGGGGCGCCCCTTTCGGGTCGAGTGGGCCCTGCCCCCCTCCCAGTCGGTGGTGCGCAGTCTGGGCGCCGACGGAAAGGCCGGTGGCGAGGGTCTCGATGCCGACCTCGAACTGACCCTGGCCGAAGCGCCTCCCCTCTCGAGTCCGGGCATCCAAAAGACCCTGGCCGATGCCCTGGGACTGATTTTTCAGCTCGACGGGATCGACTATGGAGCCGTCAACTGGCGGCGCCTCGACGTCACCCTCTCCCAGCTCCGGGACCTTCTCGACGAACGGGGCGCGGACGCGGAGAGTCTCATCGCCGCCCTGCGGGGCGATTCAGTCTTTGCCACCCTCGCTTCGGGACTGTTGAAGGTGATGGGTGCGACCGAACAGGGTCGTGGCATGCTCGCCCTGGTCGGCATCGAGACCCTGGCCCGTGCGGAGCAGTTGATGGAGCGACCGCCGGAGGGTTTTGAAGCACTCTTCGACGTGCTGGTCGACAAGCGCAACCAGGTGGTGACCGAGGGGCTCCGGCGCGTTCTCGAGGAGGAACCGGATCTTGCGACGGTGGCGGTTTTCTACGGCGCGGGACACCTCGCTCCCCTCTCCGAGGACTTGACCCGACGCCTCGGCCTCGAGCCCCTGGACGAGACCTGGATCGCAGGCGTGGAACTCAGCTATGAGGAGACCGGTCTGGGCATGGGGACCATCCGACTCCTGCGCTCCAGCATCCGCCGCACCCTCACGCGGCGCCTCGGCAAGACCCGGAAAGGGTCAAGGAGCGACGACGGGTCAACCGGTGATGCGGGCACCAAGCCAGACGGCGGTGAAACCGATCACGAGGTTCAAGAGCACCACGAGGAGCGCACGCACCGGCTGGCCGACGGCGTAGAGGTCCACCGCCTCCTTGGCGAAGGTCGAGAAGGTAGTGAAGGAGCCGAGCAACCCCACGGCGACCAGTAGCCGCAGGTGCTCGGGCAGGTCGATCGTCCGGCCGGCGATGCCGAGCAACGCACCGAGCATGAGGCAGCCGAGCACATTGACCGCCAGGGTTCCACCCGGAAAGCGATCTCCGGCCCAGGTCTGGACCAGGTGGGAGGTGCCGTAGCGCAGCACCGCCCCCACGAAGCCGCCGATTCCGACCCAGAGGAGGTTCATCGCCTCCCCCGCGTTCCATCTTCCAGCCCGGGCAGCTCTTGCATGGCCCCATTGTGCTCCCGGGCCGAGCGGATGCCAGTTCACGCTCCAGCTTGCGACCTGGAGCCCCACGCCTGCAGGGTGGACCTCTCCGCGGAAGACCCGCATCGGGAAGCTGCGCTGCCACCCGCGGAGACGGTCCTCTATCGGGGTGGGAGACCCATGGAAGAATGGGTCCCGCCCTGGAGCCGGCTGCCCACGGACTCCATCCCCGGCCGAGAGCCCTCCTCTCGTCCCGAAGAGCCCTCGACCCCGGCGCCTTGGGACGCCGGGACGTCGATCCCTGTTCAACTCCCATGCCGACCCCCAGGGGGCGCCGGCGAGCCGCCACCCGCACCAACCGAGGGAATACCCGCAGTATGGTGAGCGAAGCGAAGCGCGGCGCGCGCGATTGCGCACGCACCTTCCCGCTGCGCGCCGGGGAGGCTGGAGTGAAACTGGAAAGGGGAGTCGACGATCCGTAGGGTCGGACCAGCCCCTCTCCTCTCTCTCTTCACCACCCATGATCGATGTCGCTCTAGCGGCTTCCGACGCCTACCTCGACCTCTCCCCGGACGACCGCCTTCTGCGTTCCGCGTTGGAGCAGCGCGGCCTCTCGACGGCGGTGACCTCGTGGACCTTCGAGGAGTACGACTGGTCGGAGGTTCGTTGTTGCCTGCCGCGCAATACCTGGGACTACGCCGAGCGGGTGGATGAATTCCGACACTGGATCGGGCGGGTCGCTGAGCAGACCCGGCTTTGGAACCCTGCCCCGATCCTGCGCTGGAACCTGCACAAGGGCTACCTCCTGGAACTCGAGCGAGCCGGCCTCGCGATCACCCCCACAGCCCTGGTGCGGCAGGGAGAACGAATCGACCTGGCACAGGAGTTATCGGAGCGTGGGTGGGGAACCTTCGTGCTCCGGCCGGCGGTGGGAGGCTCGGCCCGCGAGTCGGTCTGTTTCGCCCGGGGCGAGACCCTGCGGGGACAGCGCCACCTGGAGCGCTTGCTCGAACGGGAAGATGTGCTCTTGCAGCCCTTCCTGCCCAGCATCCAAACCCGGGGTGAGGTCTCGATCGTCTACCTGGAGGGGGGCTACAGCCATGCCGTCTGCCGGCGCCAGGCAGATTCGGGTCGGGTTCCCGCCAGTGAGGGTGGCTGCCTCGAAAGGGCTCTCCCGCGTGAGGACGAAATCGAACTCGCGACCGCGGCCACGGCCGCGGCCCGTGCCCGCGTGGAGATGGAGGAGGAACTCCTCTATGCCCGTGTCGACATCCTGCGCGACGCTCGTGACCGTCCCTGTCTCTCCCAGCTCGAGTTGATCGAGCCCAACCTCTACTTCGAGTGGGGAGAGGGCAGCGCCGACCGCCTGGCAGGTGCTGTTTTCGCACGTCTGATGCGGGGTTGATCGGGCGGCGCCGCCTCGCCCGGGGTGCAGGTCCATCTCTGCTCCCCGATCCAGGCGGGAAGGAGGCCGGGAATGAGCCCGTGCGTCGACTCAGCCTGCGTTTTCTTCCCGGGCGGAGCGGGCGATGCAGTCGATCTCGACCAGGGCGTCCTTGGGCAGGCGAGCCACCTCGACGCAGGCCCGAGCCGGGGGCGTCAGGCCCTCGAAGGCGCTTTCGTAGACCGCGTTCATGGCGGCGAAATCGTCCATCGAAGCGAGGTAGACCTGGCACTTGACCACCTTGCCGAGGTCGCTCCCAGCGGCGGCGAGCACGGCCCGCAGGTTGGAGAAGACGCGTGTGGTTTGGGCGGCGACGTCGCCTCCCTCGAACCGGCCGCTGGCGGGATCGAGGGCGATCTGGCCGGAGCAGTAGATCCAGCCGTCACAGACGATGGCCTGACTGTAGGGTCCGATGGCTGCGGGGGCCTGGTCGCTGGCGATGGCGCGGAGGTCGGTCATGTTCGAAAGCGTGAGCTGAGTCGTTCGGCGATGGGGGCTGGAACGAAGGGGGTGAGATCGCCCCCCAGGCGGGCGATCTGGCGCACGAGGGTGCTCGACACGTGGGCCAGCTCGGGGGCGGGGACGAGAAGGACCGTCTCGATCGCGGGTGCCAGGGTACGGTTGGTGAGGGCCATTTGGCGTTCGTACTCGAGGTCGCTCGCGCTGCGCACGCCGCGCAGGATGACGCTACCCCCCAGCCGGGCCACCCCTTCGACGAGCAGCCCCTCGAGGCGCTCGACCCGGACCCCTTCGATCCCCTCCACGGCCGCCCGTGCCAACTCGACCCGCTCCTCGACCGCCAGGAGGTGCTCCTTGGAGTGGTGCTGGGCGACCGCCACCGTGAGCTTCCCAAAGAGCCCCACCCCCCGCCGCACCAGATCGAGGTGTCCCAGGGTGAAGGGATCAAAGGTCCCGGGAAAGACCGCGTGAGGGGAGGTGGCCTGGGTCATCGCGAGCCATTCTAGGCCCTGAAACGGACCTCGCCCCCCACGACCCCGCCCTCCCCGCTCCGACCCGGCAGGGCTCCTTACGCTACCATTACC
>JALWOP010000314.1 GCA_027083445.1 Planctomycetota bacterium | reverse complement strand
TGCTCCTCTCGAGTGGCCAGGGCCTCGCCCAGGTCGACCTCCTCGATCGGGATCCACAGGCCTCCCGCCAAGAGCACCAGCGTGCCCTGGGCGAAGCATCTGGTCTTGCAGCCCGGTGCGATCTTGCCGGCCAGCTCCTCCGCCTCGTGTGCCGCCTTGCGACCGGCCCGGCTCTTCGCCGCCTCGATCACCTTGTCCAGCTTCTTGCGGATCGCTTTGATCTTCGAGAGCGCAGCAAAGGCACCCCCCAGGACCCGGGTCGCTCCCCCGATCCCCATCGTCACTCGCTCCCACCAGGAGAGTGAGCACGCCTTACCCTCGAATCCGTTGATCATCCACTCTCCAAAGTCCTTGCCGATCACCGCGCTGATGAGATCGATGATATCCCCCAGGGGACCCAGGACCGAGAGGGCCAGGTCTCCCAAGATGGCGCGGTTTGCCACCAGGAAGTCTATCAGCCCCTCGATCGCCGAGCCCAGGGATGACAAGCCCGATGGATCGAGGAGGTTGATCGGGTTGTCCGATACGTAGGCGACCGGGTTGAGGCCCTCCCTGTAGCCCAGGGGGTCCTCCTGCCTCCGGAGAGGCCGGCGACATCCATATCTGCCGGCCAGAGCCGGCTGAACGAACCCATGTCCGACCCCGTGGGAGTCCAGATCTGAGTGGTCCTACTTTGGGGGCAAGCTCAAGTCGGGCTGACTCTCGACGTGCCCCTGTTCCGGTGGCCCAAAGCCCGGACGCGGTTTTCAGCGTCCGCGATCGAGTCCGCCGACACGTTTCCACCGGCGAGCAAGCTCGCAAGGGGCAACAGCAGCGGGAGGATGGGCCATCGGGATCGTGTATTCCCGGCTCTCACACCAAAGGGACGACGAAAAGCCATTTACTTGTCTCCAAGAGAGACAAGCTCGTCACGCATGGAACGGGCTTCCTGTTCGGAGAGTTCTTCGGATCGGATCTCCGGATTCGCAAGCCCCTCGAGCAACTCCCGCAGTCGTTCCGAAGCAAAGTCCGCGTCCGACAGGCTCAGCGCATCGCAAATGTAGTGCACGTCCCATCGTGAGAACACGCCGGACAGAAGAGCATCGACGACTCTCAACAGGCCGGAAACTCTGACACTGATCTTGCTGTGGTCCCCTACTAGATGAATAGGAACAGTGGCTCCCGCCCGATCCAGGCTTTCTCGATACCTGCGGACTTCATCCTCCATCTCCACAGCGAGTACCTCCGCGTGCATTCTCCCCTCCAAGAACTCTGAAAGACTCCTGGCTTCCACCTTACCGCCCCCATTTAGGCCGACCCTCTGGGCCTCCTCGCAAGGGCTTCCTGCCTTGAAACTTGTTGCCCCGGTCGTAGCTGTCCTTGTAGGTGCGGATCGTCTTCCCATCTGCGTTCTTGATTCGAACGTACTCTGCTCGCGACTGCCCTGGCCCCTTGCCAGGCCGCACTTCTGTCGTCTTCGTGAACTTTCCGCCACCGATGGATTCCGTAGTCTTCGACTTCGAAACCTTCGACGCCTTACCTCCTCCATTAACGCCACGCGGGCATGTGTTGTGCACCCAAGCCCCGACCTCACCTGCGAAGTAGGTGTGGCCGTGGTGGATCTCCAGGTTGATCACCTGGATCGGGCCGGGGAGGAGGGTCTTGGCTTGGAGCTGGGCGGGGCCGGCGTGGGTCTCGATCCACTCGCCCGCTCGTAGCTCCTCACTCGCTACCCACCGGCCTCGGCTCTCCGAGAAGAAGGGGTGGCCGGGGGTCGTCACCAGGGGCACTTCGCTCCCTGCGAACTCCAGAGCCAGCGCCTCCCGCTCCCAGTGCTCGAAACGGCCCAGGACCAGGCCTCCGCCGCCCTCCGGCTCCTCGACCTCGGGGCAGGGGGCGACCCGCGCCACCCGCAGCTCCAAGCTCCCATCCTCTCCCTCCAGGCCGGCGAGGCTGAGTCGGTCGCCCGGGGCTGCTCCCTGCAATTCCCACCACCTGCGGGGACGCAGGATCTGCGCCCGCAGGGGGCTTCCGCTCTCGGTACGGCCGGTGAGGGTGATCTCCACCCAGGAGGCTGGATCCACCCAGGCGTGCTGGTCCGGCGCCAAACCCTCCTCGATGTCCACCCGCTCGAGCTGCTGCTCCTCTCGAGTGGCCAGGGCCTCGCCCAGGTCGACCTCCTCGATCGGGATCCACAGGCCTCCCGCCAAGAGCACCAGCGTGCCCTGGGCGAAGCATCTGGTCTTGCAGCCCGGTGCGATCTTGCTCGCAGCCTTCTCCGCTCGCCGCGCAGCCCTGCGAGCCGCGCGGCTCTTTGCTGCGGCGACCATCTTGTCCAGGGTCTTGCGGATCTTCTTGATCTTCGAGAGCGCCGCAAAGGCACCCCCCAGGGCTCGGGTCGCTCCCCCGATCCCCATCGTCACTCGCTCCCACCAGGAGAGTGAGCGCGCTCTACCTTGGAATCCGTTCGTCATCCACTCTCCAAAGTCCTTGCCGATCACCGCGCTGATCAGATCGATGATATCCCCCAGGGGACCCAGGACCGAAAGGGCCAGCTCACCCACCAGGGCGCGGTTTTCCACCAGGAAGTCTATCAGCCCCTCGATCGCCGAGCCCAGGGATGACAAGCCCGATGGATCGAGGAGGTTGATCGGGTTGCCCGATACGTAGGCGATCGGGTTGAGGCCCTCCCTGTAGCCCAGGGGGTCCTCCTGCAGGAAGGTGCCCGTCGCCGGGTCGTAGGTGCGCGCCCGGTAGTGGTAGAGACCCGTCTCCGGATCGTACTCGCGGCCCGTGAAGAGGAAGGGGTTGCCCGAGGGGGGCGACGAGACCTCCTGGCCGAGACGGTCGTAGATCGTCGGCGCTCCGAAGGCGTCGTAACGATAGCTCTCCACCACCGTACCGTCCCCCAGGGTGAGCTCCATCACACTCCCAAGCGGGTCGGTCGCCTCGTGAGAGTCTGCCCCGATGTAGAGGTAGGCTCCTGTAAGGTCCTCCGCTCAGGCCGGTGGCCAGCGAGTTCACACCGCTACTAATACACAGCACGACGTAGGTTCCTCTGCAGTTCAGGTTGACAAAACGTGCGCGCGCAGGCGCTTGATGACTTCATCGATGGGAGTGCCTTCGGCTTCGCGCACGGCCTCCTCGATCTCGCTGTAAGCCCTCGCAGTGTTTCCCAAGCGCAAGTGAATAAGACTCGCGTACGCGTGCCGCTGCGCCAACGATTGGGGTGAGACAAAGCTGGTCGTGGAGTCAATCGGACCCTCAAGAAACTGAGCCACTTCCACAGAATTCCCGAACCTATGGAGGAAGGGTAGAAGGACCCTCTCGACCCGGTCACGGACATCTACACCGATCTCCGCATCCACGACATCCTCCGGTTCGTCGGATGCCGTAACCCTCCACCACTTGTCGATTCCTTCCTCCAGCAGTTGACCGATTCGCACAGATAAACAACAGTCCTCGATCTTTGGCTTGGCAGGCTCTGCGCTGCGACAATAGACTGCTACCACGCCGGTGATGTAGACGCCACCGTTGATGGTGAACTGCGCTTCTCTCTCGTCATTCCAGCGACTCTTCTGCACGTCCACAAGCCAAACAACATCCGCTTTTTTCGCTCGGTACACTGGCCCACTTTTTACGAACCGGTATCTCCGGAGGATAGGAGTCAATCCGGATTTCAAGATCCGATCGATGCGCTGAGCAAACGGTGACACCATGTCGCCTACTTCTTCGGTCCGTAATGGACGACCCGCCCCTTCTTGCCCAAGGCGCGCTCGTACCTCTTAAGCTGCCTCGCTCCAGCCCGTCGGCCGCTCGGCGTGTTGGGCTTGAGCTCGACTGGACGCCCAGACGGCGTCACTGCGTCCGGCACAACCTTGCGCCCAGTCAACGGATCCTTGAGGTTCTGAGGCTCAGAGCTCCATCCCTTGGCCTTGACCTTGTCCGCAAACTCTTTGTGCGCCTGCCGTCCCGCCTTCGTCGCCGCAGTCTCTCCCCCTCGTGGAACCCTCGGGCACGTATTGTGCACCCAAGCCCCGACATCACCTGCGAAGTAGGTGTGGCCGTGGTGGATCTCCAGGTTGATCACCTGGAGCGGGCCGGGGAGGAGGGTCTTGGCTTGGAGCTGGGCGCGGCCGGCGTGGGTTTCGATCCACTCGCCCGCTCGTAGCTCCTCACTCGCGACCCATGCGCCTCGGCTCTCCGAGAAGAAGGGGTGGCCGGGGGTCGTCACCAGGGGCACTTCGCTCCCTGCGAACTCCAGAGCCAGCGCCTCCCGCTCCCAGTGCTCGAAACGGCCCAGGACCAGGCCT
>JALWOP010000313.1 GCA_027083445.1 Planctomycetota bacterium | reverse complement strand
GCGTGATGGGGGCCCTGGGGGCGAAGCCGCCCGGCAAAACAGGGCCAAAGAGGATACCGGCGCCCCCCGAGGGGTCAACTACTGGGGGTCAACGGCCCCCGGCGGTCGGCGGGGGGCCCTCTCGATCCTCCTCTGGGGGCCCGGGCTCCTCCATGGCGGCGACCTGGTGTTCCCGGCGCCGGATGAGGACGACGACCCACAGGCTGAGCGCCAGGGCCAGGACCGCGAACCCCAGCCACTGGTGCAGATCCTCGACGGTCGCTTCCAGCTCATCGATGCGCTCTCCCGCCGCCCTTCCCAGGATCACCCACAGGGGGGTCATGATCGCCGCTCCGATCCCGTCGAAGAGCAGGAAGCGGGGGTAGCTCATGCCCAGGGTGCCCGCCATGAACCAGCCCGGCAGGCGCACCCCGGGCAGGAAGCGGCAGGTGAAGACCGCCAGGGAGCCGTGCCGTTCGAAGCGCTCTTCGAGCAGGCTCATGCGTTCGGGGTGGATGATCTTGGCCACCCAGCGAAAGCGTAGGGCGGTCATCCCGAACCGTCGTCCGAGCCAGTAGGGGATCGAATCTCCGAGCAGGGTGGCGACGTAGCAGGTGAGGATGATCGGGATCAGCTCGACCTGTCCGCGGAAGACGAGGAATCCCGATCCCGCCATGGTCACCTCCTCGGGTACCGGCAGCCCGCAGCCGGCGAGCAGCAGCACGACGAACGGCGCCAAATAACCCGCGCCGTCGAAGAGGCGGTGGATCACGCCTTGGGTGAGGAGGAGGGACACCGGCGTCAGGTTACCAAGGGGGGCGGCCGCGAGGGCGGAGTGCCTATTGCTCGAGGATTTCGCTCGGGGTGAGCCGCGCAACACCCAAGCTTGCGGCCCGTTCCAGGTGGTGGGCCGCCTCCTCGCGCGCACCCTTCGCTCCCCCCGGCCAGCCGAGTCCGAGTCCCGTCTCTTCGTCGTGGGCGACTTGCAGGAGCACCAGGGCCGCCGCCAGGGCCAACTCCCCCGGTTGGGTGCAGTGTGTTTCGCCCCGCTCGAGGAGATCCAGGGCCGAGCGTACCCAAGTCCGCCGGCGCTCGGGCGCCTCGCCGCTCTCCGCCGAGGCTCGGAAGTAGGCCAGGTGGGCGGCCAGGTGCAGCCAGCCCTGGGGGGAGTGCGGATCGAGGGCCAGGGCTCGCTCGGCGATCTCGTAGGCGGCCTCGAAACGCCCTTCGCGGACCAGACCGTCGAAGCGCACCCATTCCGCGCTGCCGAGGATGGCGCTGACCGGGCCGAGCAGCCTTTCGCTGAGGGGCAGCTCGGAGCGGGGCGGCATGTGCCAGGGGGTGAGGCACAGGATGCAGGCGATCCAGGCGAGGGCTCTCATGTGACGTGCCTCCAGGAGCGCAGTCCCAGGCGGGCGGTGACGAGGCCCGCCGCCACCCAAGCCAGGGTTCCAGCGAGGAGGGTCGCTGCCGCGGGGGAGGGCAATCGCCCTTCGCCGACGATCGTCAGGGTGCCGGCGAGGTCACAGCCGGGCCACCAGCTCGGCGAGCCGAGTTCGATCCCCAGGGGCAGGCTGGCGAGGGCGGCGCCGAAGGCCGGCCCCGGCCGCATCCAAAGCCCGGCGCCCAGGGCGAGGGCCAGGAGCGCGCTTCCCGCCGCCAGGGCGCGGCTCCAAAGGGCGGGGGCTGCGCTGCGGGAGGTCTTGCGCCACAGCTCGATCGCCCCCCCGTCCGGCCAGGCCAGCGCCCCCTCCCCCAGGTTGTCGAGTTCCAGCCAGAGGGCGCCATCACCCGGCGGGGTCGGCAGCTCGATCCAGCGCCCCGTCGTCACCGTCGTCTCGCTTTCGCGTCCTTCTCCTCCCCGTGCAAGGGTGAGTCGCACCCGGCTCATGGGAGCGCCTCCGAGGGTCGGGCGCAGGCGCAGGCGCAGCAGATCGTCTTCCTGGGTCGGTGGTGCGTCGAGTTGCAGCCGCAGCCCCCTGTTCGGTTCCAGTCGTCTTGCAGCCGGCAGTGGGAGGGAGCCGATCCGCAGGCTGGGTCGGCTCGCGCCACCGGCGCAAAGCTCGATGGCGGCCGATCCCGCCGCCAGCCACAGGGCGAGGGCGGTGGCGGTCCCGGCGAAGGTGAGGGCGATCACCGGCAGGCGGCCGATGGGGCGGCTTCCGAGCCAATCTCCTTCGCCCGAGCGCCAGCTCTCGCCCTTCGCGGCTCCCCGCAGGATGGTGCAGGGGAGAAGGAGCAGCCAGAGGGCGGTGTAGAGTTCCTGGCGTGCCAGGTCGCCTCTTCCACGCAGGAGGAGTAGCAGGCCGAAAAGCGCTAGTGCGGCCAGGGTCGGTCGATCGCGGAGGCCCCGGCGCAGGGAGAGTCCGAAGAGGGCTTTCACCGCGGCTTTCCCTTTTCGTTTCTGCGCGTGCGCTGATAGAGAGCGAAGAGGCTGCGGCTGGAGGGTCGCAGTGCTCTGACCTGGCCGCCCCGTTCCTGGATCCAGCGGGTGAGTGCGTCCAGGTCTTCACTCGACAGGCCTTCGATCTCGACCTGGGCTTCGCCCAGGAGGGGCAGCAACTCGGCGGGGGTGCCTTGGGCGGCGATGCGTCCCTCCTGGAGCAAAAGCAGGCTGCGGCATCGATCGAGGATATCTTCGGGCAGGTGGGAGGCGAGGACCAGGGTCGTGCCGCGGGCCTTGGCCTCTTCGAGGAGGTCGTCGAGCACGCCGTAGCCCTGTGCATCGAGTCCTGCGGTCGGTTCGTCGAGCAGGACCACTTCGGGTTGGGAGAGAAAGGCTTGGGCCAGGCCGAAGCGGCGTAGCATGCCGCGTGAGTAGGTGCGCAGGGTGCGGTGTGCGTGGGTTGCGAGGCCGACCTGTTCGAGCAACCGGGCTCCTCGCTCGCGGATCTCTCGCCGCCCCAGTCCCGAGAGGGCGCCTAGGAGGTCGAGGGCGGCGCGGGCGCTGAGTTCGGGGGGGAAGGGGGAGTTTTCGGGCAGGTAGGCGAGCCGTCGGCGCACGCCGGCCCGTGCCGGCGAGGCGCCCAGGACTTCGACCTGTCCCGCGCTCGGTCGATCGACGCCGGCGATCAGGCGCAGCAGGGTCGATTTGCCGGAGCCGTTGGGTCCCACCAGGGCCAGGCTGCCTCCCTGCTCGAGTTCGAGATCGATCCCCTCGAGCACCGTGCGCCGGCGCAGTCCCAGGTGGGTGGGAAACCGTCGCGCGAGGCCCGACAGGCGCAGGGCGGGGAGATCCATTGGGGTAGGGTAGCGCACGGTTGGAGCGTGCCTAGAATCCCATCGTGAAGACCGTTGCTCTCACCCTTTACAAGCGCCGGGTCTGTCCCCTCTGCGACGACCTTCTGGCCGTCTTGGAGGGCATGCCCTTCGCGGTCACGGCGATCGAGATCGATGGGCGGAAGGAACTCGAGGAGCGTTACGGGCGTTCGGTGCCGGTCCTCCTCGGGCCGGGTGGGAAGGTTCTGGTCAAGGGCCGTCTGGACGGTGGTGGGCTGCGCCGTTTGCGTGCCCTGCTCGGAGGGGGAGCCATCTAATGCCGAAGCTCTACGTTCTTTCCGGCAGTGACATCGGCCGGGTTTACGAGGTGGAGGGTGAGAGTGTGATCCTGGGCCGCGGCAAGGAGGCGGACCTGGTGATCCATGGGGCGTCGGTCTCGCGCAGGCATGCCCGCTTGGAGCGGGGTCCGGGGGGCTGGCGCATCATCGACCTCGACTCTTCGAACGGTGTGCGTTTGGGTGGGATGCGCGTTTCGGAGGGGGACATTCAGGACGGGGAGACCTTTCGGCTCGGAGAAGTGGAGTTGCGGTTCCGGCTCCCCGGAGCATCTCCGCGCGGGCTCCCCGATCGGGTCCAGGAGCCGGAGCTGCGGTCGGCGCCTGTCTCCCTCGATGAGCCCCTCGATGAGCCCCCCGATGAGCCCCTCGAGGAGGATGGGGGCTTCGATCTCGAAGGGGATTGGGACGAGGGGGCGGCCTTGGAGATGCAGCCGGTGCGCAGTGCTCCGAAGGCGCCCCTGCGCCCGGCACCCGAGCCCAAGCCCGCATCCCGATCATCGGCGGCGAGTCGTGCGGCGCTCCAGTATCAGCGCATCGAGAATCGTGGGGGTCTGCTCTCCGCGGACCTCTCTCAAGAGGGGGGGGTCGTGCGTTGGCTGATCTACCTTTTGGTGCTCGTTTTCTTCCTGGCCCTGGCTTACGGCACCTATCGGCTGACGACCCTTTCTCGTCGTACGGCGGCCAACCTCGAAGAGCCCGCGGAGTGAGGTCAGTTTCGCGGTAGGGCTTTCAGCCAGAGGCGCGCGCTTTCGTCCCAACTGAACTGTGTCGGGGC
>JALWOP010000312.1 GCA_027083445.1 Planctomycetota bacterium | reverse complement strand
CCTCCTGGCCGACCGGGGTGGTCTGGGAGGAGATTCCCACCGTCTCCTACGAGTTGCTCCTGCAGACCACCCCGGTCGGCCAGGAGGGGGGCGCGGGGGAGGGGGCCCTGCCGATCCCGGTCGATTGGATCCGCCCCGGTGCCTTGGTTCTCGAGGCGGTCTATCGGCCGATGGTGACGCCGCTCCTGCGGGAGGCGGAGCGGCGCGGCTGTCTCTGTGTGCCGGGCGGTGAGTGGTTCGTGCGCCAGGCCGCGCGCCAGTTCGAGCTCTTCACCACCGCGCAGCCCGACGTGGATCTCGTGCGCTCTGCTTTCGAGGGCGCCTTGGGGCTCGCATGAAGCTCGCGCCGGCTCGCGTCTGTCTGGTGGGACTGCGCTGCGCGGGCAAGAGCAGCGTGGCGCGGCTCCTGGGAGAGCGGCTCGGCTGGCCGGTGGTCGATCTGGACCCGGCGCTGGTTGCGGAGTGGAATCGGCGCAGGGGTTCGCGGGTCGGCTCCGCGGGGGAGCTGTTGCAAGAGGTGGGGGTGGACGACTTCCGTCGACTCGAGGCAGAGGTCTTGGCGGCGGAGCTCACCCGGAGCGCCCCGCTGGTACTCGCCACGGGGGGAGGTTGCGTCGAAACCGCCGAGTGTCGCCGGGTGTTGGTGGGGGCGCGTACCTTCTGGCTCGACGGACCCGTCTCCCTCCTGGCCGCGCGCCTGCGTGCGGATGCCGCACTGCGTCCCTCCCTGACCGGGGGGGATTCGGCCGAGGAGTTGGCCCTGCTCGCCGAGCGGCGCGCGCCGCTCTACCGCGAGGTGGCCGAAGCGCGTTTCGACGCCGCCCTCTCTCCCGATGAACTCGCGCGACGGATCGCGGAGAGGCTCGCCTCGCCCCCCTCCGCCGGCCGATAGGGAGAGGGTCCCCATTCGGGGAGATCGCCACCCGAGCGGTAAAGCTCGGTATGTGGCGGCGGAAACACGGAGGCCATGACGCTAGGATGTCCGTTCGCGGATGATGGAAAGGAAGCGGGTGCAGAGGACGACCAGGGCCGAGGAGCGGCCTGCCGCACCCATTCCCGCTTTTCCCTTCTGCGAAGGCCTGTACGCCCTCCTTCTCCTCTGCTCGGAGTTCCTATTGGCGGGCCTCTTCCTCGCGGGGGGGGCGTCGGCTGCGCCTCTCCTGTCGGTGGAAGCCCAGGGGGAGGAGCCTGCGGCGAAGGTTCCCCCGGATGTACCCCCCGAGGATCCGCCGCAGGAGGCCGGCACCAGCGATGGGAGCGCGGCCGAGGCCGTGGGCCAAGCGGAGGGGAGCGCCGCTCCCGCGCCCTTGACCCTGCCGATCATCCACGCCCAGCTCGAGGGGTTGGAAGGGGATCTCTTCCGGGCTCGCCTGGAGGAGCTTCTGGCCGAGACGGATGCACCGGCGGTCTTCGATGCGTTGATTCTGCGTGCCGGGCGACCGGTCCCTCCCGGGTTGAGCGGTGCCCGTTCGGAGCGCCGTATCGCTCGCCGAGAGGAGGCGCGGGCGTGGATGGCGGAGCATCCCGAATGGACGGCCCGGGCGCGCGGGTTGCTCAGCGCGGAGGGGGTCGACGACGACCTGCGTTGCGCGGCCCTGGAGTCCCTGGCGGCGACGGGGGATCTGAAGTGGGCCTGGGACCTGGCCCCGGTTCTGGACGACGAACACCAGAGCGGTTGGGTGCGTGAATGTGCCCGGGGGGCGTTGCGGGAGCTTACGGGGCGCGACTTCAAGGATCGGCAGCACTTCGAGTCGGTCTCGGCCGGCTGGAAGGAGCGTACCCGTGGGGAGATCTTCGCCGATGAGTTCCTCGCGCGGGGGAATGAGATCGAGCAGCTCAAGATCGAGCTCTTCGACGGCCACCCGGCGCGGGTGACGGAGGCCTTGCAGAGCGGATCGCCTTCCATGAGAGCGGCGGCGGCTGCCGCGGTGGCCCGGGGGGTGGGACGGCAGGGACGCACCCTCGACGGGGCGCTCGAAACCCTCTTTGGGCAGCTCGAGGTGGAGGAGAATCCCCTGGTCCTCCACGCCACCCTCGAAGCCCTCGTCGGACTGCTCGAGGGGCTCGAGCCGGATTCGGAGCCGGTCGAGCACCTGCGCAGCCTGTTGATCGAGGGGGATCTGGGGGAGCGTCTCGGCTTGGCTCCAGCGGTGGCGGAGGCCCTGGCGCGGCTACCTGCCGAGGGGGCGGCCCAGAGCGCCGCAGCGGCCCGGGTCTCGGTCCTACTCTCCACCCTGGTCGATGCGCGGCGTCCGGTGGACTACGACGCTCTGAGCCTGGGGCTGGATGCCCTGGAGCAGCTTCTGGGCCGTCCTCGCGAGGAGCCGGGCGAGGACGATGCCGCGCCCTTGGCGCTCACCGCGGCCATCGCTCCGGCACGGGAGGTGGTGCTCGAGTTGCTCACCGCCGAGGATGTTCCCGTGCCCGTGCGTCTCGACGCGGCTCGGGTGGCGGGGAGGGTCCTGGGGGCGGACTCCCTGGCCGACCTCCTCGACGTGTTCAAGGGCGAGCCGAGTGAGCGGCTCAGCCTGGAGGTGCTCGGTTCGGTGGCGCGCCTCCTGCCGCGCCTCGATCCAAAGGCTCCGCCGGTAGCGCGACTGATCGGTGTACTGGAGGGGCTCACGGGATCGGCGAACCCGGACCTGCGTCGGCGGGCGGTGGAGCTGCTCGGAGCGCAGTCGCCTGTGGGGCTGCGTGAACGGGTAAAGGCGGCGGGTATTGCCGGTCGCCTGACGGCGCGCATGATCGAGGAGCCGGTACCCGCGGTTCGGGATGCGTTGATCACGACCTTGACCGGGCTCGGTCCGGCGCCGACTCAGGCGCGTCTCCTGGCTTCGGCGGAGGGGTTTGACGGTTGGCTCGACGGCAATCACCGTCGTTCCCAGCGCATGGGACGTTGCCTGCGAGCCCTGGTGGGCGGGGACGGTGAGGCGGCACGGATCGCCGCCGAGCGTCTGGCGTGGGACCGACGCGGGGAGGTGCCTTCCGAGGCCCCATCGCCCCTCGACCGGCTGCGGGCGGCGCTCGATGTAGCGACGGGTCCTCCGGCTGCCGCAGTGGCTGCCTGGCCGGCCGCGGATCACTCTCGGGTCGTGGGTTGGGCCCTCGAGTGTCTGGAGGGTGGAGTCGCTTTGGAGCCGGAGGTGCTCGATCGCCTGATCGCGGTGCACTTGGAAAACGCGAGCGGTCTAGCGCCCCTCGACGGCGCGCGGCTGTGGGTTGCCCGCGACCTCGTGCGGCGTGAGCGTGGTTTGGAGCGGGACGTGGCGGGGGTGAACGCTCTCCTTGAGGGCATCTTGTCGCAGTCGCAGGATCGGCGGGAGGCGGTGCTGCTGCGGGCGCGCTGGCGTATGGTTGCCGGCGAGGCCCAGGCGGCTCTCGTGGACTGGAGGGAGTTGCTCTTCCCCGGAGATGTCGCCAATGCGAAGTCGGGTCTGGCCCCGGCGGATCTGCGCTTGGCGCGGGACGCCTTCGCCGCCGAGCCCCAGCGCGCGGCGCGGGTGGCGCTCTTCCTGGTGGACGATCCGGCTTGGATGGCGCTCGACCCTGGGGTGCGCCTGGCGGATCTCTTGGCGATGGCGGATCTGGCTCTGGCGTCGAAGAACGAGGGGCTCTTGCGTGCGGCGATGCATCGTCTGGAGGGGGTTCCCCAGCCCTCCGAGGATGGGGCGGATACCACGCTCCCCGAGGCTCCCCCCGGTGCCGCCTGGGCGGGTACCTTGCAGCGCCGGGCGGACCACGTGGCCCTGGCCCGCAGGGCCCGTGCCCTGGAGGAGGCCCTGCCGGCTCCGGCGAACCCGGTCAAACCGCCGGAGAAGTTGCCGGACAAGGAGTCGGACAGGGAGCCGGCGAAGGAGGGAGGTTCGCCGAAGCAAGAGCCGGTCGAGAAGGGACCGACTGAGAAGAAGCCGGCTGGAGGGGGCGATGCCGGGGGAAGCGGGGCCGGAGGAAGAGAATCTGGTGCCGATGGGGGGACCGGTACCGGGAAGCAGTCCGATTTGCCGGCGGACCCTTCGGGCGAGGAGGGTTCGACCAAGCGGAGCGTGCCGAACAAACCGGTCGAGAAGCGCAGGGAAGCCTCCCCCAGGGGTTGATCCCCACTCCCCCCGAGCTAGAATCTCCGCCCACAAGCGACGCGGGGTGGAGCAGTCTGGTAGCTCGTCGGGCTCATAACCCGGAGGTCGCAGGTTCGAATCCTGCCCCCGCTACCACGCACGAGAAGAGGGGGCGCGCCTTTGGCGCGCCCCCTCTTCTCGTGCGTGGTAGATGTTTTTTGGCCCAACCGCTGACGCGGTTGGAGCATCGGCAGGGGTGGGGTCCCGGGGGGGTGACGCGGTTGGAGCATTGGTAGG
>JALWOP010000311.1 GCA_027083445.1 Planctomycetota bacterium | reverse complement strand
CCGAGCTGCTCTACCTCCATCGCTGGAGCGGCATCGGCCTCTCGGTGCTGACCCTGCTCGCCGCCCTCGACCTGCCCGGGGCCGGGGGCTGTTTCGCTCGCGCTCGCTTGGGCTGGATCTGCCTGGGGGGTCGGATCCCCTTGGGGCACCTGGGCCCCCGCGGCGATCCAGGCGCGCAGGGCTTCGATTTCGTCGGCGGTGATCGGACCACCTTCGAAGTCTTCGGGGGGCATATCGCCGTCGTCGACGGTGAGGAAGAGGTCGGACCCCTCCGGATCTCCCGGAACGATCAAGTCTTCGATCGCCAGGCTGGCCTGGAGATCGTCGGCGGAGGCCCAGTGCTTTTGGGCCTTGGGGTCGTCGGCGTCCTGGGCGTGGCAGGGGGCGCAGCGCCGCTCGATCACATCGAGGGCGGCGGAGAGGAGCGGATCGGGATCCTGTCCAGGGGAGGGGTGCCTGGAGCCCGCCGCGAGGACGGGGCAAGCGAGGCCTCCTACCAGCAGGAAGAGTCCACGGAGAGCGCGGCAGACCCCGCGATGGGGCTGCCGCTGCGCGTCCTGGGAGGGGGTCGGCATGGGCCGGAGTCCTCTGGCTCAGTCGTCGTCGTCCTCGTCCTCTTGGTAGCGGTCATGACCCTCCTTCTTGGCGCCGCTGATCGCCTTGTAGGCGGCGGCGAGGGCCTCCGCATCACCCTCGTGAACCGCGAGTTCCGCGGCCAGGGCGGCATCGAGTAGCTGCAGGAGTTGGCGGCGGAAACCGATGCGCCAGGCTTCGGGGTTCTCCCCCTCGGGTGCGGGGGGGGGCAGACGGTAGGCGGTCAGAGCCCCCTCCTCGATGGCGCCGACCGCGCGCAGAAGAGCCTCCTTGTTCCCGACCGGATCGCGGCTGAGCTTGCGCATCGCTCGCTGCGCGGCCTGCATCTGGTTCATCGCCTCGTGCAGGGGCGAGTGCTCGTGCTCCTCGTCGTCGTCATCGTCATCCTGGACACGGCTGCGGATCGGCCCAGAGGGGCTGGGGGAACTCGTAGCGGCAAAGGAGGAGAGGAGAGGGGCGGCCAGGAGGGCGCTGATCAAGAAGGGTAGGGAACGCATGTTGGAATCGATGGGCAATGGAACGTGGAGCGGGAGACGACGGTACTACGCATCATTCCCGCCTGCGCGTCACCATCTTGCCGGAATCGAACACCCAATCCCAGGCCGAGAGCGTCGCCCGGGCGGTGGCCTCCCAGGTGAAGCTGCGCGCCCGCGCCACCCGCTCCTTCGCCCCGGCAGGGTCGCTCCGCGAGAGGGTTCGAGCCAGGGCCTCGGCGACGGCCAGGGGGTCTCCCGGGGGGGCGATCCACTCCGCCAGTTCCCCCAGGGCCTCCCGGAAGGCGGGCAGATCCTCGGCCACCACCGGCTTTCCGGCGCGGAAGGCTTCGAGTGGGGTGACCGGGGAGCCCTCTTCGACGGCCAGGTGGAGCAACAGGCTGGAGCGGGCCATGAGGCGGGGCATCTCCGCCTCCCGGGGCTCTTCGATCCAGCGCACGGCCTGCCGGTGGGGGCTGGCTGCCAGGGCCGCGCGCAGGGAGCCGGCGGCGTCGGCGGCCCGGCCGACGATCCAAAGCTCCGCGTCGATACCTCCGCGGCGCAGGATCTCGAAGGCCGACAGCACGAGCAGGGGTCGCCGGGCGTGGCGCACGGCTCCCAGGGTGAGGATGCGCGGCCTGGGGGGAGGCGGCTCGGGTGGGAGCTCGACCCGTGCCCAGTGCTCGCACCCGACCGGGGTGAAGTGGAGACTCCCCGGATCCAGGTCATAGCGCTCGGCGACGCGCCTTCGGTAGTACCGGCTGAAGACGATGACCGCCAGCGACCCGCGGCAGGCCGCCGCGAGGATGCGGTCGGCGTCACTCCCCTCCGGGGGGAGTTCGGCAACCGCGAGGGTGCGCGGGGTTCCGGTGAGGGGGGGATAGTCGGGCAGGAGCGCGTGGAACAGGTCGACCCCCCCCAGCCAGCGCTCGGCACCCAGGCCGAGCCTCCCCAGGGCCCTCACCGCGCGCCGGGGCCAGCGCCGATCGACCAGGCAGAGATTCCTCGCCCCCTCGAGTCCCAGCTCGACCTCGCCGAAGCAGCGTGCCCCCCCCCCGATCGCGAAGAGACGCAGCTCGGGCCGGGGGGCGAGGGGGGCGAGGGCCCGTACCAGCTCCCGGGAGTAGCGACCGATCCCGGGAGCGTGGGTCAGCGCCGGCAGATAGTCGATCCCGATCCTCTGGGACACGTCAGCTCGGGAGACCGTGCTGGAGGACCTCCTCCAACGCCTCGCTGAAGCGATCGACCTCGTCCAGGGTGGCATAGGGAGCGGGGGAGACCCGCATGCCATCGATTTGGTAGGGGGCCGAATCCTCCAGGGGCCGACCCTCCTCGTCGGTTCCCCGGTGGCGAATGGTCGTCGTGTAGATGCGGTGCTTGGCCCACAGATGCGCGCTGAGCGCTCGGCTGTCGATCCCCTCGATCCCCACCGTGGCGATACCCCCCGCACGCCCCGGCTCCAGGGAGGTCGAGAGGCGGATGCGATCCCGGCCGGCGAAGCGCCGTGCCCAGCGGTCGCGCAGGTAGACCATGCGCGCGAACTTGCGCTCCGGGCCGAGCTGGGCGTGGAAGGCGAGCGCGGCACCGATCGAGAGCACCAGGGGGCAGGGGTGGGTCCCGATCTGTTCGAACTTACGGATGTCCTCTTCTTGACCCGGGTTGGAGGCCATCAGGGACCAGACCTCGCCGATGCGCTCCCGGCGCACATAGAGCATGCCCGTTCCGACCGGAGCGAAGAGCCACTTGTGCAGGGAGGTGGCGTAGAAGTCGCAGTCGAGCTCGTCCCGCTGGACGGGAAGGTGTGCAAAGCCGTGTGCGCCGTCGACGATGACCGGAATGCCCCGCTCGCGGCCCAGGCGGCAGATCTCCCGCACCGGCAGGATCGAGCCGGTCAGGTTGATCACCTGGCAGACCAGGATCAGCCGCGTGCGGTCGGTGATGCGTTCGGCGTAGCGACGCACGACCTCGGCGGGATCCTCGAGTGGGGTAGGGATGGGGAAGCGCACCAAGCGGATGCCTTCGCGCGCGGAGCGCTGGAGGAAGGCGTTGATCATGCGCGGGTAATCCTGGTCGGTGCAGAGCACCTCGTCCCCGGCCTCGAGGTCGAACCCCATCTGCAGGTTCTGCAGCCCTTCGGAGGCGTTGCGAGTGATGGCGACCTCCTCGCTGTCGACACCGAAGGTGCGTGCCAAGCCTTCGCGCACGTTTTCGCGCTGGGGTTCGAGGATGCGCCAGAGCTTGTAGGCCGGCGCCTCGTTGGCGAAGGCGGTCTGGCGGGCCAGGGCCTCCTGGGCGCTACGCGGAGAGGGACACACCCCGCCGTTGTTGAAGTTGATCATCGAGCGGTCGACGGGGAAGGCCTCCTGGACGAAGCGCCAGATCTCCTCGTCCCGCGCGAACTCCGAGGGGCCGCGATCGTCCCCGGCGAGGGCCTCGAGCACCGCCCGGGCCCGGGCATTCAACAGGGGTAGGGCGCCCAAGGCGGCCAGGATCTCTCGACGGCGTAGCATCCAGCCATGATGGACCGGGCGGCGCCGCCCGTCCACGATTCCCTCAAGCGATGCGCTTGCGGCGCCACCAGAGCAGCACCAGCACCATCAGGAAGTACCCCAGCTCCTCGTCGCAGCCCTCCGGAGCGCGGAGGCGGGCGTGGCGTTCATACCACTCGGCCGGCTCGATCGAGGCCACCTGGCGGCCCCGGTGCAGGATGCGGAAGGCGCGCCGCATGGGCCGGGCGTGGAGTTCCCAGCGCTGCCCCTGGTACTCGATCGTGAAGGAGCGCGCGAAGTCGGAGGGGCGCTGGGCCGAGGCGATTCGCCGCCCGCGCCGTTCGAGCACGTAGCGTTCCTCGGGATCGATCCGGCGGATGCGGTAGCGACGCCCACCCACATCGAGGTGTCCCGCCTCGGCCCGCCAGCGGAAGCGCAGGCGGGCGGTCCCCTCGTTCCCGCCGCGCAGGTCGTAGGTCGCCGCGAGCCAGGTCGTCGGCGTCGCATCGAGTTGGATCAGAGTCATTGCAGGAGGCTCGTGAGCCCGAGCGTGCAGAGATGGCGGGGAGTCTCCCGCGCGAGGCCAGCGAGGTAGAGGGAACTCACCGCAGTCATCGGGGCTCTTCTAGCGGAAGGTGCGCCGGCCCGTGGAGAGCGATCGGGCCGCGCCCCCGGTGGGGGCCCGGAAGGTGCGCTTGGTGGCGCCCAACTGTGGACCGCCTCCGCGGGGTGCGGCGGCCCGGCCCCGGCGCGCTCCGGCCGCGGACGGCGGCGACGTGCTGCCGGCCGCCCGGATGCCCGCAGGGCCACACG
>JALWOP010000310.1 GCA_027083445.1 Planctomycetota bacterium | reverse complement strand
AGCCGCCTGGGCCTCGCCGAAGTGGGGTTCGCTGCGCGTCCGCTGCCAGGTCCAGGTCGGCTCGTCGTAGACCAGGGGCGAGGGGGGCGCAGGGGGAGTGGCCTGGGTGTAGCGTGCGGTCCACTCAGCGCGCGTCTTCCAATAGAACCCGTGCAGAAAGGCCTCCCAACCCTGGGCAAAGGCCTCGAGATCGGCGGGTCGCCCCTCCTTCCCGTCGCAGAAGAGGCTCTCGAAGAAGGGCAGGGGCGCGAGCTTGGTCCGGCCCCCCTCCTCCATGAAGCGCTGCAAGGCGGATGCGAAGGGGCGGCGCCCCTCCTCCTCCCAGGTCGAGAGATAGACGTAGAGGGCGTAGCCCGCCGAGTAGTTGTCCCGGTAATCCTCCAGGCTGCCGTCGAGCAGAGTGCGCAGCTTGGCCAGATTCCCAAAGCCACGGATCCAGACCCCTTCGATCGTCCCGAAGAGGGCGTGGTTTGCGACGAAGGTCTCGTCGGACGAGCCCCCGTAGGCAGCGGCGGTCCAGACTGCCTTGCCCTCGCTCAGCCAGGCGGGCTGGCCCGGGTAGAGCGCCCCGTCGAAACGGTGGGTCAGCTCGTGGGTCATCCCGTGGCCGAGCCCCTCGATCGTGCCCTGGGCGAAACGCAGCACGGTCTGGTCGCCGCCCTGGAATCCCCCCACCCACCAAAAGGGCGCGCCCTCCGCTTCGAGCCCACTCGAAGTGGGCACGATGCGCAGGGTTCCGGGCCGACCTTCGAAGGGATCCCGTCCATACCAACGTGCCAGGCGGCGGTGGTGCAACTCGACGGTGGAGGCGGCCCCGAGCAGGGTTTCGAAACCGCAGTCGGTCTCGACCCGATAGAGACCGCCGGGCGAGAGCGCCACCCCGGGGTGGGCAAAGCTGTCGTGGAGCCGAGTGAAGGCCTCCCCCTCCTCGCGGGTGAGCCACTCCAACTCCTCGACACTCCAGGGCCGGCCCGCTTCCCGCGCCACCCCCTCCCGCGCCCGAGCGAGATTCTTGGCGATGCGTTTCCCCACGCGATCCATACCCCGAGGCCGCGCACCCTCCAGATCCTTGAACGCCGCCTGGCGCACGAGCCCCGACAGGATGCGTCCCGCACGCAGGGCTCGGCCCGGTTCGCCCGCCGAGAGGGAATCGCCGAGCAGTCGTTCCAAGGCCGCGACCACCCGATCGGGGAGTCCTCCGGGTTTCAGCAGTTCCACCGAGCGCTTCCCATCCAGGGTGGCCGCCAGGGCGGGAGATGCCTCGGCCAGCTCCCCTGCCAGGCGCAGGGCCCAGCGCTCGAGCAGAAGGTTCTCGGGGTGGCGTCGCACGTTGCTGCGCGCCTCGGCGGCGAAGGCGAGAAGCTCCCCCAGCGCCTCTGCCCGCTGCTCGGCGATGCGACCGGGAAGATCGAGGGAAGCGAGGCGGCCCCGGGCGGGCTTGGACTGAACCCGCCCCCTGCCGTCGGCGAGTGCATCGATCCAGGCGTGGGTGTAGAGGATGCGTGCATCCTCGTCATCCCCCACGGTCGCCAGGACCAGGTCGAGAAGTTCGGGGTCGGTCGGGTGATCCTCGAGCGCCCGCCGCGCGTGGCGGTTCGCCTCGGGGAGCCGTCCCGCCTCGAGTGCAGCTTCCGCGGCCGGCCGGGCTGCACCAGCGGCGGAAGAGGAGTCCTGGGCTCCCCCCGTCCACCCCGCGGGCAAGAAGAGCGTAAGCCAAAGCAGCGCGTTCATGACTTGATACCGTACCGCGATGCGAACCCCGCTCCTCCTCTCCATTCTGATCCTCCTCTCCACGGCCTGCCGCAGCCTGGGGCCGACCTATCGCGCGGTCGACACCCGCAGCGGAAAGACCACCGACCTCGAGCGCATGGCGGACGAGCTGTCCCAGGAGGACGTCGTCTTCGTCGGCGAGTATCACGACAACGATGTGGGTCACGAGCTCGAACTGGCACTGATCCAAAAACTCCACCAGCGCCGCCCCGACTTGGTCGTTTCGATGGAGATGTTCGAACGGGACGTGCAGAACATCCTCGACCTCTACCTCGCGGGGGCCGTCGATGAGGAGACTTTCCTCGCCCGCGCCCGCCCCTGGCCGAACTATCCTGAGCACTACCGTCCGGTGGTCGAGTGGGCCAAGAAGGCGGGCGTAGCGGTGCTGGCCGCCAACTGCCCCAGGCCCATCGCCGGGCGGGTGAGCCAGGAGGGGCGCTGGTCGATCTCGGGCGACCCCTGGGCCGCGCGCCGTATCGACGCGGGGCCAGGGGCCTATCACGACAAGTTCGTCGGGCTGATGGGCGATCACGCCGCCGAGATGGGCGCCAAGGTCGAGGATTTCTTCGCCGCCCAGTGCACCAAGGATGACACGATGGCGGAGAGCATCGCCGCGGTACTCGCTGCCGGCGGGGAGCACCCGCCCCTGGTGGTTCACCTCTGCGGCGCCTTCCACTCCGACGAGTCCCTCGGCACGGTCGAACGGCTCGCCGCTCGCGTTCCAAAGGCGGCGATCGGAGTGGTCACCATGGTCGACAGCGCCGACCGCACCCGCGAGCTGAGCGACAAGGAGCGCTCCCTGGCGGACTTCGTCTGGGTCGTCCCGCCCATGGAGTGATGGAGTAGGGGGCGCAAGACGCCCCCTACTCACGCCCACTCGCGCCTACTTGACGCCGGCTCCGATCACCAACTCGCAGGGGCCGACGAATCCCTTGTCGGTCTGGTACTCCCGCAGGGCCTCGGCGATCTCGTTCCAGACGCTCTCCTGCTCGACCGGGTCGAGCCCCGAAAGCATCTGGTGCAGCGCGCCGAAGGACTCCTTCTCGAACGCCAGGCACTCCTCGGCCGTGTCGAGCAGGACGGGAGCATCCATGAGCTCCGCCTGGACCTCCCGGAAGCCCGCCGCCTCGAGGAGCTCGGTCATCACTTCGGTCGTCCCCAGGCTGAAGGGACCCGGCTGACCCGGAAGGGGTGCCGGCAGCCCCGCGCGCTTGCGAATGATTCCCACCGGCACGGAGAAGAAGCCGTTCTTGTCGGCGGTCGAGTAACTGACCAGGGCGACACGCCCTCCCTCGCGCAGGGCGTGGTGCATCCCCCGCAGGGCTTTGAGCTGGTCGGGGAAGTAGATCATCCCGACCCGGGAGATGACGGCATCGAAGCTGCCCCCGGGCAGGGTGTCGAGCTCCTCGCCGTCGAGCACCTGGGTCGAGACGTGGTCGAGCCCCTGGGACGAGGCGTTCTGGGCGGCGAAATCGAGGATCGCCGGGGAGAGGTCGGTCGCCAGGACCCGTCCCGAGGGACCTGTGCGCCGGGCGGCGGTGAGGGTCTGGTCCCCCGCCCCGGCGGCGACGTCGAGAACGCGGGACCCCTCGCCTACCCCTGCGAGGTCGAGCATGCGCTCGGTCGCCGGCCCGAGCCAGCGCGAGAGCAGCCCCCCCCAGTCGTTCCAGGCCTTGGCGGCGTTCTGCCACTGGGCGCGGGTGGTCTCTTTGAACTTCACGGGGTCGAAAGTGGTGGTTGCCATCTTGGTGTCCTGATCTTGAGTCATGGGTGGTGCCGCCGGGAACATCCCCGCCGACGGAGCACACCTTCGACCCAGCCCGTTGGAACCAGCGTTGTAGGGAGCATTGAAAAGGCCGATAATCGACCCGGTCGTGTCTTCGGAGATCAAGATTCGGCTCCTGGGACGCCTGGGGGCCTCGGTCGATGGGGAGAGCTTCCCCCTACCGGCCTCGAAGAAGACCCGGGCGCTGCTCGGCTATCTGCTCATCGAGCGCGGACCCCACTCCCGCAGCCGCCTCTGTGACCTGCTCTGGGACGGGCCCGCGGATCCCCGCGCCGGCTTGCGGTGGAGCCTCTCCAAACTGCGCCCCCTGGTCGACCTGGGCCGCCGACGCCTGGCGGCCGACCGCAGCTCGGTCTCCCTCGACCCAGAGGGACTGGCGATCGACCTCTTCGAAGTCGAGGCGCGCCTCGCGAACGCGGAGTTCGAGCCGGAGTTGTTCCAGGAGCTGCGCAGGTGCTTTCAGGGAGAGCTGCTCGAAGACGTCGACCCCAAGGACAGCTTTGCGTTTCACCACTGGTTGACCGGCGAGAGGGAGCGCGTGCGCAACCTGCGCGTCGACATCCTCTCCCGCTTGGCCGGCTCCGAGAAGCTCGCGCCGCCCGAGCGCTGCGACGTGGCCCGCGAGTGGATCCAGATCGACCCCCTCGACGAGCTGGCCCATGCACGGCTGGTTGCCGCGCACCTCGACCAGGGTCGCCCGGATGCCGCGCGGGGTGCGGCCGAGGCCTGTCGCGATCTGTTTCAACGCGAGCTGGGCCGTCCGCCCGGCCCGGCGGTTCGACGCGCCCTCTCCCTCTCCCCCCAGGGCGTGGAGCCGGGGAG
>JALWOP010000309.1 GCA_027083445.1 Planctomycetota bacterium | reverse complement strand
CCCCACCTCCGACCGGCGCCCTGGCCGACCAGACCGCCCCAGCCCACCGCTGGGGCCCCGAGCTCGCCACCGCCTTCCACGTTGCCGCCCGCACCCGCCACCTCGCCCGCCGCACCGAGAAGGCCTACCGGGGCTGGATCCGCCGCTTCCTGGCAGGGTGCGACTGGCGCCACCCCCTCACGCTGGGCTCCCGAGACGCCGCCACCTTCCTGAGCCACCTCGCCACCCAAGCCAAAGTCAGCGCCTCGACCCAGAACCAGGCCCTCGCTGCCCTGCTCTTCCTCTACCGCGACGTCCTGGGTCGAGACTTCCCTTGGCTCGACGACCTGATCCGCGCCCCGATCCGCTGTCGCGTCCCCGTCGTCCTCACCCGCGCCGAGGTGCGCCGGCTCCTGGACCATCTCGAGGGAACACCCAGGGACGTCTCCTCCCTCCTCTACGGCGCCGGCCTACGCCTCCTCGAAGCCCTGCGCTTGCGGATCCAGGACGTCGACCTCGACAAGCGCATCCTCACGATCCGCTCCGGCAAGGGCGACCGCGACCGCCGCGCCGTCCTCCCGTCAACCTCGATTCCAGCGCTACGCCACCACATCCGCGCGAGCCTCGCGCTCCACGTCCAAGACCTCGCGAGGGGAGCCGGATGGGTCGAGCTTCCCCACGCTCTTGCCCGCAAGTACCCCGGCGCCGCCCGCAGCCCCCAATGGCAATGGGTCTTCCCCGCCACCTCGATCTACCGCGACCAAGAGACCGGAGAGCGTCGCCGCCACCACCTCCACGAGACTGCGATTCAGAAAGCCGTCCGTACCGCCGTCCGCGAAGCAGGCATCCGCAAGCGCGCCACCTGCCACACCCTCCGTCACTCCTTCGCCACCCACCTCCTAGACTGAAGTTCGACGGGATGTCCCAGCCCAAGTCCGCACAGCCTCGATGGTTGCGAGCGACATGGTGGTCGCGGTTCTGACTACACCGCGATCTGCTTGAGCAGGTCCAGAGCCCTTCGTTGCT
>JALWOP010000308.1 GCA_027083445.1 Planctomycetota bacterium | reverse complement strand
CACAACCTCACCCAGTTCGGGCGGGCCATGAAGCAGTTGGGCATCGAGATGATCCCCGCCTACTCTCCCGAGGCCAGGGGGCGCTGTGAGCGGATGTTCTCAACCCACCAGAACCGATTGCCCAGGGAGCTGGCCGCCCAGGGCATCACCTCCCTGGAGGCCGCCAACCGCTACCTCAGAGAACACTACCTGCCAGCCTTCAACCGGGAGTTCTCCGTCAAACCCGCCGTCGAGGGCTCGGCCTTCGTGCCCTTCATCGGGCCAGGGCTGGATGACATCCTCTGTGAACAGTACGAGCGCACGGTCAACAAGGACAACTGCGTCCGCTTCGAAGGCCTGACCCTGCAGATCCCTGCGGATCACTACCGGCGTCATTACGTCAAGGCCAAGGTGCGGGTCCATCGCTATCCCGATGGCTCACTGGCGCTCTTCCACGGCCCCAGAAGACTGGCCTGCTATACCTCGGAGGGACTGCCCTTAGAACCCCTTGATCAGAACTTGGACAACGTCCGCTGCCAAGCCTGATCCACTCAGGTCAAGTCCCAATTCTGCTGTAAATTTCCTCTCGCAGGTTTGATATCGCGTCGGGTTCAGTGGTCGATGCCGACCACCTTGTCCTCCTTTCGGTCGGAAGGTTGTTGCGCTTCCCACCATTCGTGAAAGTTGCTCATCTCCAAGTACCGTCGGCCCTGCCACTCCTCGTGGATCTCGGCCAGCAGGGCGCCGATGAGCCGGTGGGCGGAGTCCTCGTTGGGAAAGATCCGGATCACCCGCTCCCGCCGTCGTATCTCCTGGATCAGCCGTTCCTGCATGTTGGTCGACTTCAGTCGCCGGCGGTACTTCTCCGGCAGTGCCAGCACCGCCAGAGCATCCTCCAGCCCGTCCTCCAGACAGGCCACCGCCCTCGGGGCCTTCGCTTCCATCTCGTCCATCAGCGCATGACCCTTCTCACGCGCCTCTTGAGCTGTCTCCGCACGGAATAGCCGCTTCAGCCCCTCCGCGATCA
>JALWOP010000307.1 GCA_027083445.1 Planctomycetota bacterium | reverse complement strand
CCGCCGAGGATAGGGTCGGGGTCTTCCGTATCCGTGGTGAGAGTTTCGTAGACTTGGGTCGGGTCCGCCCCGAAAATCGCGCTTGTTTCGAGTCCCTGATTGATCTGGGTGGTATCGACCCCGAGAGTCGTCGCCCGCTCTTCGATGAACTGGACAGTGGCCGGGTCGTCGGGGAGCAGGGGGCCGGCGGGGTCGCGATTGCACCCCCGCCGCCCCCCGCTATCCTTGTCCGCCCTCCACGGAGGGCGAAACGACCGGCTCCTCCCCGACTATCAGGGGACACCCTCCTCCTCCGGCATCCTTGAACCCTCGATCCTGCGAGGCGCACACTTGATTCTCCCCCTGCTCTTCACCACCGCCCTGTTGTTCCCCGCTCCCAAGGACGGAACCGCCGCGCCGCCCCCGGGGATGGTCGCCCTCCCCGGAGGCCGGACGACCATCGGCTCATCGGTCAAGGAGATCGAAAAACTCGTCGCGGACATGGCCGAGGCGCAGACGGTGGTGCGCGCCCTGGACGCCGAAACCCCCCAGCACCAGATGAGCCTGCCCCCCTTCGCCATGGGGGTCAATGAGGTCACCCAGGAGCAGTACGCCGCCTATGTGCGTGCGTCCGGCGCCAAGCCCCCGGTCACCTGGGCCACTGCCGCCGTCGAAGAGGCGCGCAAGGCCTTCTTCGAAGACCTACGCAAGCGCCGCGAAGCGGGCGAAAAGGTGATCGGTCTGAAATTCGATCAGGACAAGTGGTGGGATGAGAACTGGGAGGGCAAGGAGTGGGAGGTCCCCAAGGCCGACCTCCTGCGCCCGGTGGTCAACGTGGACTATCAGGATGCCATGAACTACTGCCGCTGGGCGGGAGTACGCATGCCGACGGAGTTCGAGTTCCAAAACGCGGCGCGCGGCAAGACCAAGGACCCCTACCCCTGGGGAGATGAGTGGGAGGACGGTAAGTACTGCGCCACCAGCGAGATGAAACGCGTCAGCCGCAGCTACCCGGTTGGCAGCTTCCCCGCCGGTGCCTCGCGAGATGGAATCTTCGACCTGGCGGGCAACGTCTGGGAGTGGACCACCAGCCCCTACAAGCCCTACCCGGGCTTCAAGCGCAACGAGTACCGCGTCCCCGGCCAACGCAAGAAGGTCACGGTCCCCGTCCCCCGCTGGGACGGCAACCAGCGGGTCGTCGTCAGCGGCTCCTACCAAAACTCCCGCATGGCGGCGCGCTGCACGGTCCGCCGGGGCTCGGACCGCGATCAACGCACCAACGCCCTCGGCTTCCGCCTGGCGGCTACGCTGAAGCCTTGTCGGGACTATGTCGAGCACGTCTGGAACATGGACCTGCGCAATGCGGACGGACGCCCCTCGGGACTCTCCTACGACCTCGACAGTGTGATGGGCATGGACCTGTGGCAGTCCAGCCCCGGGGCCGAGGGGCACCCCAAGGGCTATGAGGTCATCACCGGCTATGAGCACCTCGCCCTGGTTCCCCGCACACCCCTCGAGGAGACCGGAGACGTGCCCTTCCACAAGGCGAGCCTGGTCGAACCGCAACACCTGGGCTTCCTAACCCTGAGCTTCCCCGTACTCGAACCCAAGCTCCCGGCGGGAACCTACCTGATCGCCTTCCGAGGCCCCGGCAAGTCTCGCGCCGCAGCGAGCGAGAAAGCGGGCGAGGGGGATGCCGCCGAGAAGGGGCAGTCCAAGGCTTCCAAGAGCGACGATTCCTGGGAGGGAATCCTCGACACCAGCGTCCCCAACCTGCTCTTCATCGACCCCAAGAGCGGCGAGGTGGTCGGGCACCAGGCCATCGAAGACCTGGTCTTCGGCAAGAGCAAGGGTGAGCAGGGCTTCTCCCCCATCGACAAGCCGAAGAAGGTCGAGGATCCGGCCAATCCGGGCAAGACGATCGAGATCACCCAGCGTTGGCTGCGAGTCCAGGCCGAACTACCGACCCGCATTCGCCGCCACGTGCTGCCCTTCTCCTTCGACCTGCGGGTCGGGGATGACTACTGGGAGAAGAAGTGGCGCCGCTAGGCGGCAGACCTGAAGCCAATCGCTACATGCAAGCGGCCCCTGCGAGTTCCACTCGCAGGGGCCGCCCCAGTGGGGTCAGAGACTCAGACGCCCTCCAGGTTGCGCTCGAGCAGCTCGAGTTCGACCTCTAGGTCGGCCAGACGGCCGCGCTCCTGCTCGACGATCGCCGGGTCCGCCCGGCTGACGAACTTCTCGTTGGCGAGCTTCCTGCGACTGCCCTCGATCTGACCGCGCGCCTTACGGGCACGGTTCTCGAGTACTTCACGCAGCTTGGCCAGGTCGACCTCGTCCCCCAGGGGCACGAAGACCTGGATGTTCCCATGCACGGAGACGGCCGAGGAGGGAGGTCGAGTGGGTGCTTCCTCGACGGTGAGGGAGTCGAGGTAGGCCAGTCCACTGATCGCTGCCGCGCCACGCTCGATCGCCTGACGCTCGTCAGAGCGGGGGGCGGCCACGAGACAGGTCAAGGGGCGACGCTCGCCGACCATGGTCAGGCTACGTACCTGGCGCACCGCTCCGACCACGCCCTGCAGCAGGGCCATCTCCTCCTCCGCAGCCTCGTCGCGAACGAGTCCCTCGCCCGTCGGCCAGGGGGCGCGAATCAGAAGGCAGGGCAGGGGTTCGTCCAGGACCTCGTGCAGCATGCCCCATAGCTTCTCGCTCAAGAAGGGCACCAACGGGTGCAAGAGGGCCAGGCTGTCCTTGAGAACGCGGGTCAAGACGCCGCGCGCCGCGGCGGCACTGGCGGCATCCTCTCCGGTCAAGCGCCCCTTGGAAAGTTCCAGGTACCAGTCGCAGACCTCGTTCCAAACGAAGCGGTAGAGCTCGCTCGCCGCGTCGTTGAAACGGTATTCGTCCAGGGCGTCGCCGACCAGAGAGGTGACGCGCGCCAGGCGCGAGAGGATCCAGCGGTCCTCCAGGGTCGCTGGGACATCACTGCGCTCCCCGCCCAGGTTCATCATCACGAACCGCGCCGCGTTCCAGACCTTGTTGCAGAAGCGCGACCCCTGCTCGAAGCGGTCCGGTGAGAGGCGCATGTCCTGCCCCTCCTTGGTGAGCAGGATCAAGGAGAGTCGCACCGCGTCCGCCCCGTAGGATTGGATCATGTCCAGGGGATCGATGCCGTTGCCCGCCGACTTGGACATGCGTTTGCCCTTGCCGTCGAGCACGGTGGCGTGGATGTAGCAGGTGTGGAAGGGATTGCGCTCGGGCTCGGGACGCTCCGGTAGGAAGGCATAGCCCGCCATCACCATGCGTGCGACCCACAGGTAGATGATCTCCGAAGCGGTGGAGAGGAACTGGGTGGGATAGAAGCGCGCCAGGTCGGGGGCGTGGGTATCGGGCCAACCCAGAGTGGCCAGGGGCCAGAGCCAGGACGAAGCCCAGGTGTCGAGCACGTCCGGGTCCCGGCGCACGAGAGGCTTGCCGGTCTCCGGGTGGGGTGCTCCGAGCTCCAAGTCCTCGACCGAGGCGACCGGCACGTCATCCTCGTCGTACCAGACGGGGATACGGTGCCCCCACCAAAGCTGGCGTGAGATGCACCAGTCCTGGACGTTCTCGAGCCAGTGCAGATAGACCTTGCCCCAACGCTTGGGTCGGAAGTTCAGCCAACCCTGCTCGAGGGCCCGAATCGCCGGTGCAGCCAGGGGCTCCATCTTGACGAACCACTGCTCGGAGATCAGGGGCTCGATCGGCGACTTGGAGCGATCCGAAAGGGGAACGTTGTGACGGATCTCCTCGATCTCGCCGAGAAGCCCCAGCTCGTCGAGCGCAGCGACGACCGCATCGCGCGCCTTCTCCCGGGAGAGACCGGCGAAGCGGCCCCCCGCGGCACCGATCGTGCCGTCCTTCTCCAGGATGTTGATCATCGCCAGACCGTGACGTCCACCGCGCTCGTAGTCGGCGGGGTCGTGGCCCGGGGTGATCTTGACCGCACCCGTGCCGTAGGTGGGGTCGACGCTGTCGTCGGCGACGATGGGTATGCGCCGCTCGACCAGCGGCAACTCGCAGGTACTGCCGACCAGGTGCCGGTAGCGCTCGTCGTCGGGATGTACCGCCACCCCGGTGTCCCCCAACATCGTCTCGGGTCGGGTCGTGGCCACCTCGATGAACTCTCCCGGTCGGTCGGTGAGGGGGTAGCGCAGGTGCCAGAGCTTGCCCTTGCGCTCCACCATCTCGATCTCATCGTCGGAGACCGCCGTCTCGAGCACGCAATCCCAGTTGACCAGGCGCGCTCCCCGATAGATCAGCCCCTCCTTCCAGAGCTGCACGAAGGCCACCCGCACGGCATGGGAGAGAGCCTCGTCCATGGTGAAGGCGGTGCGCGTCCAGTCGCAGGAGCAGCCCAGGCGCCGGAACTGATCCAGGATGATGTCGCCGTGCTCCTCCTTCCAGGCCCAGATGCGCTCGAGGAAGGCCTCGCGCCCCAGGTCGGTGCGTGTCTTGCCCTCTTCCTGATAGAGCTTCTTCTCGACCACGGCTTGGGTTGCGATACCGGCGTGGTCCGTCCCCGGAATCCAGAGCGTGTCGAACCCGCGCATGCGGCGATGGCGAATGACGATGTCTTGGATCGTCCCGTTCAGGGCGTGCCCCATGTGCAGCCGACCCGTCACGTTCGGAGGAGGGATGACGACGGTGAAGGCCCTGCCGGAGCCTTCTCCCTCGGGAGGCGGTTGAAAGGCCCCGCTGGCCTCCCAGGCGTCATAGATCGGCCCCTCGATCTCGGAGGGGGTGTAACGGGTCGAAAGGTCCATGCGTACTCCTTGATGGGCCGCTTCCCCGGCCCGGGGGGCCGACAGTGGAGCCGCCCCGCCCCGGGGGGTCAAGCTCAGCTCATCGCGCGTCGAGTTCCATCCTCGACCCCGGGTAGGGAGGTGTCCAACAGGCGCCGTGCTCGGTCGGCGGCCAGGGAGACATCGGCTGGACGCAGCTCTGAGCCAGGCGCCTCTCTCCGGGAGGAGGGGCTCACCTCGGCCAGAGCCGCGTCAGGGGAGAGCCCCATGGCGCGGAGCACGGCCAAGCCCAGCTCGAGGCGATTCACCCGATCGGGACCGGCGAGGTGCAGGAGGCCGCGCTCCTCGCCCTCCAAAAGTTCGGCCAGCGCCGCGGCAGCCGCACTGACCTCCAGCGGGGTACGCCACTCATCCTCGAACAGAGGCGGATGCTCGTCCCGCTGAACCGCCTCGAGGAGACTGTCCGAGGCCCCAAGCCCCCGTCCGCCGCTGTTGCCGTAGAGCAGGGGTAGGCGCACGACCAGGGCCCCGGGATAGGCGGCGAGCAGCTCCCGCTCCCCCTCGGCCTTGGTCCGCCCGTAGACCGAGAGGGGGCCCGGCGGGTCCTCTTCCCGAAAGCCCCCCGGCGGAGGCGGCTCGGCACCGAAGACCAGGTCGGTCGAGACGTGCACCAGACGCGCGCCACTCTCCGCGCACCAGCGGGCGACCTCGGCGGGCAGGTCGCTGTTGAGGCGCAGCGCCAGCGCCGGGTCGGCCTCACAGTCGGCGATGCGGGAGAGTGCCGCGCAGTTCAGGACTCGCGCGGGGGCCAGCTCTTCGAGCAGCTCCCGCGCCGCCCCAGGGGGGGCCAGGTCCCGGGCCAGGTAGAGCCCCTCCAGCCGCGGCTGGGTGAAGACGGGAGCCTGGTCCGGATACCTGCCGATGCCACGCACGGGGGGGCCCTGTGGCTCGGCCAGGGTGGCCAGAGCCCGACCTCGAGCATGAATCGCCGCCACCCCATGAGCCCCCAGAAACCCGGTGCCCCCAAGAACCAAAGTCAACGCCATGGCCGAGATCCTACGCGCAGCACCCGCGAATCGGTCAAGATGGAGCCGTGAACGACCCTTCCCCCCGACCGGTAGAAATCCGAGGCACGCGACTCGGCCGCGATCAGCTCTTCTTCATTGCGGGACCCTGTGTACTCGAGGAGCGCGAGCTCGCCTTTGAGATCGCGGGGTGCCTGCGCGACATCTTCAGGGAGCGTGGTCTGCCCTTCGTCTTCAAGGCCAGCTTCGACAAGGCCAACCGCACCAGCCTGGATGGTGGACGGGGTGTAGGCCAGGATGAGGGTCTCGCCTGGCTGGCTGAGATCCGCGCCGACCTGGACATCCCGGTCTTGACCGATGTCCACGACCCCGCTCAGTGCGCTCCCGCCGCCCAGGCGGTTGACGTCCTGCAAATCCCGGCCTTCCTCTGTCGCCAAACCGACCTGCTCCTCGCAGCGGCGAAAACCGGCGCGGTGGTCAATATCAAAAAGGGCCAGTTCCTCGCCCCCTGGGACCTACGCCACGCGGCCGAGAAGGTCACGCGCACGGGGAACGCGGGGGTGCTGCTCACGGAGCGGGGAACGAGCTTCGGCTATGGACGACTCGTCGTCGACATGTCGGGCTTCCATCACCTGGCCGCAACGGGACACCCGGTCGTATTCGACGCCACCCACTCGGTCCAGGAGCCGGGCGCCCTCGGTGGGGCGAGCGGAGGAGATCGCACACGGGTCCCGGCCCTGGCCCGTGCGGCGGTCGCGACGGGCGAGGTCGACGGGCTCTTCTTCGAGACGCATCCCCATCCCGACCGCTCCCCCTCGGACGGCAAGAACATGGTGCCCCTCGACCAGTTCCCCGCCCTGGTCGACCGCGTGCTCGCGATCTACGACGCCGCCCGCTCCTAGCCCGCACTGCGGGGCCGGTGCGGAATTCAGTCCCGCCCCAGGAGATCGCGTCCGTCTACTCCACGCGCGCCGATGCCGACGCGCCCGAGCAGGGTAGGTACGAGGTCGGCCGAACTGGCCGGACCCCCGCGGTGCTCCGCGGAGAAGCCCGGACCCAGGAAGATGAGCGGGATGCGCTGGTCGTACTCGTAGGGCGAACCGTGGGTCGTTCCCAGCGGAGTGTAGATCGCACGCGGCACGAGCCGCAGCAGCACATCGGGGCAGCGAAGGGGGTCGAAGCTCGCCAGGTAGGCCGGCCAGTAGGGATCGTCCTCGGGCGGAGGAGCGCTGCCGAGGAGCTGGTCATAGGTGTAGGCCGCTGCGACCCACTCCACACTGCTCGCCGCCTTGGCGGCTAGGGCTCGGGCGAGCCTGGCATCGACCCCCGCCACGGGGTCGAGGTTCAGGGCGTTGCCAAGCGGACGCACCCGGGGGGCGCTCTCCCCAAGCTGCTCCTCGAGCGCAGCGCGCACCGCATCCTCCAGGGCGCCGAACTCGGCTCGGGTGATACGCCGTCCCCCCTCCACGGACTCGGGGAGGGGCAACACACCATGGTCGGCAGTCATGGCCGCCACCCAGCGTCCCTCGCCGACGGTCTGGTCGAGGTGGTCGAACAGCTCCCCCAGCGCGTCGTCGGCCCGCAGCAAGAGGTCGGTCACCTCCTCGGACCGGGGTCCGTCCGCGTGGCCGATGATGTCGCAGGCCGAGAGGCTGAGGGCCAGGAGATCCGGCGCCTCGTCCGCACCCAGGTCGAGGGAATCGACAGCGGCCCGCGCCAGCTCGCAGGTGAAGCGATCGACCAGGGGGGACTGCATCACCCGACCGGGCAGGGCCCCCACGTCTCCACCCAGGTCATAGGGAAAGGTCGAGCCCTGACCGAGGAGATTCACCTCTCCCTCGCGTTGGTCGGGGGCCGCGCCCAGGGACTCGGGCGTGTGGGAATCGGACCACTCCCAGCGCCAGCCCTCGGCACGCTCGCGCCATCCCCCGTTCCAGGCACGCACGAATTCGGGCACCCCCTCCCCCCAAGCACTCGAAGTGACAAAGCCACCGCCCCGGGAGTCCCACCAGACCGCGGCCGTGGCCAGCCGTCCGCCCAGGCAGGTCGCAGCGCGGTCCTTGCCCGAGACGCTGAAGACCAGGCTGGCGGAATCGCTGGCGCGCAAGCGATCCCCCAGGGTGGGAACCCGCAGGTTCGCAGGGGAGATTCCCCCACCCGGCGTCCCCTCCGGCACCGGATGAACCCCGCGATCGCTCACGCAGTAGTGGACGCGCCGCTCCCCCCTGTCGAGGAAGAGATTGCCGGTGATACCGCTGGTGCGCGGCAGGCAGCCGGTGGCGATCGTCGCATGCCCCGGGCCGGTCTCGGTCGCCGCGTAGGGCAGACGCGCTTCGGTGAAGACCAGTCCCTCACGCCACAGACGCCCCAAGCCTCCATCCAGGGCAGGCTCCAGGCGCTCGAAGTGCGTCGGAACGAACTGATCGATGACCACGACGACCAGGAGCCGGGGACGCTCGATTGGAGATCGGAGGGGAGCGGCGAGAAGCAGGGGCAAGAGAAGCGCGGTCATCATCCCGAGACCCTAGCGAAAATCCTTCCGTCTTGCCGGGGGACTCGACCTGAGAATCCAGAGCCCCGACCCGTCACAAGAGTTGTATTTGCAGAGACTTGCAAGACATGGAAGACGTTTCCGGTAGCGATGATGGGAGCGCGTTGGCCTAAATGCAACTTCGAAGCTACTCTCCCCCCGCTCCGCGATGGCGCGACAAGGGCAAACCGGCCGCGAGGCCGGGGCGCAAAGCCACGGGCCCCCTGCGGGCCGCCGGGTTACCGAACGTCGTCGATCCGAACCAGGATCTGTCATCAAGGGGCCAGACGGGATTCAGTCCCGCCTCGGTCGGTGATTCTGGGTCGGAAGAGCTCATTCCTCTTCCTACCTGCCGCTGCCCCGGGTTCGGCTTGCCGGATTCGGGGCGGTACCGGCCGGGCCAGGAACGAATCGAGAGCCAGCCACCAGCCACCATGACCCATCCCCACCTCGCCCCGACAGATCACGGGCAACAGCGACGCACGCTGGAACGCCGTGCAGCCGGCGAGGTGGCCTGCAGTGTGCCTCCGCGGGCCGCAGGGCCCGCGTCGATGACAGGGGTCGTGGGGGCCGACTCGGAACGCGTGTGCTCGGTGTGGGGACCCCGAGCCCGCGATGAAGGAGGAAGGAGGCTCGCCGCTCCGTGGGGACAGAGCGTGCTGAGCCCCATGGGAGGAGTCGCGCGCGACAGGGAAGTGGGGACAACCCTGCCCGCGCGCTTCCCGGTAGTCCGGCTGTGTGCCGATGGATCGCAAGGGGGAGTGTCTCAGCGTCTTCGCTGAACACATCGCGATCGAAGGGCCGCTTTGCGGCCCCGCCGGGAATCTGGAAGCCCGGGGCTCTGCCCCGGGCTTCCTTTTTCTTCGGTGCAGGGGTTTCTTCGGCGCAGGAGACGTTCCCCAGCCCTGCACCCCCGCATCAAGAAGAGGGCCCTCCCCGGTCAGCCTCACTCGCCGGCTACGTCGACCCGGAAGCGGTCCTTCAGACGCTCGATCATGCGCGCATGGATCTTGCACACACGCGACTCCGAGAGGCCGGTCAGCTCGCCGATCTCCCGCATCGGCAGCTCTTCCCAGTACTTGAGGTAGACGATGCGGTATTCCTGCTCCGAGAGCTTCTGGGCCACCAGTTGCAGCAGTTCGTCGCGCGTCAGGCGATCACCGGGAGCCTCGCCATGGGTGTCGGGCACGACATCCAGGATCGGCGCACTCTCGCCGTCTCCCTCGTCGACATTCATCGAACCGGTTGGCGCGGTGGGAAGCCCGGTACCGAAGAGGTGCTGGAACTCGTCGCTGTCCAGGCCCATCTCCTCGGCCACCTCCGCATCGGTGGGCGGACGTTCGAGTCGGCCGACCAAACGCTCGGTAGCTCGCTTGCGCTCCTCGACACGCTTGCGCCAGGGTCGGGGCAGCCAATCCTGAGTGCGCAGCTCGTCGAGCAGAGCTCCCTTCACGCGCAACTCGCAGTAGCTCTCGAAGCGCACGCCACGCTCGGGGTCGAACCCCTCCACGGCGGAGATGAGCCCCATGTTCCCGGCGGTCTGAAGATCTCCACGGTCGACGCTGCGCGGCAAACGTCCCGCGAAGCGCCGCACGATCTCCTTGACCAGAGGCTGGTAGGCCTCGACCAGGGCGTTTCGCGTAGCGGTTCCCGGAGACGAGTGGTACTCGCCCCAGAGGCTCTGGTGTGTGCCCGACACCTTGGGGGTCCCGTTACCTGCGGGTTCCCTCCCAGGGGGGCTCTTGTCTGCGGTGGTCTCCAAGGTTTCTTCGGTCGGCCGTCTGACCCAGAGATGTCGGTCTCGCCGGGTCGGCGGGAGGCGAAGCGTCGTAGAGGAACGCTTGGATACCCCTTCTGAGCAGGTGGGTTCAAGCATCGGTTTGCCGACTGGCCCTTTGCAGCCCACTCGTGTGGGAGGCCTGCGAGCAGAATTCGCCTGCTATTCCGTCAATGGCGCCGGAATACGGCAGTTTCTCCCGCGCCGGCTTGCACCGCGAAGAGCAGAGATTTTTTGCGGGTTTTCTCTGGCGCAGGCCCCCCGAGGCCCCTTCAGGCCCCGAGTTCATGGGGCGCATCATCAGGAGGAAAGCCGAGCTGCGCGAGTACCCGTGCTTCGGCGCGCCGCATGGCGGCTCGATCCTCTTCGTCGTGATCGTCGAACCCGCACAGATGCAGCACACCGTGGACGACGTAGAGCGCGAGCTCGCGCTCGGGGCTTACACCCCGCTCGAGCGCCCGTGCCTGCGCACGCTCGACACTCACATAGAGTTCTCCGCCCGGACCAGCCCCCTCCTCTCCCAGATCGAAGGAGATCACATCCGTGGGACTCTCGTCGCCTAGGAAGCGCCCGTGCAACTCGCACAAGCGTTTATCGTCCACCATCACGATCGATAGCTCGAGTGTCTCCCTGCCCCCGTGGCTCAGTGCAGCGCGGGCAACGGCTCGCACGCGCTCGTCGCTCAGGGGCCGCTCTCCGGAGAGATCCCAGTACACCTCGACGATAGCGCTCATCCGGTCGGCGCAGGGGTAGGGCCCGCGCGGCGGTGAGCCAGATCGAGGGGATGGGGCTCTCCCTTGGGATAGGTCGGCCGCGTGTGATAGATCGCGCAGAGGACACGCACGCAGGCCTCCTCGATGCGCGCCAGCTCCGACAAGGTGAGGCCGCACTCGTCGAACTGTCCGTCCATCAGGCGCTTCATCGCAACGGCGTGCACCATCTCTTGGAGGTGAGGCCGATTGGGTTCGGGCATCTGACGTGAGATGGCTTCCGCCGCATCGGCGATCATCACGATCGCGGTCTCCCGGCTACGCGGTCGCGGACCACCGTAGCGGAAGCTGGCCTCGCTGACGTTCTCCTTGCCGCGTCGCGAAACGGCGGCCTGGTGGAAGTATTCCAGGCAGGTCGTCCCGTGATGCTCGACCATGAAGTCCAAGAGAGCCTGCGGCAACCCGTAGTAGCGTCCCAGCTCGATGCCGTCCCGCGTGTGAGCCGAGAGGACCAGCATGCTCATCTCGGGCGTCAGCGTCTTGTGTCGTTCGCGAGCCTCGGGAGAGTTCTCCGCGAAGTAGTGGGGCTTGTTGAGCTTGCCCACATCGTGATACAGCGCGCCGACTCTTGCGAGGAGGGCATTGGCTCCGATCGCTTCAGCAGCGGCCTCGGCGAGTAGGCCGACGATGTAGGAGTGGTGGAAGGTGCCCGAAGCTTCGAGCAGGAGTTTGCGCAGCAGCGGACTCTCGTGGGTGTTGCCAAGCTCGAGCAGGCTGATGTCGGTCGTCACGTCGAAGAGCGACTCGATGAACGGCAGGAGCCCGGTGACCAAGACCCCGCCGACGATCCCCGCGGGGATCAGGCGCAGGGCGAGGAGCAGCCGAGTCGTCTCCAGGGGGGCGGAGCGCAGGAGCAGAAAGCAGGCCGCCAGCGCGGCTTGGGCGCAACCGACGAGCAGGCCCACACGCACCAGGGTCGCACGGCGACGGACCCGCGTACAGGCCAGGGCGGCAACCACCCCGCCCATGACCGCCACGGTCAGACCGGCCAGATCCGCCCCTTGGCGCTCGCGCATGGCGAGGTAGGCCAGTACGAGCCCGCCCGCCCCGAGCGCGCTCTCCAAGGCGACCCGCCGACCCAGGGTCAAGGCGACGACCATCGCCACCAGGGGTAGGGGCAGCCAGGTGGGATCGGCAGCCTCCAAGAAGAGCTCCCACAGGGCGAGTCCCATGAGGGGTAGGAGGAGGACCAGGGCCAGGGCCAGAACCCGTCCCAAACTCTCTATGAGCCGTGGGTGAAGGTCGAGCACATAGCGCATGAGGGCGACCAGGAGGATTCCCGCCAGACCGAGGAGCGCCGCCCAAGCCGTCGCTCCATCGGCCGCGCCCCAACCGACGGCGAGGACCGCCAACCCTGCCGCGGTTACGGCCACCAGGAGCTTCTCACCCCCCTGGGCCGGCTCGACTCGCCGGGGCGCGGTGCTCCCCGAGCGCGCCTTTTGGGGTGAGACTCGCCGCAGATAGCGCCGCCGCCCCAGGGAGACGGTCACGGGCTTCACCCCTCCTCCTCCTCGCCCCGTGCGGGGGCCTGGTAGGCACGCACGATGCGGGCAACCAGGGGGTGACGCACGACATCGTCGGGGGTGAACTCCTGGACACCGACCTGTTCGAACCCCCGCAGTCGCTGCACGGCATCGACCAGACCGCTGCGCCGACCCGGAGGCAGATCGTTTTGGGAGGGGTCACCGGTCACGCAGACCTGGGATCCCTCGCCCATGCGCGTGAGAAACATCTTCATCTGCCCCAGGGTGGTGTTCTGTCCCTCATCCAAGATGACGAAGGCCTGGGCCAGGGTGCGTCCGCGCATGTACGCCAGGGGAGCGACTTCGATGACGCCGGCCTCTTCGAGACGCACCAGGTCCTCCGCGTCGATCAGGTCGAAGAGTGCGTCATAGACCGGACGCATGTAGGGATTGAGCTTCTGCTGGAGGTCCCCCGGCAGGAACCCCAAGTGCTCCCCCGCCTCGACGACGGGGCGGGTGATGATCAACCGCCGCACCTCTCCCCTGCGCAGACGCCGGACCGCGGCGGAGACGGCAAGGTAGGTCTTGCCCGTCCCAGCCGGCCCCAGACCGAAGACGAGAGCGTTTTTCTCGATCAACTCCAGGTAACGGCGCTGGGATTCGTTGCGCGGCTCGACCGGGCGTATGCGTAGGCGACCCCGCAGCGGGTCGGCACCCCGCCCTCCACCCTGGAAGACAACGTCATCGGGGGTGCGTTGCGCTCCCCGCGGAGCACTCTGGCCCATGAGAATCGCCTCGATCTCGCGTACGCCGAGCTCACGCCCCTTGCGCGTCTTGCCGAGTACATGCTCGATGCGCCGCTGAGCGAGTTGCACCGACTCATCCGTGCCCTTGAGCAACAGATTGCCCGACCGCACGTGCACCTCGAGATCGAGGGCCTGGCGCAGGAGCTTCGCGAATCGATCGTAGGGCCCGAGGACGAGCATGGCCTCGTCGTGGGACTGGAGCGGAATGGTGATCTCTGCCAAGGTGAGGTGCCCGTCGAACGTCTCCGGGAAGCGCGGGTGCGTATGGTGCTCCCAAGACCGGGCCCGCTCAAGGCGATTCGCCGACGAGGGCGGTGAACCCCCGTTCATGGGGCTGGGGGCCCATCGAGCCGCAGTCCGCCCTTCCCACCCCGGCGTTAGCCCGCGAGCAACCAGGGCCAGGCCAGAGCGGCCACGGGAACGGCCAAGAGCAGGCTGTCGACCAGGTCGAGCATCCCCCCCGAGGGTCCGAACCAGCTCCCCGAGTCCTTGACTCCCGCCCTACGCTTGGCCGCGCTCTCGAGCAGATCCCCCGCCTGGGCCGCCAGGTTGACCAGAGCCCCGGCCAGGGCCCCCACCAGGGCCCCGAGCCAGGGGTTCGAGGGAGCTGCGGGGAGCCAGCCCACCTGGGTCAGGGAGGCACCGCAGAGGGTGGTCACGACGAGGGAACAGACGCAGCCGATCGTGGTCTTGCCCGGACTCAAGTGCGGGAAGGGGTGGTGGGCCTGGGGCCCGGCGAGGGCCTGGCCCCCGTAGTAGGCGGCGATGTCGCCCACCTTGGCCAGAACGACGAGAGCCGCAACTCCCTCCCAGCCCAGCCAGCGTCGCACCAAGCCGAGGAGCGGCAGGGGAACCGCCAGCCAGAGGATCGTCAGGATGCGTCTGGGAAAATCCCCTCGAAGGGGCAGCGCGGCGCCGGCCGCGATGAAGAGCGAGGCCCCCACCACCAGGCCCAGGCTCCAAAGGTGCCGCGCCTCTGCGCCGGCAGGGGGGGAGAGCGGGAAGCCCCGCCACCCCGTCGCAATCACCAGAGCGGTACCGACCCAGATCGCCCCCAGCGCCCCGACTACGCTGCGTGGGTCGGGCAGGGTGGTCATGCGGCGTGCTTCGACGACCCCCAGACTCGCCAGGACCGCCCCCACCAGGGCGACGAAGACAACGCCCCAGGGAGCCGCGGCAAGCCACAGCATGAGGACCAGGGTCAAGCTCAGAATGCCGCCCACCCTGGTTCGCCGCAGGATGCAGCTGCGCCGGGAGGTGCTCATGCGCTGCCGCGCCCCGCGCGGGCGCCGGAGTCTTCCTCCTTGGGAAGCAGCCCCCCGTACTTGCGTCGCCGACCCGCATAGGCCCGTATCGCAGCCAGGAGCTCTTCGCGACGAAACTCCGGCCAGCAGAGGTCGGTCACATAGAGCTCGGCATAGGACATCTGCCAGAGCAGGAAGTTGGAGACGCGCAACTCCCCCGCCGTACGGATGATCAGGTCCGGGTCGGGGGTCTCTGGATCGTAGAGATAACGGCGCAGAGTCTCCTCATCGATCGTGTCGGGGTCGAGCCGCCCGGCGAGCGCATCACGCGTCGCAGCCGCCAGGGCGTCGGCCAGTTCGGTGCGGCTGCCATAGGAGAGGGCCAGCCGCAGGAGCATGCCGTCGCCCTCCGCGGTCAGCTCTTCGGTCCGGCGCAGGGCCTTGAGAGCGGGCGCGGGCAGGTCTTCGAGCCGCCCGATGCAGCGCAGACGCACACCATTGTCGAGCAGAGTACGCCGCTCGGTGCGCATGAAGACCCGCAGGAGCCGCATCAGGTAGCGCACCTCGGTGCTCGGACGCCTCCAGTTCTCGACTGAGAATGCATAGAGGGTCAGGCTCGACACCCCCATGCGCGCGCACTCGGTCGTGATCTCGCGCACGGACTGCACGCCGGCCGTGTGCCCCTGGACACGCAACATGCCGCGCTCGGTCGCCCAGCGCCCATTGCCGTCCATGATGATGGCAATGTGCTCGGGAAAGGGGCCGTCGAGCTCGGGACGTTGGATCGGAGGCCGACTCATTACCCTTGTGCGCGGTCGATGACGGCATCCCGGGCCGGGCCGACGGAGATCATGCACACCGGCGAACCGACCAACTCCTCGAGCCGCTCGACGTAGCGCCGAGCATTCTCCGGCAAATCCTCGAAACGGCGCACCTCCGAGATGTCCTCATCCCATCCGGGCAGGGTCTCATAAACCGGCTCGAGCACCCCCAGGTCCGCCAGGTGTGCGGGGAAACGTTCGAAACAGGCACCGTCCAGACGGTAGGAGACCGCGACCGGAAGCTCGCTCATGCCGGTCAAGACATCGAGCTTGGTGACGATCCAGCCGTCGGCTCCGCAGAGCTCGAGCGCGTAGCGTACGGCAACCGCATCGAACCAGCCCGCGCGCCGGGGGCGCCCGGTGGTTGCTCCATACTCATGACCCGCCGCGCGCAGGGTCTCGGCCTCGGCTCCAAGGAGTTCGGTCGGGAAGGGACCCTCGCCCACCCGGGTCGTATAGGCCTTGGCGATCCCCAAGGCACGATCGATGCGCCGCGGGGGAAAGCCGGCACCACTGGCGACTCCGCCCACACCGGTGTTGGAGGAGGTGACATAGGGATAGCTGCCGTGGTCGATGTCGAGCAGAACGCCCTGAGCACCTTCGAAAAGGATCGCACGCCCCTCGTCGTAGGCCGCCCGCAGCTCCGCCCCCGTATCTCCGACGAAGGGACGCAAGCGATCGCCTGCGGCACTATAACGCTCGAACTCGTCCTCCAAATCGACCGGCGGCTCGCCGCAGCTTTCGAGCAGGGCGTTCTTCTCACCCAGCACCGCCTCCAGGCGCCGGTGGCAACGCTCGGGATCGATCAGGTCACAGACCCGTAGGCCGGTGCGTGCAGCCTTGTCCGCATAACAGGGCCCGATCCCCCGCCCAGTCGTGCCGATCCGTCCTTTGCCCTTCCAACGCTCCGCCAACGCATCGACACGCTTGTGGTGCTCGAAGATCACATGCGCCCCGGCCGCCAGACGTAGGCGCTGGGGCGTGACGTCGATCCCACGCTCGGCGAGGCCGTCGATCTCCTCGAGCAGTCCGAGGGGATCGACGGCCACTCCGCCGCCGATGATGTTGCACTTGCCGGGGTGGAGGATTCCGGAGGGGATCAGATGGAGGACGTACTTCTCGTCGCCGACGACGACGGTGTGACCGGCGTTGGCGCCGCCCTGGTAGCGGACGACGTAGTCCTGGTCGCTGGCGAGGACGTCGATCAACTTGCCCTTGCCTTCGTCACCCCACTGGGCGCCGAAGATGCTGAGGGAGGGCATGAGGGTGAGTCG